>JBIIED010000133.1:0-9247 GCA_044237995.1 Rubrivivax sp. | reverse complement strand
ACGCGCTGGGTCGGCTACAGCGACGTGACTGCGCTGCACCTGGGGCTGCTCGCGCACACGGGAGCAGTCAGCTGGGCGGGACCCATGGCCACAGGGGACTTCGGGCGCCCCGATGCCGAGGGCGGCCTGGACGACGTCACGGTGGACTGCTTCAGGGAAGCCATGGCCGGCGAGCTCGAAGCGGTGGGCTTCCGCGTGCCGGCCGGGTTCGACGGGCTGGAGGCGCGCGGAACGCTGTGGGGCGGCAACCTGGCCATCGTCTGCGCGCTGCTGGGCACGCGGCACTGGCCCGCCGTTCGCGGCGGCGTGCTGTTCCTGGAGGATGTGGGCGAGCACCCCTACCGGATCGAGCGGATGCTGCTCCAGCTGCACCAGGCCGGTGTGATCGAGCGTCAGAAGGCCGTTGTACTGGGTAGCTTTACGGAGTGGGAAAAAGCGCCGAACGACCGTGGCTACGGGCTCGCGCAGGCCATCCAGGCCCTTCGCGACCGTACCTCGGTGCCCATCCTCACCGGCCTGCCTTTCGGCCACGTCCCGACCCGGGTCTCCCTGCCAGTGGGCCGACGTGTGACCGTGGCCGTCGAAGGACGCGAGGCCTTCGTGGCCTGGGGACGCTGAGGAGACCCCAGGCGGTGCCTGCGCTCAGCGCTTGAAGACGTCCTCGAGGAACTTCAGCAACTGCTCGTTCTTGGCGATGTTCGTCGCCTCCACGCCATAGCCGTGGCCCTCGTCCTTGCCGACGAAGAAGTGCTTGACGGGGTTCCCGGCCTTCTGCAGCGCGTCTGCCATGCGCCGTGCCTGGGCCGGCGGTGTACGGGCGTCCTCTTCGCCGATGTACATGAACACCGGCACCTTGATGCGCTCGGCGTTGAACAGGGGTGACATCTCCCGCACGAGCGGGTCATCGAAGTCCTTCACGCCTTGCAGCTTGCGCCAGTACTCCACCGCAGCCGGGCTCTGCGCGTAATCGGCCTCGGTGCGCTGGAACTTGAGATCGGTGACTGGCAGGCCGGAGATGGCACAGGCAAATGGGTTGGTCGGCCGCGACACGGCGTGCAGCGCGGCATATCCACCGTAACTCGCACCCGAAATGCAGACCTTGGCCGGGTCGGCGAAGCCCTGGTCTATGGCCCACTTCACGGCATCCTCGTGGTCGTCCGACATCTGCTTGCCATAGGTGCCGAAGCCCGCGTAGTAGATGTCCGAGCCCAGTTCGGGCGTGACACGGAAGTTGGGCAGCACGACTGCGTAGCCGCGGGAAGCCAGGATCTGCGCCTCCCTGACACCGAACGATGCCCCGAAGCGGCCACCCTGCTCGACATCACGTGCCATCGGTCCGCCGTGGATGTGGACGATCGTCGGCAAGCGCGTGCCCGGCTTGTGGTCGCGCGGCAGCACGTAGTAGGAGGGGATCTGCAGTCCGTCGCGTGTCTTGAGCATGAACGGACGCACCTGCGTCAGCTTGCCTTCCAGCCAGGGCCGGGAAAATCCGATGTCCTCGAGAGAGCGCTTTTCGGAGTCGAACAGCAGGAAGCGGCCGGGGGAGGTGTCGGAGTACGAGCTCACCAGGAACCGCTTGGAACGCCCCGTGCCAGAGAAGATGTTGGTGCGGTTGGGGAGCGTGGCGTCCAGGGTGGCCTGGATCTTCGCGTAGCTCTCGTCGAGCCACACGGTCTCCGGCCGGTCACCATCGACCCGAATGCCCACGAGCTTGCCGGTTCCATCCTCGCTGCCGAAGCGCAGGCTGTTCAGAACTTCGCCGTTGGGTGAAGCCCCGAGGTCGTACTGGGGGTGCTGGGCAACCATCTCCACGACCTTGCGCTGCTCCGGGTCGTACTTGAAGATGGCCATGTTCTTGCGGCCTTCGTTGCTCGCGATGTACAGGTGCTTGCCGTCGGGGTCGAAGGCCAGGGGCACGAAGGCGGGCGGCTTGGTCGCGTCGAAGCGAGACAGCTCGCGCCATGGGGCGTCAGGACCGGCGCGGTAGAACGTGATCGCCTCGGTGCTGGCTCCACGGCCCCTGGCCACCGCGATACGCGGCACCTGCTTGCCGTCCAGGAGCCACCGCTCGATGCGGTCGCTTGGGCGACCAGCTGTGAGAAGCCGGTAGCGGCCGTTGACGAGGTTGATGCGGTACAGGTCGAAGGAGTCGTCGTTGGCCACCACGGCGGCAACGATGATCTCCTCTGTGGTGCCGGGGATGTTTGCGACGGGTGTCATGGCTAAGAAGCCACCCGTGCCCGATCGTGCGTGCTGCCGCGCCGTCTTGGCCAGTTGGAGCTGTTCCTTACCGTCTCGGGAAACCACGAACAGGCCACCCTCGCGCGGCGAGTCCTGGCCAGTGGGGGCATTGAGCTGAATCGCCTGGAACAAGATGCGGTCATTGCCGACCCAGCGCAGATTGCCCACGTCGATGTTGTTGTAGTTCGTCAGCGCCGTTGCCTTGCGCTCATCGAGGTCGAGGACGACCAAGTTCATGCGGCCGGCGAGGGAGGAGGTGGTCGCCAGGTAGCGACCGTTCGGAGATGCCACCATCTCCGTGTAGGCCGGGCGCTTGAAGAAGTCCGCCAGCGGCACTGGGCCAGCCGGGGCTGCCTGGGGGGCCTGCGCCAGGGCGTGTGGGGGAACAGAGGCGGCGACTGCGACCAGGGCAACAGCCAGCGCGCGGCGAGTGAGCGAAAAGGCGTGGAGTTTCATGGCGCGCAGTGTATGCAAACTTGGCGCACCACCTTCCCGCAGGGGACGAACGGCAGGTTCGATGGGGCGAACTGCGGCGCTACGGGAGGAACGGCGCCGCCCTCTGGAGGCATTCGGCATGCCGCATGGCGCCATGGGCGGTATTCAGGGCTTGCGGCCCGAAACCACCCAGGCCACGCGCCCCAGCGCTGAATCGAGTGACGACGCGTTCAGATCGCGAAGTCCCGTGGCCGTGAGCGCCTCCACCAGACTCGCCAACCCGGTCTCGTCCTGGGCGGAGTCCCGCATCGCCTCGAGTCGGCGGCACTCCGCTGCATAGTCGCGCGCGCGGTCGTCGAGCCGTGCGAGCGCGTCAGCGGATTGGCCTTGACGGACGAGGGGCACCAGGCCCGTGATGCCCTGAAGCATGTCCATCAGCGGTGCGCTGCGGCTGCCTGCGGCCTGCATCCTGGCCTTGAGCGCATTCACCGCGCTGTTGTACGCATCGCGTACCTCCACGGCGTGCATCATGCGGTCCATCGGGTTCACTGGCGCTGACGCCATGGCCTCAAGCATCGCCTTGCCATGATCGAAGATGCGCGCCTCACGAAGCGCGAAGGCGATGTCAGCCAGGTTTCCCGTGGCGACTCGGTCGATCACGGAATCTCGGGCATGCATGACGACGTGCAGGCGCGCGCCTGATGCCAGCCAGGCCCACAGGGCGTCGACTGCACCCTCGCGCGGCAGGTACTCCAGCCCGAAATTGCTGACCACGGCCGCCACGCCGCCAGCTGGCGGCATCGCATCGGAAAAGTTCTCCGCCGTGCGCATCGTGATCCCGACACCGGCCCCGCCATCTCGTGCGCTCGGCCACTCCGCTCGATCAACACAGACCCAATGCGCCGCGCCCATCGCCACCGGGGAGAGGCGTCGAAGCAGGCGTGCCAGCACCGCAGGACCGCTTCCCACGTCGGCAATCGTCGCGCAGTGCCCCAGCCACGGGGCCTGCGCCTGCCAATGCTGGCGAAGCGTGATCGCGACAGGGTCGTCGGCTTGGAGATCGATGGCCCCGCGGTCGGTGTGGGACCACAGGTTCGACCAGGCATCGGTATGCAGATCAGGCCTCCAGTCGGGTGATGGCTTCGATGAGTGACGTGAATGCCTCACGCTCTGGCGGTGTGAGCTCGGGATGCCAAGCGTCCATCAAAAGGATCCCGCGGGGATGATCCGTCGGGTTCGCTGCCGAATGCTCGAAAGTGTCGTCGAACACCATGGGCACGCGTTCCTGCCAGAAGTGACGGCCCACGCCGGTCACGTCCAGAAAGCAGCCGGGCGGCACCTCCAGCGGGATGTGGATCACCACACGCGCATTCGTGACGCCATGGTGCGGCTCGATCCGCGAGTGCGGCTGCAGGATGGAATAGCAAATCTCCGGCGCCTGGCCGTTTATGCGGCACAGGTCCAGCGAATCGAGCAGAGCGCTGGTCTCGGGAAAGCGCTGGTGGTTCGCGTCGTAGCGGTGCCCATGGCGGTAGAAAAAGAGGGCATCCCAGGATGCCCCGGTTGCACCACTCACGTAGTCACGCATCGAGCCTGCCGGGACATCGTGTCCCATGAAAGGCTCGATGCCCCTGGCCTCGGAAAGCGCGCGGCGAAACTCACGCTGCAGCTCAGTAAAGGCTGTCATCAACGCCGGAACGAGGGGATGCGAGCCCGCATCCAGGAATCCGCCCGTCCTGAGACCGGGGATGAAGATCACTTTGGGCCGTTGGCTTGGGTGGCTGGAGAAGACGCTGGCCTCGCCCAGGTACCCGGCCAAGGCGCGGTCGATCCTGAAGAGTTCCCGGGGACCGCAGGCTTGCCGGATGTCGGCAAACGCATCGCGCAGGTACTCGGCGCGAAGCTTGCGCACCTGCGCAGCGCGCGTTGACCAGGCCGCTTCGGTGTCCAGGCCCAGGGCGCGCATACGGCTGACGTCGCGCTTCGCGCCAGGCTGCGCCGAGCGGTACCAACTGCGCAGGGCAGGTTGGGTCTCGCCTGCCGACTCCTGCCAGGTGGCCAGCAGCATCCAGGCCTCCGCGCAGGGTGCTGGAGCCGACGCGAGATGCTTGTGCAGCGCGCTCGAAAGTTCGCGTCTTGCCAGATCGGCCACATCGTCGTGCTGCGCATGGGCCGACAAGGCCTGCAGCGCCGTCGCATCACCCTCAGCGGCGGCGGGCACGAGCGCCAGGACGGATTCGGAAAGCATGGGTGCGGGAAGTGTGGCGCGGTAATGAAAAGGGGCTCCGAGGAGCCCCTGTCACTCGTCCCTGCAGCCGGAGCACTCCGGCTGCAGGAAGGTGCCGCCGTCAGAACGACTGCTGGACGCGGAAGTACACCTGACGGCCGAGGGCGTCGTACAGGTAGAAGTTCCACGGACGGCCGTCGTAGCCGATCAGCTGGGGCATCTTTCCTTCCAGGTTGACGACACCAACCGACAGCGTCGTCTTGGTCGGGTGGCGGTACGTCACGGCCAGGTTGGCAGTGGTGTACGCCTTCGTTGCGGACGTACCCGTCCCGTTCTTGTCGATGTGGTTGATCGCCAGGTTCGTCGCAAAGCGGCCGTACGTCCACGTGTTACTCAGGTTGACGCGCATCTTGGGCGAGCCTTGCTCGCCTACGATGTTGTCGCCGTCGTTGATCGTGTACTTCTCCAGGACGCTGACAGTCAGGTTGTTCTGCAAGCGACCCAACGTGCCGAGCTTGAAGTCAGTCTTGGCCGACAGGTCGTAGCCAGCCGTCTCGATGTTGCCTTCGTTGACCGAGCCGCGCGTAATGTTCGTGATCTGACCGTTGGCCGGGTCACGGGTGACCGAGAACGCAGCCGGAACCGGGCCAAGCGAAGGATTGGCGATACGGTTCAGGATCGTCTGTGCGCTCATCGTCGTGATACGCCCATTGATCTGGATGTTGTACGCATCCAGCGTCAAACTCAGCCAGTTCGTCGGATCGAAGACCACGCCGAAGCTGCTCTGCTTGGAGGTCTCGGGCTGCAGGCCGGGGTTGGCGATGATGGTCGCGTCGACCTGAATCGACACCAGCTGGCGCGAATCCGCCACACCGTCGCCGTTGGTGTCGCCGCACTGCACCGGCGTCCCGCCGAAGGCCCGGCAGGTGCGGAAGTCCGTGACGGAATCGGCCGAGAACGACGGCTTCTGGGTCAGCTGGTCGAGCGACGGGGCCCGGAAGCCTTCGCCCATCGAACCGCGCAGCGTCAGGTTCTTCATCGGACGCCACTTGGCCGCGATCTTCGGCGAGAAGGACTTCCCGTTTCCGCCCGGACCGTTGACGTATGAGTCCTGACGACCGGCGAGCGACAGCTCGAGATCCTTCATCACGGGAATCCCGACTTCGAAGAAGGCTGAGTTCACATCCCGCGAGCCGGCGGCCGAGTTACCAGCGGAACCCTCGATGATGCCAGCTTCGGACTGCGGGTCATACAGGTCGGCGTAGGTCTCCGAACGGGTCTCGAAGCCGAGGGCGCCCGTGACGGTGCGGCCCTGGATCTTGAACAGATCCATCGTGGCCATCGCGTACATCTCCTTCGAGTCCCACGTGCTGTTGCGCGAGATCGTCGACTTCACACCGTTGAGCACATCAGCCGGGTTGCCGAACGGATTGAAGATGTTGTAGCGGCCACTGGTGATCGCAGACTCCAGCAGCGGGCGAACGATGTAGTTCTGGCCCATTTCCTGGTAGCGGTACTTCTCCGAGCGGAAACCGACGTCGATGTCGACAGCCTTGAACAGACGGCCCTTGACGCCGACGAGGCCGGAGGAAATGGTGGCGTCAGACGAGCTGTCACGCGGGCCGGCGGCGGCCATACGGTGTCGCAGCGTCAGGCCGGTCGGCGCGGCGGCTGCGAGGCCGGGCACGGCTGCGGTGATTGTCTGGTAGGCCGGGCTGGTCGGGGTGAGCAGCACTGCCACCGGGGTGGCCGCGTAACGGCCGAAGGTGTTGACGTTGGAGATCGTCGTGGATGCGTACGCGGACCAGTCGTCGTTGATGTTGAACTCGCCGTTGGCGAAAACCGACCGGTTGCCGTACTGGGCCTCATTGGCTGCGCTCGCGTTGAAGTTGAACGAGCAGATCGCGCCCGACACCCAGAAGTCGTTCTTCGTGCAGTCGAAGCCCGGAACGGCCTGGAAGCCCACACCCGGGCGGAAGTAGTTGTTGCCGAACGTCGACAAACCTTGCGTACCGCCACCGATCTGGTCACGCGTGTAGATCATCGAACGCTTGTTCACCGAAGCACCGGCGAACAGGCGTCCCTTGGCGCCGGAAGCGCCCATCAGCAGGGAGCCTTCCTTCGTGTCGCCGCCCGTCACCTCAGGGTTGCCCTCGCCGTAGGAGGCCTGCATGCCGTTGAAGTTCTTGCGCGTGATGAAGTTGACCACGCCGCCAATGGCATCCGAGCCGTAGACCGCCGAGGCGCCATCAGACAGGATTTCGACGCGCTCGATGGCCGCGAGCGGGATCTGGTTCAAGTCTTGCGCAGATGCGGAGAAAGGCGCCTTGGAGATGCGGCGGCCGTCCACCAGCACCAGCGTGCGGTCAGAACCCAGGCCGCGCAGGTCGATGTCGGCCAGGGCCTGGGCGGAGCTCCCGGACTGGGGCTTGAAGTTGCCGAAGGACGAGAAAGTGATGTCGCGCATCAGCTCAGCCACCGAATTCTTGCCGCTGGCCTCGATGGCGGCGCGGTCGATCACGGTGATCGGCAGGGCGCCTTCGGTCTCGGCGCGCTTCAGGCGCGAGCCCGTGACCTCGATACGCTGATCGGCCTGGGCGCCGCTTTGCTGGGCTTGCGCGACAGGCAGGAGCGCCAGACCACCAAACGCCAGGGCAACGGCCTTGGCGATGGTGGAGGGCTGGATCTTCAGGGAGGTGGCCATGGTTTCCTTCCAGGTGCAATGTCCGAATGGGACAAGAAAGCAAGAAAGTTTGCCTCAGGGCGAATCCGCCCTTCGGTACGAAGTGTCAGTGGGGAGTTTCCACTTCAGCCCTGTGAATGACCCACAAGGGTTTCCCCGTAAGTGTCTGGTATAGACAACAGGCCAGCGGAACGCGCACCACTATGGTGCGTCACGCATCGGCTCGGAAGCCTCAAGGTAGACATCAAGGGCGCGACCAGATTGCACCAAACCGGTGCGCGAGATGCCGGCAAGCTTTCCAGCCTCAGCGTGGAGCCAGGCGGATCGCTCCGTCCAGTCGGATCACCTCGCCGTTGAGCATGTCGTTCTCGACGATGTGGCGCACCAGCCTGGCGTAGTCCTGGGGCGTGCCGAGGCGACTCGGAAAGGGCACGCTCGCGGCCAGGGCATCCTGCACCTCCTGGGGCATGCCAAAGAGCATGGGGGTGCCGAAGATGCCCGGGGCGATCGTCATGTTGCGGATCCCGTTGCGGGCAAGGTCACGCGCGATGGGCAGCGTCATCCCCACCACGCCGCCCTTGCTGGCGGAATAGGCGGCCTGGCCGATCTGGCCGTCGTAGGCGGCTACGCTGGCCGTGGAGATCATCACACCGCGCTCGCCGGTGGGCTCGGTGGCGTTGCGGCACATGGCCTCAGCGGCCAGGCGGATCATGTTGAAGCTGCCTACCAGGTTCACCATGATCGTCTTGGTGAAGAGGGCCAGTGGATGGGCTCCCTCCTTGCCGACCGTCTTGGAGGCGGTGGCGATCCCGGCACAGTTCACCAGGCCCATGAGCTTTCCCAGCTCGGCCGCGGCGGCTACCACGGCCTGCCCGTCGGCCTCCTGCGTCACGTCGCACCGCACGAAGCGGCCGCCGATCTCCGCGGCCAGCGCTTCGCCCCGCTCCTGCTGCACATCGGCCACGACGACCTTGCCGCCCTGACCCGCGAACATGCGGGCCGCTCCCTCGCCCAGCCCGGAGGCGCCCCCCGTGACGATGAAGACCTTGCCTGCGATGTCCATGGGTATCAACTCCCCAGGGCGACCAGCGCCCGTGCCGTGATGTCCTCGACGCTGCCCAGCCCCGCGATTCGCGCATAGCGAGGTGCGGATGCGTCACCCGACGCCGCCCACGAGGAGTAGTAATCGACCAGCGGACGCGTCTGCGCGTGGTAGACGGAGAGCCGCTTGAGCACCGTCTCTTCCCGGTCGTCGTCACGCTGGATCAGGGGCTCGCCCGTCACATCGTCCAGCCCCGCGACCTTGGGCGGGTTGAACTTGACGTGGTACGTCCGACCAGAGGGGAGGTGGGCGCGGCGCCCGCTCATGCGCTCGACGATCTCGCTGTCGGGCACGTCGATCTCGAGCACGGCGTCCAGGCGCACCCCCGCAGCCTTCATCGCATCGGCCTGTGGAATCGTGCGGGGGAACCCGTCGAAGAGGAAGCCGGCGCTGCAGTCAGCCTGGGCGATGCGTTCCTTGACGAGGCTGATGATGAGGTCGTCGCTCACCAGGCCGCCAGCGTCCATGATCTGCTTGGCGGCCACGCCCAGCGGTGTGCCCGCCTTCACGGCGGCACGCAGCATGTCGCCGGTCGAAATCTGCGGGATGCCGAACCGCT
>JBIIED010000132.1:0-9285 GCA_044237995.1 Rubrivivax sp. | reverse complement strand
GCCGGCCGCGAGCCGCGCGGCCCGCTGCGCGGGGGCCGCGGGGCGCTGCTGCACGACGTGCTGTTCGGCAAGAGCGTGCTGCTGCTGGTGGGGGGGCTGGTCATCGGGGCGGTGGCCGGCGAGGCCGGAATGCAGCCGATCCGGGCCGTCTTCATCGACCCCTTCAAGGGCGTGCTCGCGCTCTTCCTGCTCGAGCTCGGCCTGGTGGCCGGGGCGCGGCTCGTGGAGGTTCGCCGCTTCGGGCCCGTGCTGCTGGTGGTCGGGCTCGGGGCGCCGCCGCTGCTGGCGCTGCTGGGGGCGGCCACCGGCGTGGCGCTGGGCCTGAGCACCGGGGGCGTGGCCCTGATGGCCACCCTGGCGGCCAGCGCCAGCTACATCGCCGCGCCTACTGCGATGCGCATCGCCGTTCCGCAGGCCAACCCGGCGCTGTCGATCACGGCCGCGCTCGGGCTGACCTTTCCTTTCAACATCGTCGTGGGCATTCCGCTCTACATCGAACTGGCCAGAAGGTGGACCGCATGACGCTGCCCCGGCACCCGAAGAAGCTGCTCGTGATCGTGGCCGAGGCCGAGCTCGAGCGCGCCCTCGTGCGGGATGCACGTGACCTCGGCGCACAGGGCTGGACGATCCAGGAGGTGCGAAGCGCGGCGCGCGAGGGCGTGCGCGAAGGATCCTGGGAGTCGGACCGCACGATCGAGATGAAGGTGATCTGCGACGCGTCGGTGGCCGACCGCATCGCCGAGCGCGTGCTCGGGGACTATGCCCCGCACTACAGCGTCGGCGTGTGGTTCAGCGATGTGCAGGTGATCCGGCCCGAGCGCTTCTAGGCCAGGCCAGGGGCCTCGACAGCGACCGCAAAAGACAAGGGGCCGGCAGTGCCGGCCCCTTGCGCATGAGAGTTCGGAAAGACGGTCGCGGGATCAGTAGCCGCTGGAGCCGCCGCCGCCGCTGCGGCCACCGTAGCCGCCACCGCCGCCGCCGTAGCCGCGGCCACCGCCGCCACCACCACCGCTGCCGCCGCCACCGTAGCCGCCACGACCGCCACCACCGCCACCGCCGTAGGGGCTGCGGCCACCGCCGCCGCCACCACCGCCGTAGCCGCCGCCACCACCGCCGCCGCCGTAGCCACCGCCGCCACCACCGTAGCCGCCGCCACCGCTGCGGCTTCCACCGCCACCGCCGCCGCCGAAGCCGCCCGGACGCTCCTCACGGGGACGAGCCTCGTTGACGACGAGCGGCCGGCCCTGCAGGGGCTGGCCGTTCATGCCGTTGATGGCGGCCTGGGCCTCGGCGTCCGAGCCCATCTCCACGAAGCCGAAGCCCTTGGAGCGGCCGGTCTCGCGGTCCATCATCACCTTGGCCGAGGTGACGGTGCCGAATTGCGCAAATGCCTGCGTGAGCGAATCGTCACGCACCGAATACGCCAGGTTGCCTACGTAAAGCTTGTTTCCCACAGGGAGCCCTCAATCACGAGAAAGAATGAACACACACAACGAACATGTCGAGCATCAACCCAGCGTGAACCGTTCAGCTTCAGGCGCGGCGTCTAGACACGGCACGCTCATTATCGATTGCACAATATGAGATTGGCACCGCCGTCAAGGCAGATTGTTGTTTTTTTGCTCATCGGGGTAACCCGCGGACCGAGATTGCCCGACCTGGCGCGGGCGGTCCATCCCTAGTGCCTGGCCCCAGCCCTCTCGATGCGGCGCGGGCGCGTAGCATCGGCACACCATCCACGGGGCCATCCTGGCTGTGCGCATGTCCGAGACGATCCCGACCTTCGACCACATCGTGGTGGGCGCTGGCACCGCCGGCTGCCTGCTGGCCAACCGGCTGAGCGCGGACCCTTCCCGGCGGGTGCTGCTGCTGGAGGCGGGCCGGCGCGACGACTACGTGTGGATCCACGTTCCGGTGGGCTACCTGTACTGCATCGGCAACCCGCGCACCGACTGGATGTTCCACACCGAGGCCGAGGCGGGCCTCAATGGGCGGCGGCTGCGCTACCCGCGCGGCAAGGTGCTGGGTGGCTGCTCGAGCATCAACGGGATGATCTACATGCGCGGCCAGGCGCGCGACTACGACCACTGGGCCGCGCTCACGGGCGAGGCGGCCTGGGGCTGGGAGCAGGCGCTGCCGATGTTCCTGCGCCACGAAGACCACTGGCGCGGCGCGTCGCCCCTGCACGGCAGCGGCGGCGAGTGGCGCGTGGAGCGCCAGCGCCTGCGCTGGGACATCCTGGACGCCTTCGCGCAAGCCGCGCAGCAGGCGGGGCTGCCCGCCAGCAGCGACTTCAACACCGGCGACAACGAGGGCGTGGGCTACTTCGAGGTCAACCAGCGCGCGGGCATCCGCTGGAACACGGCCAAGGCCTTCCTGCGGCCGGCGGCCGACCGGCCCAACCTGGAGATCTGGACCGGTGCCCAGGCCAGCCGACTCGTGCTCGAGCCGGGCTCGGACGCGCCCTGGCGCTGCACCGCCGTGGAGTTGCTGCCTGCGCCGGGGGCGCCGCGCCGCGTGGCCGCCACGCGCGGCGTGGTGCTGTGCGCGGGGGCCATCGGCTCGCCGCAGCTGCTGCAGCTGTCGGGCATCGGGCCGGCCGAGCGGCTGCACGCGCTGGGCATCACGCCGCGCCACGAGCTCCCGGGGGTGGGCGAGAACCTGCAGGACCACCTGCAGATCCGGGCCGTGTTTGGCGTGCAGGGCGTCAAGACGCTCAACACGCTGGCGCACTCCGTCTGGGGCAAGGCGGGCATCGCGCTGGAGTACCTGCTGCGGCGCAGCGGCCCGATGAGCATGGCGCCTTCGCAGCTCGGCGCCTTTGCCCGCTCCTCGCCCGAGCGGCGCTGGGCCAACCTGGAGTACCACGTGCAGCCGCTGTCGCTGCCCGCCTTTGGCGAACCGCTGGATCGCTTCCCGGCCTTCACCGCCAGCGTGTGCAACCTCAACCCGAGCTCGCGCGGGCGGGTGCAGCTGCGCAGCGCCGATCCCGCCGACGCCCCGCGCATCGAACCGTGCTACCTCAGCACCGAGGAGGACCGTCTGGTGGCGGCGCAGTCGCTGCGCCTGACGCGGCGCATCGTCGCGCAGCCGGCGCTGGCACCGTTTGCGCCGCATGAGCTCAAGCCCGGGCCGCAGCACGAGAGCGACGAGGACCTCGCGCGCCTGGCCGGCGACATCGGCACCACCATCTTCCACCCCGTGGGCACCTGCCGCATGGGCCGCGCCGACGACGTGCAGGCCGTGACGGACCCGCACCTGGCCGTGCGCGGCGTGCGCGGGCTGCACGTGGCCGATGCGAGCGTCATGCCCACCATCACCAGCGGCAACACCAACGCGCCCACGCTCATGATCGCCGAGCGTGCGGCGCAGTGGCTGGCGCAGCCGCAGGGCTAGCGGGCAGGGGCAGGGAAGTCCCAACCCCGTCGAGGGCTGCTCACCGCTACGCTGCGGGCCCTGTTCACCCATCCAGGCGGTGCGTCGTGCACCCGGCGGCCGCCTCTGCCCACCATGAGCACCGACACCCTCGACGACGCCCTGGCGCTGCAGCGCCTGTACCACTGGGAGCGCACGGCGCCGGACCGTGTCGTGTTCACGCAGCCCGTGGGCGGCGGCGCGGTGCGCGACTACACCTGGCGCGAGGTGATGGACCAGTCGCGCCGCATGGCCGCGCACCTGCAGTCGATGGGCGTGCAGCCTGGCGACCGCGTGGCGCTGCTGTCGAAGAACACGGCGCACTGGATGATGAGCGACTTCGCGATCTGGCTGGCCGGGGCGGTCTCGGTACCCCTGTACCCGACCCTGGCCGCCGGTACGATCCGCCAGATCCTGGAGCACAGCGGCTCCAAGGTGCTGTTCGTGGGCAAGCTCGACGGCTGGGAGGGCATGAAGCCCGGCGTGCCCGAGGGGCTGGCCTGCATCAGCCACCCGCTCTCGCCCGAGGACGCCAAGCGCAGCTACCCGGGCTGGGATGACATCTGCGCGAAGACCGCGCCGCTGGCCGGCGAGCCCGTGCGGCCGGCCGACGACCTGGCCACGATCATGTACACCTCGGGCACCACCGGTGCGCCCAAGGGCGTGATGCACAGCTTCGGCACCTTCGCCTGGGGCGTGCGCTCGGGCCTCAAGCGGGTCAAGGCGATCAACGAGGGCAGCCGCATGCTGAGCTACCTGCCCCTGTCGCATGTGGCCGAGCGCGCGCTCGTGGAGCACGGCTTGCTGGCCACCGGCATGCGCGTGTACTTCGCCGAGAGCCTGGAGACCTTCACCGCCGACTTGCAGCGCGCCCGCCCGACGGCCTTCTTCTCCGTGCCGCGGCTGTGGGTGAAGTTCCAGCAAGGGGTGGGCGCGAAGATGCCCCCGGCCAAGCTCGAGCGGCTGCTCAAGATCCCGATCCTGCGCGGCATCGTCAAGAAGAAGATCCTCTCGGCGCTGGGCCTGGACCAGTGCGAGTTTGCCGGCGGCGGGGCCGCGCCGATGCCGCCGGACCTGCTGCGCTGGTACGACAAGCTCGGGCTGCGCATCGTCGAGGTCTACGGCATGACGGAGAACTGCGGCGTGAGCCACGCCACGCTGCCGGGCACGCTGGTGCCCGGAACCGTGGGGCTGCCCTACGACGGCGTGCAAAGCCGCATCGATCCGGTCACCGGCGAGATCCAGATGAAGGCGCCGTGCCTGATGCTGGGCTACTACCGTGAGCCCGAGCTCACGAAGCAGACCTTCACCGACGATGGCTGGCTCAAGACGGGCGACAAGGGCGAGCTCGATGCGCAGGGCAACCTGAAGATCACCGGCCGCGTGAAGGACCTCTTCAAGACGAGCAAGGGCAAGTACGTCGCGCCCGCGCCGATCGAGGACCGGCTCGTGATGCACGCCGCCATCGAGGCCTGCTGCGTGACCGGCGCCAACCTCGGGCAGCCGCTGGCGCTGGCCATGCTCAACGTGGAGGCGGTACGCCGCGCGGGCGAGCCCTCGGGCCGCTCGGAGCTGGAGGCTTCTCTGGCCGGGCACCTCAAGGCCGTCAACGAGCTGCTCGACCCGCACGAGCAGCTCGACTGCCTGGTCGTGACCACGCAGGCCTGGACGGTGGACAACGACCTCATCACGCCGACCTTCAAGGTCAAGCGCAACCGCATCGAGGACCGCTACGCGCTGAACTACGAGCAGTGGGTGGGCGCGCGCCGCGCCGTGATCTGGGCCGACTGAGCCGGCGCGGGCCGGTGCAACGCCCCGCCCGCCTGTGAGGCGGGCCCGGCCGTCAGTCCACCTTGGCGCCCGAGGCCTTGACCACGCGCGCCCACTTCTTCGTCTCCTCGTCGATCAGGCGCGCGAACTCCGCCGGCGTGTTGCCGCTGGGGATCGCGCCTTGGGCCTGCAGCCGCTCGCGCATCGCGGGGGTGGCCAGCGCCTTGGCGGTTTCCTGCTGGATGCGGTTGACGATCTCCGCCGGCGTGCCCGCCGGCGCGAGCAGCCCGAACCAGCTCGAGGCCTCGAAGTCCTTGAGCGCCGGGCCGCCGGCCTCGGCCACCGTGGGCACGTCGGGCAGGGCCGAGGAGCGCGCGGCGCTCGTGACGGCCAGGGCCTTGAGCCGCCCGCTGCGGATGTGGGGCATCGAGCTCGGCAGGTTGTCGAACATCAGGTCGACGTTGCCGGCCATCAGGTCGATCAGCGCCGGGCCCGAGCCGCGGTACGGGAAGTGGACCATGAAGGTACCCGTCAGGCTCTTGTAGAGCTCGGCCGAGAGGTGGATCGAGGTGCCGTTGCCCGAGCTCGCGACGTTGAGCCGGCCCGGGTTGGCGCGCGCCACGCGGGTGAGGTCGGCCACCGAGTTGATGCCGTAGCGCTGCGCCATCGCCGGGTTGACCACGAGCACGTTGGGCACGCCGGCCATGAGCGTGACGGGCACGAAGTCGCGCTTGGCGTCGTAGGGCATCTTCTCGTAGAGCGAGGGGTTGATCGCGTGCGTGCCCACCGTGCCCATGAGCAGCGTGTAGCCGTCGGGCGCCGCCTTGGCGACCTCGGCCGAGCCTGTGTTGCCGCCCGCCCCGGGCTTGTTGTCCACGACGAAGGGCTGGCCGAAGGCGCGCTGCAGCTCGGGCGCGAGGGCGCGCGCCAGGATGTCGGTGGTGCCCGCGGCGGCAAAGGGCACGACCATGCGCACGGGCTTGCTCGGCCAGCCCGACTGCGCGAGTGCGGCCGGCGCGCAGGCGGCGCCAAGCAGGGAGGCCAGGGCGGTGCGGCGACGGATCATGGGCGGGTCTCCTTGAGTGGTGGAAGGCAGGAACGGGTCGGGCGCCCGTTTGCGGAAGCCTAGTGTGCCCGTGCAGGCGGCGGCTGGACAGCCCGAGGGGCAATCCCGAGGCGTCGTGGGCAAGGCTGCTGGGATACTGAGCCCACAAGGAGGATTCCCCCGTGCAAAGACGACACCTCTTGCGCGCGGCGGCCGCGGCCGCCACGCTCGCCGGCCCGGCCGCGCTGCGTGCCCAGGCGGCGTGGCCGAGCCAGCCGGTTCGCCTGCTCATCGCCTTCCCCGCCGGCGGGCCCACCGACATCACGATGCGTGCGCTGGCCGAGAACGCGAGCAAGCTGCTCGGCCAGCCGGTGGTGATCGAGAACCGGCCCGGCGCCGGGGGCACGCTGCCCGCGCAGGCGATGCAGCAGGCGCGCCCGGACGGCCACACGCTGGCGCAGATCCCGCTGGGCGTCTTCAGGCTGCCCTACACCACGCGCATCACCTGGGACCCGGTCAAGGACATCAGCTACATCCTGGGCATCACCGGCTATGCCTTTGGCATCGTCGTGCCCAGCGAATCGCCGATCCGCGACTTCGCCGGCTTCGTCGCCTGGGCCAAGGCCAACCCGGGCAAGCTGAGCTATGGCTCCACCGGCGTGCTCACGAGCCCGCACCTGACGATGGAGGACATCGCGCAGCGCACCGGCATCGAGCTCAACCACATCCCCTTCAAGGGCAGCGCCGACATGATGCAGGCCATCCTCGGCGGGCAGATCATGGCGGCGGCCGACTCCACGGGCTTTGCGCCGCACGTGGCCTCGGGGCGGCTGCGCGTGCTCGTCACCTGGGGCGACAAGCGGCTGCCGAAGTTCCCGGACGTGCCCACGCTCACCGAGGTGGGCATCCCCATCGTGCAGGCCTCGCCCTACGGCCTCGGGGGCCCGCGCGGCATGGATGGCGCCCTCGTGCGCCGCATTCACGATGCCTTCAAGCAGGCCATGGAGATGCCCAGCCACGTCGAGGTGCTCGCGCGCTACGACCAGACGCTGCTCTACATGAGCCCGGAGCAGTACACGCGCTTTGCCGAGGAGACCTTCAGGCGCGAGAAGGCGCTCGTGGACAAGCTCGGCCTGTCGCGTCCTTCCTGAGCCGGGCGCGGCCGCGCTGCGGCCATCCCCGCGCGCGGCGCTACAGCTTGAGCTCCAGCCGCACCTGCCAGTTGGTCGAGCCCGGATTCACGGTGCGCGTGGACTCGCGCAGCGTGTCCACCTGGATCGCATTCGTGTTCACGAAGTCCCGCGGATCGAGGTTGCTCGCCAGCACACGCAGGCCCGCGCTGGGGTTGAAGGTCCACAGGCCGAAGGCGTCCCAGACGCGCTTGGAGGAGACGGTCGTGAACTGCTCGGCCGAGAGCTGCGTGCGGTAGCCCGGCACCCAGTTCACGTTGCCCCCGAGCGTGAGCTTGGTGCCTCGGATGCGGTAGTCCGCGCCGATGTTGGCGGTGGCCTTGGCCTGGCTGTCCAGCCGGTTGTCCGGGCCGGGGATGCCTTCCACGCGCGAGCGAAACAGGCTCAGGTTGCTGCGCAGCTCCACCGGCGTGGCGCCCGTGATGAGCTGATCGAGGCGGAACTTCGCCTCCAGCTCCAGCCCCTGCGTGACGGCGTTGCCGATGTTGCGCGTGCGCGCGACGTAGCGCGGCACGGGGCTCCAGGAGACGCTCTCCAGCGTCGTCACGCTGCGCATCAGATCGCTGATGCGGCGGTGAAAGAGGTTGGCGCTCACCAGGCCGCCGGCTTCCAGGTAGCGCTCGGCGGCGAGGTCCACGCCGATGGCCAGCTCGGGCCGCAGGTCGGGGTTGCCGGCGCGGTCGGGGGTGGTGGGCGTGTTCGGGCCGGAGACGGGGTAGCGGCTGTTGACCGCCGGGCGCGCGATGAGGTTGCCCAGGTCGGGAGACTTGTAGCTGCGCGTGAGGCTCATGCGCAGCTGGTCGCGCCCGCGCGGGTTGGGTTTGTAGACGGCGTGCAGCAGCGGGGTGAGGACGCTGCTGCGGTTTTCCGGGCGCGAGCTGCCGTCGGGGGCATCGCCGCGCGTGGTGATGCCCTCCCAGCGCAGCCCGGCGTGCGCCGCCCAGTTCGGGTTGATCGACCACTCGTCTTGCGCATAGGCGGCCAGCCGCGTCGAGGAGGCCTGCAGGTTGTCGCCGAAATCGGTGAGCAGCGGCAGGCCGTTTTGCAGCGTCGTGCGACTCTCGGTGCGGCGCTGCGCGTCGACCTCGGCGCCAGCCACCAGGCTGTGGCCGCTGCCGCCGGAGCCCCCGCCCAGCAGCGTGGAGACCTTGGTGTTGAGGTTCAGCGAGTTCTGCCGCGTGCGCGCGGTGTCGGTGAGCGTGCGCACGGGCGAGGCCCCCGCGGCGGCGATGAACTCGCGCCGCTCGGAGCTGCTGTGCGAGCGCGAGCTGCCCACGCCGCCGTTGAGCTCCACGCGAGCCGCGCCCAGGCGCTGGCGCCACATCAGGTTCAGCCGCCCGGTGGTGAAGCCCGAGTCGGTGTCGGAGTTGCCGCTGTCGTAAAGCGGCGGTGTGGAGCCCAGGGACTGCGTGAGCGCAAAGCGCCGAGTGCCCTCGGCCTGCGAGTGAAAGACGTTGGGCATGAGCGTGATCGAGTCGCCCCCTTCGCCCAGCCGCCAGCTCAGCCGTGAGGTGAGGTTCAGGCCCGTGCGCCGGTTGTCCACCTGAGCGGTCTCGCGCTGCGCGCGCACGACCTGGCCCGTGGTGAGGCTCTCGTCGAGCGTGTCGGTGGTGCTCTCGTCGCGCCGGTGGCCGCGAAAGGCCGAGCCCGAGATGTTGTAGATGAGGTTGCCGGCGCTGTCGTTGTGGGTCCAGTTCACGCCCGGGGAGACCTGCCCGTGCTCGATGCCCATGCCCAGGCGCAGGTCGTTCAGGCGGCGCTTGAAGCCCTCGCGCGTGATGATGTTGATGGTGCCTGCGATCGCGCGCGCGCCGGTCTCGGCGGTGGGCGCGCGCAGGATCTCGATGCGCTCGATCTGCTCGGGCG
>JBIIED010000394.1:0-2751 GCA_044237995.1 Rubrivivax sp. | reverse complement strand
CAGCCGGCTGCTGCGCCACTGGCTGACGCACCCACCGCGCGAGCGCGCGCCGGCCAGCGCGCGCCACGACGCCCTGGCGCAACTGGCCGACGCGGGCTTCGAGCGGCTGCGCGAGGCGCTGCGCCACGTGAGCGACGTCGAGCGCATCACCTCGCGCATCGCGCTGCGCCAGGTGCGCCCGCGCGAACTGGCCGGGCTGCGCGACACCCTGCTGCTGTTGCCCGCGCTGCGCCAGACGGTGCCCGAGGGCACGGCGCTCCTGGACGCACTGCGCGCGAGCCTGGCTCCCGAGGCCGCCATGACCGCGCCCCTGGCGGCGATCGCCGAGCAGCCCGCGGCGCTGCTGCGCGACGGGGGCGTGATCGCACCGGGCTTCGATGCCGAGCTCGATGAACTGCGCGGCATCGCCACGAACTGCGACACCTTCCTGCTTGATCTGGAGCAGCGCGAGCGCACGCGCACGGGCATCGGCAACCTGCGCGTGCAGTTCAACCGCGTGCACGGCTTCTACATCGAGGTGACGAGCTCGGGCCTGGACCGCGTGCCTGCCGACTACCAGCGACGCCAGACGCTCAAGAACGCCGAGCGCTTCATCACGCCCGAGCTCAAGGCCTTCGAGGACCGGGCACTGTCGGCGCAGGAGCGGGCCCTGGCGCGCGAGAAGTGGCTCTACGAGCAGGCGCTCGACGCCCTGCAGCCGCACCTGGCGGTGCTGGCCGAGGTGGGCCGCGCCCTGGCCGCGCTGGATGCACTGGCCGCCCTGGCCGAGCGGGCGACACAGCTGGGCTGGTGCCGCCCGGTGTTCGTGCCCTACCCCTGCATCGAGATCGAGCAGGGCCGCCACCCGGTGGTGGAGCAGCGGCTGCGCGAGACGACGGGCGCGGCCTTCATCGCCAACGACTGCCGGCTCGACGCGCGCACGCGCATGCTCGTCATCACCGGCCCGAACATGGGTGGCAAGAGCACCTTCATGCGCCAGGTGGCGCTGGCCGTGCTGCTGGCCTCGATGGGTTCCTTCGTGCCGGCCACCGCCTGCCGACTCGGGCCGGTGGACGCCATTCATACCCGCATTGGCGCAGCCGACGACCTGGCCAATGCGCAGTCGACCTTCATGCTGGAGATGACCGAGGCGGCGGCCATCGTGCACGGCGCGACCGACCAGAGCCTGGTGCTCATGGACGAGATCGGCCGCGGCACCAGCACCTTCGATGGCCTGGCGCTGGCCGGTGCGATCGCGACCCACCTGCACGACCGCACGCGCGCCTTCACGCTCTTTGCCACGCACTACTTCGAGCTCACCGCCCTGCCCACGCGCCACGAGCGCGCGGTCAACGTGCACGTGGGGGCGGTGGAGAGCGGCCACGACATCGTCTTCCTGCACCAGATCGAGCCCGGGCCCGCCAGCCGCAGCCACGGCGTGCAGGTGGCGCGCCTGGCCGGGTTGCCCGCCCCCATCATCCGCCAGGCCGGCGCGGCACTGGAAGCACTGGAAGCCCGCTCGCGCGCAGATTCGGCACAGGTGGACCTGTTCGCGGCCCCGCCGCCGTCTGCCCCGCCCGCCGCCCCGAGCGCGGTGGAGGCTGCACTCGATGCACTCGACCCTGATAGGCTGTCGCCCCGCGAGGCGCTAGAGGCCCTCTACCGCCTGAAACACCTCAGAGAAGACCCCCAGCCATGACCTACTGCGTGGGCATCCGCCTGAACGCCGGCCTCGTGTTCCTGTCGGATTCACGCACCAATGCGGGGCTCGACCAGATCAGCACCTATCGCAAGATGATGGTCTACGAGCGCAGCGAAGACCGCTTCATGGTGATGCTCTCGGCCGGCAACCTCTCCATCAGCCAGAGCGTGCGCGAGATCCTGCAGGTGGAGCGGCTCGACCGCGGCTCGGGAGAAGAGCCCCTGACGATCTGGAACGCGCCGAGCATGTTCGACGCCGCGCGCGTGCTCGGCAGCGCCGTTCGGCGCGTCTACGAGCAGGACGGCCCCTCGCTGCGCGCCGCCGGGGTGGACTTCAACACCAGCATGATCCTTGGCGGCCAGATCCGCGGCGAGGCCATGCGCATGTTCCTCGTCTACTCGGCGGGCAACTTCATCGAGGCCACGCGCGAGACCTGCTTCTTCCAGATCGGCGAGAGCAAGTACGGCAAACCGATCCTGGACCGCGTGCTGACCCCCGCCACGCCGCTGGACGAAGCGGCCAAGTGCGCGCTCGTGTCGATGGACTCCACGCTGAAGTCCAACCTCACGGTGGGGCTGCCGCTGGACCTGCTCGTCTACGAGGAGGGCGCCTTCCGCAGCGACCGCGTGGTGTGCATCGACGAGCACAACCCCTACTTCCGGATGATCCGCAGCACCTGGGGCGAGCGCCTGCGCGAGGTGTTCGAGGGCATCGACGACCCGCACTGGGACGGCGGTGCCGCCACGCACCCGCTTCTGGCCCCGAGCCCGCGCTTCGAACCGATGCGCAAGATCACGCATCCGGGCGAGCGCATCGTCTAGGGGCCCCGGGCGCGCCCAAGCCCCTTCCCGCCGCCTGTGCTCCGGGCGTACCCGGATATCGACCCCGAAAAGTGCCGCTAGCATGGCGCCTTTCCGGTTTCCGGGCCCTCAGGCCCGCGGCCCGGTTCGTCCATCACGCAGAGGATTGCCATGAAGGAACGCGAGATCCGTCGCCTGATCGAGAACGTGCGCGAGGGCAAGCTGCCCCGGCGCAGCTTCATCCAGAAGATGGTGGGCGCCGGCCTGACC
>JBIIED010000392.1:0-2754 GCA_044237995.1 Rubrivivax sp. | reverse complement strand
CGAAGCTCTTGGCGGACGCAGACCGCCGGGCCATCATCGACCATCTGTCGGCGCACCCCCAGGCAGGTGACTTGATCGAAGGCACCGGCGGTGTGCGCAAGCTGCGCTGGGCCCGCGACGGACGGGGTAAGAGCGGCGGCGTGCGGGTGATCTACTACTTCCACAGCGAGGCGATGCCGCTTTACTTGTTGACGATGTTCGCCAAGAACGAGCGCGCCAATCTAAGCAAGGCCGAGCGCAACGAACTCGCCTGCTTGGTGGACGTCCTGGTGCGGATCTGGCTTGAAAGGTGACGTGATGAGCAAGGCATTCGACAGCATCAAGCAAGGCCTGAACGAAGCCATCGGCCACGCCAAGGGCGCGCAGGCGGGCGTGAAGGTGTGGCGCCCCACTCCCGTCGACGTGGCGTCCGTGCGTGGCCGCCTGGGGTTCACGCAGGCGCAATTCGCGGCGCGCTTCGGCGTGTCGGTGGCCACGCTCAGGCACTGGGAGCGCGGCGACCGCAGCCCGCAAGGCCCGGCGCTGGTTCTGCTGAACCTGATCGACCGCGACCCGGCGGCAGTGCTGCGGGCCTTATCCTGACGGTTTTCCAGGCAGCAAAGATACGGCGCCCCGAGGCGCCGTTGTTCTGTGTGCTGCTGGTGGGCGGTGCAGGGTTCGAACCTGCGACCCCTGCCGTGTGAAGGCAGTGCTCTACCGCTGAGCTAACCGCCCGGATCCGTCGTCCGGAGAGCCTTGGATTATGCCACGAGCTCGCGCCACACCGTCTTGCCGCCGCTGGCCTTGTCCAGGTCGGCGAGCAGCCGCTCGTGGGCCTGGAGCTCTTCGGAGGTGGGTTCCGGCACCGGCAGCGCGAAGCCGGACAGATCGATGCGCGGCCCGCTCGAGCCGCCACCGGCCGAATCGTCCGACAGCTCGATGACCAGCGAATCCTGTCCGCGCGTCATGCGCAGGTACACCTCGGCCAGCAGCGCGGCGTCCACCAGCGCGCCGTGGTAGGTGCGGTGGGTGTTGTCCACCTCCAGGCGCCGGCACAGGGCGTCGAGCGACACGCCCTTGCCGGGGTAGAGGTCACGCGCGAGCTTGATGGAGTCGTGCACGCGGCTCACCACGTCGTGCAGCGAGGGGCGCCTGGCGCGGGCGAGCTCCATCTGCAGGAAGCCGACGTCGAAGTCGGCGTTGTGGATGATGAGCTCGGCCCCTCGCAGGTACTCGAGCAGCTCGTCGGCCACAGTCTCGAAGGGGGGCTTGTCGGCCAGGAACTCGGTCGTCAGGCCGTGGATGCGCTCGGCCTCGGGCGCACTCGCCCGGCCCGGGTTGAGGTACAGGTGCAGCGTGGAGCCGGTGAGGCGCCGGTCCACCATCTCGATGCAGCCGATCTCGACGAGGCGGTCGCCGCCCGTGGCCTCCAGCCCGGTGGTTTCGGTGTCCAGGAAGATCTGTCGCATGGGGCGAGACTGTACCGGGGCCCGCGTCGGCTGCCGGTTCAACGACGGGCACTGCCCAGGTTGCCGCCCACGCTGCCACCCACGCCGCCACTCGCCCCGCGCACCATCAGCCACGCCCCGGCTGCCACCATCGGCAGGCACAGCCACTGGCCCATGCTCAGGCCCAGCGCCAGCAGACCCAGGAAACTGTCGGGCTCGCGGAACCACTCGGCCACGAAGCGCAGCAGGCCGTACCCGACGAGGAAGGCGCCGGAGACCTGCCCCAGCCCGCGTGGGCGCGACGCGTACCACCACAGCAGGGCAAAGAGCAGCAGCCCCTCCAGGGCGAACTGGTAGAGCTGCGAGGGGTGCCTTGCCAGCGCCGTGCCCGATTGCGGGAACACCATCGCCCACGGCAGTGAAGGATCGGCCGCGCGGCCCCAGAGCTCGCCGTTGATGAAGTTGCCGATGCGACCGCTGGCCAGGCCGGTGGGCACGCAAGGGGCGATGAGGTCGGTCACCTGCAGAAAGGGCCGCTGCCTGCGCCAGGCGAAGAAGGCCATGGCCGCCATCACCCCCAGCAGCCCGCCGTGAAAGGACAGGCCGCCCTTCCACACCATCAGGATCTCCAGCGGGTTGGCCAGGTAGTAGCCGCCCTTGTAGAAGAGGGCGTAGCCGATGCGCCCGCCGAGCACCACGCCGATGACGCCGTAGAAGAGGAGGTCCTCCACGTCGCGCGCACTCCAGCCTTCGCGCGCGAACCAGGGGCGAGATGCGCGCCGGCGGGCCAGCAGCAGGAACAACCCGAAGGCCACCACGTAGGTAAGCCCGTACCAGTGGATCTGCACGGGGCCGAGCGAAAGGGCGACGGGATCGAACTGCGGGTGCGTGAGCATCGGGTGGGTGGGCCGTCCGAGCGGGGGGTCAATCCAGGGCCGGCGCGGCCGCACGATAAAGTTGAGGCCTGTCAGCAGGAGATCATGACATGGCCATCAACCGCCGCTCGAAGAACATCACCGAGGGCGTCGCGCGCGCACCGAACCGCTCGATGTACTACGGCATGGGCTACCAGGCGAGCGACTTCGGCAAGCCGATGATCGGCGTGGCCAACGGGCACTCGACCATCACGCCTTGCAACTCGGGCCTGCAGAAGCTGGCCGACGCGGCCGTGGACGGACTGAAGGAAGCGGGCGCGAACCCGCAGGTCTTCGGCGTTCCCACCATCAGCGACGGCATGTCGATGGGCACCGAGGGCATGAAGTACAGCCTCGTGTCGCGCGAGGTGATCGCCGACTGCGTCGAGACCTGCGTGGGCGGGCAGTGGATG
>JBIIED010000393.1:0-2754 GCA_044237995.1 Rubrivivax sp. | reverse complement strand
AGCGCTGGGCCCCAAGCGTGTCGTGGTGGGCGACGACGGCACCGCACCGGCTCCGCCTTACGCGGTGGTGGACAACCCGCAGTCGTGGTTCGAGCACTTCGACCTCGTCTTCATCGATCCCCCGCACACGGGCTGGTCGCAGGCTGCGGGCGACGACGCCCGCAAGAAGCTGCTCTCGGTGGACGGTGACGTGGCCGCGATGTGCGAGGTGGTGCGCACCTGGCTCACGCGCCACCAGCGCTGGGGTTCGCCCGTGTACCTGTGCGGCGAGAGCTACGGCACGACGCGCGGCGCGGCCATCGCCGACGAGCTCCAGGCCTCGGGCCTGGCGCTGTCGGGCGTGATCCTCGTCTCCTGCGCGATGGACCTGCAGACCATCGTCTTCCAGCGCGGCAACGACCTCCCGTACGCGCTCTTCCTGCCGGCCTTTGCCAACACGGCGCAGTACCACGGGCTGCTCAAGGGCTCGCTCGGTGCCTCCTCCGAGGCGGCGCGCGCGCAGGCCGAGGCCTTCGCCGAAGGCGAGTACCTGGCAGCCTTGCACGCCGGCTCGCGCCTGGCGCCGGCGCGGCGCAGCCGTGTGGCGCGGCGCATCGCCGAGCTCACCGGGCTGTCCAGGGAGCTCGTCGAGCACCACGACCTTCGCATCAGCGACCGCACCTTCTTCTTCGAGGCCATGCGCGCGCAGGGCCGCATCGTCGGGCGACTGGAGTCGCGCGTGACGGGCCCGATGGGCGCCACGCGCAGCCGCGAATGGGAGTTCGACCCCGGCATCGACGCCATCGCCGGGCCCTACAAGATGGCCGCGCAGGCCTACTTCGCCGGCGCGCTGGGCATCCCGATCCAGGCGCGCTACGAGGCGCTCAACGTCGAGGTCAACCGTGGCTGGAACTGGAACCGCGGCGAGGACAAGGGCAACAACTTCACGACCACCACGGCCGACCTGTCGCGCGCGATGCGCCGCAACCCGCACCTCAAGGTGCTCGTGGCCAGCGGCCGCTACGACCTCGGCACTCCCTACAGCGCCACCGACTGGTCGCTCGCGCAGCTCGACCTCCCGGCCGAGGTGCGTACGCGCCTGACGCACCGCTACTACGACGCGGGTCACATGATGTACACGCGCGAGGCCGACCTGCGCCAGCTCAAGAGCGATCTGGCGGCCTGGCTCGCGGGCTGAGCCAGGCGCGGCCCGCTCAGCGCGGGTCGCGTACGTCGCCGATCGGGTTGGCGCCGAAGTCGGGCCGGTCCAGGTAGGCAAGCACCTTGGCCGCCGCGGCCTCGCCGCTGTCCAGGCCGCCGCTTTCCTTCATCGTCTGGAAGCGCGCCTGCGCCGTGAAGGCAGAAGGGTCGGCGCTGCGCAGCTGCACCTGCATGTCGGTGTCGATCACGCCCGGGGCGAGGGAGACGATCTTCGCGCCGCCGCCGGGCAGCTCCGCTTCCTCCAGCGCCACGGCGCGGCTGAGGTGGTCCATCCCGGCCTTGGTGGCGCAGTAGACGGCGCTGCCGGCCATCGCGAAGCGACCCAGGCCCGAGGAGATGTTGAGCACCTTGCGGGGCGCGGCCACGTCCGCGCTGGCGCGCAGGAAGGCAGCGGTGAGCAGCAGCGGGGCTTCGAGGCTTGCACGCAGCGCGCGGCTGACTTCGGCGGCGTCGGCCTCCCGCAGCGGCCCGGGCGTGACGAGCAACGCGGCGTTGTTGATGAGGGTGAGGGAGGCAAGCTGCTCACGCGGCAGCGCGGCCACCCACTGCCCGAGCCGCTCGGCCACCGGGGTGGCATCGGCGAGATCCACCGACCACTGCTCGACCGCACCCACCAGGGCCGGATTGGGTTGGCGCTGGAGCGTGAGCACCTGGTGCCCCCGCGCGAGCAGCTGCGAGGCCATGGACAGCCCCAGGCCGCGCGAGGCCCCGGTGACGACGGTGACGTGAATCGAGGGGGTAGTCATGGGCGGCAAGCATACGGGACCTCAGGACGCGCCGCGGGCGAGCAACTGCGCCAGCCGGTTGTGCCGCTCCACGAGCGGGCCGAGGTCCACGGTGGTGAGCTGGCCGCGCTCCACGACAACGCGCCCGTTGACCACCGTCCAGGCCGCCGGGGTGGGCGCGCACAGAAACAGTGAGGCAAGTGGGTCGTGCACGGCGGCGCCAGCATGGCTGAGCCCGCGCGTGTCGAAGAGCGCGATGTCGGCCGCCATCCCCGGCGCGAGGTGGCCGATGTCGGCGCGGCCAAGCACCTGAGCGCCGCCGCGCGTGGCCAGGGCCAGCGCGTCGCGCGCCGTCATCTCGCGCGGGCCGTGGTCGCAGCCGAAGGGCTCGAGCGCGCGGCCCACGCGCGCCAGCAGCATCGCCGTGCGCGCCTCGCCCAGCATGTGCGCGCCATCGTTGCTCGCGCTGCCATCCACGCCCAGCCCCACCGGCACGCCGGCATCGACCATGCGGCGCACCGGTGCGATGCCCGAGGCCAGGCGCATGTTGCTGCAGGGGCAGTGGGCCACGCCCGTTTGCGTGCGCGCGAAGGCCGCGATGCCTGGAGGATCGAGCTTGACGCAGTGCGCGTGCCACACGTCCGCACCCACCCAGCCCAGAGACTCGGCGTACTCGGCCGGCGTCATGCCGAAGCGCTCGCGGCTGTAGGCCACGTCGTGGTCGTTCTCGGCCAGATGCGTGTGCATGCGCGTGCCCAGCGTGCGCGCCAGCGCAGCCGATTCGCGCATCAGGTCACGGCTTACGCTGAAGGGTGAGCAGGGCGCAGCC
>JBIIED010000391.1:0-2761 GCA_044237995.1 Rubrivivax sp. | reverse complement strand
AACCGACTGAGCTAAAGCGCCCCGAACCGCGCAGTATAGCGGCAAGCACGGCACGCGCCAGCTTGGCGGCTTCCTCCACCCCTCCCCACCATGTTCAGCTTCTTCAAGCGGTCCAAGCCGGCCCCCGTCTCGTCCGGGGCTGCGCCAGTTCCCGTCCCGGGTGGCACCGCGCCCGTGGCGGCACCTCCAGCCGCACTTGCGCTCACACCAGCGGCCCCATCTGCGGCCGCGCCAGTGGCGACTGGCGCCCACATCGTCCCCTCGACCCCCGCTGCGGGGCCTGCGGCTGCGGCTGCGGCAGTGCAGGCCACGCGGGCGGGCTGGATGGAGCGGCTGCGTGCAGGCCTGCGCCGCACCGGTGCTGGCCTCGCGAGCGTCTTCTCGGGCGCGCGGCTCGACGAGTCGCTTTACGAGGAGCTCGAGTCGGCGCTGCTGATGGCCGACGCCGGTGTGCCCGCCACGGCGCACGTGCTCGAGGAGCTGCGTCGGCGCGTGCGCCAGGCCGGCGCCACCGATCCGGCTGCGGTGAAGGCGCTGCTGCTGGACGTGCTGGCCGAACTCCTGGCGCCGCTGCAGCGGCCTCTGGAGATCGGTGCCGGCGCGCCCACGGTGCTGATGGTGGTGGGCGTCAACGGCGCGGGCAAGACGACGAGCATCGGCAAGCTGACGCACCACTTCGCCGAGGGCGGCTGCAAGGTGCTGCTGGCGGCGGCCGACACCTTCCGCGCCGCCGCGCGCGAGCAGCTGGCCGTGTGGGGGGATCGCAACCGGGTCGACATCGTGAGCCAGCAAGGCGGTGATCCGGCCGCCGTAAGCTTCGACGCGGTGAGCGCCGGGCGGGCCCGTGGCTGCGACGTCGTGATCGCCGACACCGCAGGGCGGCTGCCCACGCAGCCGCACCTGATGGAGGAGCTGCGCAAGATCCACCGCACGATTGGCAAGGCGCAGCCGGGCGCCCCGCACGAGGTGCTGCTCGTCGTGGACGGCAACACGGGACAAAACGCGCTGGCGCAGGTGCAGGCCTTCGATGCGGCAGTGCC
Source organism: Rubrivivax sp. (assembly GCA_044237995.1). GTDB lineage: Bacteria > Pseudomonadota > Gammaproteobacteria > Burkholderiales > Burkholderiaceae_C > Rubrivivax. The sequence continues at coordinate 1,721 of JBIIED010000391.1, read as the reverse complement.
GCTGACCGGGCTGGTCGTCACGAAACTCGACGGGACGGCCAAGGGCGGCGTGCTCGCCGCGATCGCGCGCTGGTGCGCGCAGCAGCGTCGCCCGATCGCCGTCTACTTCATCGGAATCGGGGAGGGCCTGCAGGACCTGCAGCCCTTCGACGCGCGCGAATTCGCGCAGGCGCTGCTGGCCTGAGCGCGCGGCGCCTGGCGCGCCGCGCGGCTCAATGCGCGGCGGAGGAGTTGCCCTGCTGGCGCGCCTCGAACTCGTCGAAGAAGGTCAGCGAGACCGGGTCGAACGAGGAGTGGCGGGCGGCGATCTCGTCACCCTCGGCCAGCAGCTCGGCAATCTCGGGCACCGGGATCAGGGGTGCGAAGCCGCTGGCGGCTGCAGGCCGCGCCGCCGCCGTCGCTGCGGCTGCGCCACCCGCTGCTGCTGCCGCTGCGCGGCCAGGGGCCGTGGCCGCAGCACCGGCAGGAGGCGCCGAGCTGCGTGCCGCACTGGTGCCCCGCGCCGGCGGATCCACCTGGCCGAGTTCCGGCTCGATGCGCATGGCGTCCGCACTCGAGCGCGGATCAACACTGGCGCTGCGTCGACGCGCCGCTGGCGCAGCACCGCCAACGGCGCTGCGCGGGCGCGATGACGCGCCAGCCTCGGATTCCAGCGCAGCGCGCAACTGCGTGCGCACCTGCTCGGCTGGCGGCAGACGGGTTTCCTGCCAGATCAGCACGCGCACGCCCACCCCTTCGAGCAACTGGCGCATGCGCTCGTGCCGCTCCTGGGCCTTCGGGCCCAGCTTGGAAGGCAGAATCTCCACGGCGATGACCGGTCGCGAGCTCGTGTCGCACACGAGGATGTCGGCGCTGAGCATCGACAGGCCTCTGAGCCAATCGTCCTCGGTGCGCTTGTCGTGCACCCGCAGGTAGCGCACCAGCGGCACCTGAGCCATCACCAGGTGCTCGGGAAGGGCTTCGCGCACGAGATCGAAGGCCTCGCGCTCGCAGGCAGTCAGCACCCTGACCGCGCTCGGTTGGTAGCGGGCCACCAGCTCGGACCCATCCCGGGAGCCGGCGCGGTCGCTCCTGCCCGTGGACCGGACGCGGGCCGAGGCCGAAGCGGCCCGGCGCTGGCGCAGCCGCCACGCGAGGAGCGCGAGCACGAGGCACAGCACCACCGCGGAGGCGGCGGCTGCGGCAGCCAGGGGCAACGAATCAAAGGGTGGCATGGCAGCGGCTCGGAGACGGAGAGACAGCCGGTTTATCGGCGCCCCCAGGGCCTGACTTGAGCCGCCTCGCATGCGCGCCCCCCACCGCGCGGGGGCCGCTCTTCAGCGTGGCAGGCCGGGCATGCCTGCCACGCCGCCCATGCGGCGCATCATCTTCATCAGGCCGCCGCCCTTCATCTTCTTCATCATCGACTGCATCTGCTCGAACTGCGCGAGCATGCGGTTGACGTCCTGCACCTGCACGCCCGCGCCGGCGGCGATGCGCCGCTTGCGCGAGGCCTTGATCAGCTCGGGCTTGCGCCGCTCCAGCGGCGTCATGGAGCAGATCATGCCCTCCATGCGGCGCACGTCGCGCTCGGCACGGTTGAGGTCGGCCTGCTGGGCGCGCGCGGCCAGCTGCGAGGGCAGCTTGTCCATCAGCCCGCCCAGGCCGCCCATCTTCTTCATCTGCGAGATCTGGGTGAGGAAGTCGTTGAGGTCGAAGGCGTCGCCGCTCTTGACCTTGGC
>JBIIED010000131.1:0-9393 GCA_044237995.1 Rubrivivax sp. | reverse complement strand
CGAAGTTGCGGTAGCCCCAGTAGTGGCCCACGCCATTGATGATGCCCGCTGCGGTGATCGGGATCCACAGCATCTGCACCGCCCAGACCGTTGCGCCGATGGCGCCGAAGAGCAGCAGGTTGATGATGAGCATCAGCCCCACGCCCTGCCACGAGAAGCGGGTGTAGAGGTTGCGCTCGAGCCAGTCGTCGGGCGTGTTGTGGCCGTACTTGGCCAGCGTCTCGAGGTTCTTCGCTTCCGCGCGGTAGAGCTCCGAGCCTTCCAGAAGCACGGTGCGGATGCCGCGGGTCACGGGGCTGTGCGGGTCGTCGACCGTCTCGCACTTGGCGTGGTGCTTGCGGTGGATCGCCACCCACTCCTTGGTCACCATGCCGGTGGTCAACCACAGCCACAGCCGGAAGAAGTGCGAAGGCACCGGGCCCAGGTCCAGCGCGCGATGCGCCTGTGCCCGATGCAGGAAGATCGTGACCGAGGCAATCGTCACGTGGGTGACGGCAAGCGTGAAGAGCAGCACCTGCCACCAGCTGGCATCCAGCAGGCCGTGGGAGAGCCAGGCCAGTGCCGCGTCACGCAGCGTCAGGAACTCATCCATCATCATCTTGGAAAGACCTCACCGGCCGGTCGAAAAGGTGGCCGAGCAAAAGCATTGTAGGTGGATCGGCAGCGCCGGCAGCGGATTGACCCCCCGGGGCGGTGAATCCGCCTCAGCGGCGGAAAGGGGAAGGGCAGACGCCAGCTTTGGGCTCAGTCGCGGCGGCGCCAGGCCATGGCGTAGAACCCGTCGGTGTGATGGCGGTGCGGCCACAGGCGCATCGCCCCGGCCTCGTCCAGGCCGCTGGCGTCCGCCACGCGTGCCTCGGCCAGCAACTCGCTGGCGGGCAGCGGCTCGAAGTCCCGGGTGTGGGCGGAGGTGAAGGCCCCGGTGACGTCCTCGTTTTCCGCCCGCAGCAGGCTGCAAGTGGCATAGACGAGCCGCCCGCCCGGCCGCAGCAGCCGCGAGGCCGCCTCCAGGATCGCGCCCTGCTGAGCCTGCATCGCCTGCACCGCCTCGGGGGACTGGCGCCACTTCAGGTCCGGGTTGCGGCGCAGGGTGCCCAGGCCCGAGCACGGGGCGTCCACGAGCACGCGGTCGGCCTTGCCGGTCAGGCGCCGCACCCGATCGTCGCGCTCGTGGGCGATCTGCACCGGGTGCACGTTCGACAAGCCGCTGCGGGCCAGGCGCGGCTTGAGCGCGGCCAGCCGGTGGCCGGAGGTGTCCAGGGCGTAGAGCCGCCCGGTGTTGCGCATCATTGCCCCCAGGGCGAGCGTCTTGCCGCCGGCACCGGCGCAGAAGTCCACCACCATCTCGCCACGCCGTGCTCCGGTGAGCAGCGCCAGCAGCTGGCTGCCCTCGTCCTGCACCTCCACGTCGCCCCCCTCGAACGGCGCGAGCCTGGTGAGGGCGGGCTTGTCGGCCAGCCGCAGGCCCCAGGGCGACAAGGGCGTGGGCACGCTCGCCACGCCGAGGGCGGCCAGCGCTGCCTGCGCGTCCTCGCGCCGCGCCTTGAGCGTGTTCACGCGCAGGTCCAGCGGCGCGGGCGCATCCAGCGCGCCGATCAGCGCCCAGAACGACTCCTCGCCGAGTGCGGCGCGCAGCGGGTCGGCCACCCACGCCGGCAGGTTGTGCCGCAGCCGCTCGGGCAGCTGCGAGCGGTCCACCGCCGAGACCTGGGCCAGCCAGGCCTGTTCGGGCGGGCCAAGCGCGGCATGCAGGAACTCGGTGCTGCCCTGCCAGCCCAGGATCGCCAGGCGCCGCTCCAGCGGCCCCTGCCCGCTTTGCGCCAGGTGCTGCAGCAGCAGCCGCCGGCGCAGCACGGCGTAGGCCGTCTCGGCCAGCGTGTGGCGCTCCCGCGGCCCGAGGGCGCGGTGCTCACGGAAGAAGGTCGACACGATGCGGTCGGCGGGCTGGTCCAGGCGCAGCACCACCTGCACGAGCGAGGACGTCAATTCGAGGAGGGCGGCAGGGCGCATGGAACGTTCAACCGAAAAGCCACTGCGGCTCGCCCGCACGGTGCCGCACGCGGCCAGCCGACACCTCCAGTGCGCCCTCCACGAACCAGCACACGGCCCGCGGGTAGATCACGTGCTCGGTGGCCAGCACCCGTTGCGCGAGGGACTCTTCGTCATCGCCCGGGCGCACCGGCACGGCGGACTGCATGACGATCGGCCCGCAGTCGAGAGCGGGCGTGACGAGATGGACGGTGGCCCCCGTCACCTGGCAGCCCGCCTCCAGGGCGCGGCGGTGGGTGTGCAGGCCGGGGAAGGACGGCAGCAGCGAAGGGTGGATGTTGAGCACCCGGCCCTCGAAGCACGCCAGGAAGGCCGGGCCCAGCACGCGCATGAAGCCCGCGAGCACGACGAGATCGGGCGCATGCGCCTGCACGGCCTGCGCCAGTGCCGCGTCGAAGGCCTCGCGCGAGCCGAACGCACGGTGGTCGACCACCGAAGTGGCGATGCCCGCCTGCTCGGCAAAGGCCAGGCCCGCCGCATCGGGGCGGTTGCTCAGCACGGCGACGATGCGGGCCTGCCAGCGCTCGGCCGCGCAGGCGCGCACGAGCGCCTGCATGTTGGAGCCGCGGCCGGAGATCAGGATGACGATGCGCTTCATCGAACCCGGCAGTGTAGGCGGCCGGCCCGGGGTGGCCTGAGCGAGAATCGCGGTTGATCGAATCGCCGAACCGCCCTGCCCCATGCCCGACCGCGTCCTCTCCGGCATGCGCCCCACCGGCGCACTGCACCTTGGCCACTACCACGGCGCGCTGAAGAACTGGGTGCGCCTGCAGGATGCGCACACCTGCTTCTACTTCGTGGCCGACTGGCACGCCCTCACCACGCACTACGAAGAGCGCGAGGTGATCGGGCGCAGCGTGCACGAGATGGTGATCGACTGGATCGCCGCCGGGCTGGACCCCGAGCGCTCCACGATCTTTGCCCAGAGCCGCGTGATCGAGCACGCCGAGCTCTTCACGCTTCTGGCCATGGGCACGCCGCTGGGCTGGCTCGAGCGCGTGCCCACCTACAAGGACCAGATCGACAAGCTCAAGGACCGCGACCTGGCCACCTACGGATTCCTCGGCTATCCGCTGCTGCAGGCCGCCGACATCCTGATCTACCGCGCCGCCCACGTACCCGTGGGCGAGGACCAGTCCTCGCACGTGGAGCTCACGCGCGAGGTGGCGCGCCGCTTCAACCACCTCTACGGCAACACCCCGGCCTTCCAGGCCCAGGCTCAGGCTGCGCTGGCCAGGCTCTCAAAGGACGACGCGCGCTACTTCGACAAGCAGCGCAAGGCCTATGGCGAGACGGGCTCGCAGGAGGCGCTGGCCAAGGGCGATGGCATCGTGCGCAAGGCACAGGCGGGCGTGGCCGGCTGGACGAGCGCCGACAGCGAGTCGCTCTCGGGCCACCTGCGCGGCACGGGGCGCACGATCCTCGTGGAGCCGCAGGCCCTGCACACCGAAGTGGCCAAGCTGCCCGGGCTGGATGGCGCCAAGATGAGCAAGAGCTACGGCAACGCCATCGCCATGCGCGAGGAGCCCGCGCAGGTGGAGGCCAAGGTGCGCCGCATGCCCACCGACCCGCAGCGCGTGCGCCGCAGCGACCCCGGCGACCCCTCGCGCTGCCCGGTGTGGCAGTTCCACACCGTCTACACCGACGCGGCCACGCGCGAGTGGGCCGACAAGGGCTGCAGGAGCGCGGGCATCGGGTGCCTGGAGTGCAAGCAGCCCGTGATCGACGCCATCGTGGCCGAGCAGGCGCCCTGGCGCGAGCGCGCCGAGCCCTTCCTGAAGGATCCGCGCAAGGTGATCCAGATCCTGGACGCGGGCAACGAGCGCGCCCGCCAGGTGGCGCGCGAGACGATGCGCGATGTGCGCGAGGCGATGGGGCTGGGCTACTGAGCGGGGTGCGGGTGACCGTCCGGGCCGGATTGAATTTCCGGGAGAGCTGAAGTGGAGCGAGGAGCACAGCGATGAAGCCGTCCGACGTCATGCCCGAAGCGATCGATCCGGGTGAGCCTGGCCGCGCGCGCCGTCGGGCCCTGCGCCTCATGGCCGCGGGCCTGCTTGCGGGCTCGGTGGCCGTGCCGCTGCTGCTGGGGGGCTGCGCCTCGCTGCCGGGGATGGAACCCCCGCGCGTGAGCGTCGTCGGGGTCGAGCGCCTGCGTGGAGAGGGGCTCGAGCTGCGCCTGGCGATCAAGCTGCGGATTCAGAACATGGGCACGATGGCCCTGACCTTCGATGGCCTGGCCATCGATCTGGATGTCAACGGCCGGCGTCTGGCCACTGGCGTGACGTCCGAGCCGGGCACCGTGCCGCGCTATGGCGAGCTCGTGGTGACGGTGCCCGTTACCGTCTCGGCCACCGCAGCGGTGCGGCAGATGCTCGGGCTGCTGGACGGCTCGGCGCCACGCGAGCTGCCTTACGTGCTGCGCGGGCGCCTGTCGGGCGGGCCGGTGGCTGGCATGTCGGTGCTCGGCGGCAGCGTCTCCTTCAGCGCCGAAGGCTCGCTGCAGCTGCCGCGCTGAGTGTCGCCACCTCCTCGCTTGCCGGCCCCTCCTGCCTTGACTTCGACTTCCGCCTCGGTCGCACAGGCGCGGCCGGATACCCCCCCGTGCCTGGCCACGCGCAGCCTGGCTGCGCAGCGCGGCGATCGGCTGCTCATCAAGGGCCTGGAGCTCGAGTTGCACGCGGGAGAGGTGGTCTGGCTGCGCGGCACGAACGGCCGCGGCAAGACAACGCTGTTGCGGCTGCTGGCCGGCTTGTCGACGCCCGCCGAGGGTGCGGTGTGGTGGGAAGGGCAGGAGCTGCGCGGTGCGGCACCCGGCTGGCGTCGCGAACTGGCCTACATCGCCCACGCCAACGCCCTCAAGGACGATCTGCTCGCGCACGAGGCGCTGCGCTTCGTGGCCGGGCTGCGTGGCACGCCCGTGTCGCCGCAGGCTGTACAGGCTGCACTGGACCGGCTCGGGGTGGCGCGACAGGCCCGGCTGCCCGTGCGCGTGCTCAGCCAGGGGCAGCGCAGGCGCGTGGCCCTGGCCCGGCTCGCCCTGCCCGACCCGCCGCGCGTGTGGCTGCTCGACGAGCCCTTCGACGCCCTGGACGATGCAGGAATCGGCACCCTCGAGGCCCTGATGCGCACGCATGCCGCCGCGGGCGGAGCCGTGCTGCTCACGAGCCACCAGGCGCTGCCACCGGGCCTGGCCACCCGTGTGCTCGACCTCGACTCCCTGCCGCGCACCGCGCGGCAGGGCCCCTGAGGCGGCCTTTCCGCGACGTTGCCACCGCATGGGCCAGCTGTTCATCGAGGTGTTCCTGCGCGACCTGCGCCTGGCCGCGCGCCGGCGCATCGAGACGCTGCTGCCGCTCGTCTTCTTTGTCGTCGCGGTGAGCCTGTTCCCGCTGGGCGTGGGCCCGGAGCCGCAGACGCTGCGCCTGATCGCCCCCGGGGTGGTGTGGGTGTGCGCGCTGCTGGCCTCCATGCTGTCGGTGGCCACGATCTACGCCGGCGACCATGCCGACGGATCGCTCGAGCAGATGCTGTTGGCCCCGCACCCTGCCGTGGCCCTGGCCGTGGCCAAGGCGGCAGCGCACTGGGTGCTCACCGGCCTGCCGCTGATCGCCGCCGCGCCGGTCATCGGCCTGCTCTTCGACTTGTCCGCCCCGACGCTTGTGGCGCTCCTGATCGGACTGCTGCTGGGCACGCCCGTGCTGAGCCTTCTCGGCAGCCTGGGGGCCGCCCTCGTGATCGGGCTGCGCAGCGGCGGGATGCTTCTCATCCTCATCGTGCTGCCGCTGGCCACGCCGGTGCTGATATTCGGTGCGGGCGCGGCCGCCACGGTCGAGCAAGGGTTGTCGGCTTCCGGGCATTATTCGCTGCTGGGAGCGTTGCTCATCGCCACCGCCTGCGGGGCGCCGCTGGCCACGGCAGCTGCGCTTCGCATCTCCACCGAGTGAACCCCGCATGCGCCACGAGCGAAGCACGAGCGAGCCACGCGTGAGCACCGAGTGACCCGATGCCGCTGACCTTCTACACCTTCTCCTCGCCCCCGCGCTTCTACGCCCTGGCGGGCATCCTGGTGCCGCTGTGCTGGCTGGTGGCGGCGGGCTTCGCCGCCGCGGGCCTGTACATGGGCTTCTTCGTCGCGCCCACGGACGCCACGCAGGGCGAGGTCTACCGCATCATCTTCATCCACGTGCCAGCGGCCTGGATGTCGATGCTGCTGTACCTCGTGATGGCCTTCTGGGCCGCGGTGGGCTGGGCCATGCGGGCACGTCTGGCCTCGATGGTGGCGCGCGCCATCGCGCCCACCGGGGCGCTGTTCACCTTCCTGGCCCTGTGGACGGGTGCGCTGTGGGGCCGCCCCACCTGGGGCACCTACTGGGTCTGGGACGCGCGGCTGACCTCCGAACTCATCCTGCTCTTCCTGTACCTGGGCTACATCGCGCTGACCGAGGCCATCGACGACACGCGCCGCTCGGATGCCGCCGGCGCGCTGCTGGCGGTGGTGGGCGCCGTGAACGTGCCCATCATCTACTTCTCGGTCAAGTGGTGGAACACGCTGCACCAGGGTGCATCCGTGAGCCTCACGGCCGCGCCCAAGATGGCCACGACGATGCTCACCGCGATGCTGCTGATGACCGTGGCGTGCTGGGCCTATGCCTTCGCGGTCGTCTTCATGCGCACACGTGCCATCATCCTGGAACGCGAGCGTGGTGCGCAGTGGGTGCGCGAGCTCGCGGCCGCGCCGGCCGGCGCGGCCGTACCGGAATCCCTGAAAGAGAAGGTATCCCGATGAACTGGGGCAGTGCTTCCGAGTTCTTCTCGATGGGCGGCAACGGCGCCTTCGTCTGGGGCTGCTATGGCGTGTTCGCGCTCGTCGTGGCACTGGAGCCCTGGCTGGCGCGGCGGCGCAGGCTCTGCGCGCTGCAGGCGGCCGCCCTGGCGCAGGGGGAGGACGAGTCATGAAGCCGCGCCAGAAGCGTCTGGCGCTGGCCCTGGGCGGCGTGGTAGCCGTGGGCGCGATCGCAGCGCTCGTGCTCAACGCCTTCCAGAGCAACCTCGTCTTCTTCTATTCGCCTACGCAGGTGGCTTCTCAGGAAGCGCCCAAAGGCCGCACCTTCCGCGTGGGCGGCCTGGTGCAGGAAGGCAGCGTCAAGCGCGACGGCACGAAGGTGAACTTCGTGATCACCGACACCGCGCAGACGGTGAGCGTGCGCTACGAGGGGATCCTCCCCGACCTCTTCAAGGAAGGCAAGGGCGTGGTGGCGCAGGGCCAGCTTCAAGGCAGCGTGTTCGAGGCGCGCGAGGTGCTGGCCAAGCACGATGAGAACTACATGCCGCCCGAGGCGGCCGAAGCCCTCGAGAAGGCCAAGAAGGGCGATTCCAAGTACGGCCAGAGTGTGCAGGGGCTGAAGCCTTGACGGACCTGTACGGAAGGCACGGCGTGATGAACGGGCAGACCCAGGCGCCACGGCGCGGAGGACGGCAATGAGCGTGGAGATCGGTCACTTTGCGCTGTGGATCGCGCTGGCGCTGTCGCTCGTGCTGGGCGTGGTGCCGCTGGTGGGTGCGCAGACGGGGCGCAGCGGCTGGATGGCGCTGGCCAAGCCCGGCTCGGTGGTGCTCTTTGCGTTCACCGTCGTGTCCTATCTGAGCCTGACGGCGGCCTTCGTCGTCAACGACTTCTCGGTGCTGTACGTGTCGCAGCACTCCAACAGCGAGCTACCCCTGGCCTACCGGGTGGCCGCCGTCTGGGGCGGCCACGAGGGCTCGCTGCTGCTGTGGCTGCTGATGCTGGCGCTTTGGCAGGTGGCCGTGGCCCTCTTCAGCCGCCACCTGCCGCTGGCGGTCGTGGCACGCATCCTGGCCGTGATGTCGCTCGTCTCGGTCGGCTTCCTGCTCTTCACACTGCTGACCTCCAACCCCTTCGAGCGACTGCTGCCGGCCGCCGCCGACGGGCGTGACCTGAACCCGCTGCTGCAGGATCCGGGCATGGTCATCCACCCGCCGATGCTCTACATGGGCTACGTGGGCTTCTCGGTGGCCTTCGCCTTCGCGGTGGCCGCCCTCATCGGCGGCAACCTCGATGCGCAGTGGGCGCGCTGGACGCGCCCGTGGACGACCGTGGCCTGGCTCTTCCTGACGCTGGGCATTGCCATCGGCAGCTGGTGGGCCTACTACGAGCTCGGCTGGGGCGGCTGGTGGTTCTGGGATCCCGTGGAGAACGCCTCCTTCATGCCCTGGCTCGTGGGCACGGCGCTCATCCACTCGCTGGCCGTCACGGAAAAACGCGGCAGCTTCAAGAGCTGGACGGTGCTGCTGGCCATCCTCGCCTTCTCGCTGTCGCTGCTGGGCACCTTCCTCGTGCGATCGGGGGTGCTCTCCTCCGTGCATGCCTTCGCCACCGACCCGGCGCGGGGCCTGTTCATCCTCGGATTCCTCGTCGTGGTGGTGGGCGCCTCGCTGGCCCTGTACGCCTGGCGCGCGCCCAGCGTGGGCCTGGGGGCTCGCTTCGGGCTGCTGTCGCGCGAGACGCTGCTGCTGTCCAACAACGTGCTGCTGCTCGTGGCCTGCGCCGCCGTGCTGCTGGGCACGCTCTACCCGCTCGTGCTCGACTCGCTGGGCCTGGGCAAGATCTCCGTGGGGCCGCCCTACTTCGATGCCGTCTTCGTGCCGCTGATGGTGCCCGCGGTGGTGCTGATGGGCGTAGGCCCGATCGCGCGCTGGAAGCAAGCCGAGCTGCCCGACATCGCCAGCCGCCTGAAGTGGGCTGCCGGTGCGGCGGTGGTGGCCACCGCCGGCTCGAGCTGGCTGGCCGGGCGCATGAGCCTGCTGGGCGCGCTCGGGCTGCTGCTGGCGTGGTGGGTCGTGTTCGGGGTGCTCACCGACCTGTGGGAACGCGTGGCGCCGCGTGGCACGGCGGGCGGCTCGGTGTGGAACCGCCTGGGCCTGGTGCCGCGAGCCACGTGGGGCATGATGCTCGCGCACCTGGGCGTGGCGGTCTTCATCGTCGGCGTGACGATGGTCAAGACGCTCGAGGTCGAGCGCGACGTGAAGATGGCCCCCGGCGGCAGCGTGGTGGTGGACGGCATCACCTTCACGCTGCGCGAATTCAAGGAGGTCGAGGGCCCCAACTACCGCGCCGTGCGCGCATGGGTGGAGGTCACGCGCGACGGGCGCAAGGTCACCGACATGTACCCGGAAAAGCGCGTCTACCGCGTACAGACCATGCCCATGACCGAGGCCTCCATCCGCACCGGCCTCACGAAGGACCTCTACGTGTCGCTGGGCGAGCCGGTGGATGGCGGGCAGGCCTGGATCGTGCGGGTGTATGTCAAGCCCTTCGTCGACTGG
>JBIIED010000390.1:0-2772 GCA_044237995.1 Rubrivivax sp. | reverse complement strand
CGAAGGAACACCATGGGACAAAAGATCCACCCCACCGGCTTTCGCCTGCCCGTCACCCGGGCCTGGGCCTCGCGCTGGTTTGCCAACAACCGCAACTTCAGCCAGATGCTGGCCGAGGATCTCGCCGTGCGCGAGTTTCTCAAGAGCAAGCTCAAGAGCGCCGCGGTCTCGCGCATCCTGATCGAGCGCCCGGCCAAGAACGCACGCATCACGATCTACTCGGCACGCCCGGGCGTCGTGATCGGCAAGAAGGGCGAGGACATCGAGAACCTCAAGGCTGAACTCGCGCGCCGCCTGGGCGTGCCGGTGGCAGTCAACATCGAGGAGATCCGCAAGCCCGAGATCGACGCGCAGCTCATCGCCGACTCGATCACGCAGCAGCTCGAGAAGCGCATCATGTTCCGCCGTGCCATGAAGCGCGCGATGCAAAACGCGATGCGCCTGGGCGCGCAGGGCATCAAGATCATGTCCTCGGGCCGCCTGAACGGCATCGAGATCGCGCGCTGCGAGTGGTACCGCGAAGGGCGCGTGCCGCTGCACACGCTCAAGGCCGACATCGACTACGGCTTCTCGGAAGCCAAGACCACCTACGGCGTCATCGGCGTGAAGTGCTGGGTCTACCGCGGCGACAACCTCGGCCGCGGCGAGGCCCCGGGCGCTCAGCGTCCCGACGAAGGTGGTGACGAGCGCCGTGCGCGCCGCGGCGCCCCGCGCCCTGGCGGCCCGGGTGCCCCTGGCGGCCGTGGCCGCCCCGGTGGCGACCGCGCCCCGCGCGCCGACGCTGCCCCCGGTGGCGCACCCGCCGGCGCGCCGGCGGGCGACGCGCCCAAGACCCCCGTCGTCAAGCGTGTGCGCCGTGCTGCCGCGCCCGGCGGCGAGGCCAAAGGAGAATAAGCATGCTGCAACCCTCCCGTCGCAAGTTCCGCAAGGAACAGAAGGGGCGCAACACCGGCGTGGCCACGCGCGGTGCGAACGTGTCCTTCGGCGATTTCGGCCTGAAGGCCACCGAGCGCGGTCGCCTGACGGCGCGCCAGATCGAGGCTGCGCGCCGTGCGATCTCGCGCCACATCAAGCGCGGTGGCCGCATCTTCATCCGCATCTTTCCCGACAAGCCGATCTCGCAGAAGCCCGCTGAAGTCCGCATGGGCAACGGCAAGGGCAACCCGGAGTACTACGTGGCCGAGATCGTGCCCGGCAAGGTGCTCTACGAGCTCAACGGCGTGCCCGAGGCGCTGGCCCGTGAGGCCTTCACGCTGGCGGCGGCCAAGCTGCCGCTGCGCTGCACGTTCGTGACGCGCCAGGTCGGCGCCTGAGAACCGGAGCCCACGATGAAAGCATCCGAACTGCGCGCCAAGGACGTGGCCGCCCTCGAGAAGGAAGTGTCCGAACTGCTGCGCGCCCACTTTGGCCTGCGCATGCAAAAGGCCACGCAGCAGCTGTCCAACAACGCCCAGCTGGGCAGCACGCGCCGTGACATCGCGCGTGCCAAGACGATCCTCGCCGAGAAGAAGAAGGCTGCCAAATGAGCGAACAGCAAGCCACCCCCGCGCGCAACACCCGCACGCTGATCGGCCGCGTGGTCAGCGACAAGCGGGCCAAGACGGTCACCGTTCTGGTCGAGCGCCGTGCCGCTCACGAGCTCTACGGCAAGATCGTGGCACGCTCGCGCAAGTACCACGCCCACGACGAAAAGGGCGAGTACAAGATGGGCGACCTGGTGGAGATCGCCGAGGGGCGTCCCATCTCCAAGACCAAGTCCTGGACCGTGACGCGCCTGGTGGAGAAGGCGCGCCTGGTCTGAGGTCGCCACAAGTCTCAGCGCGGCGCAGGGTCATCTCCCCTTGCGTCGCCCCTGCGGGCCGGATCGCCAGCACACTGGTGGACGGCCCGTATCTGTTTTCGAGGAAGAATCGATGATCAAGGTTGGAGACAAGCTGCCCGCATGCACGGTCAAGGAGTTCGTGGCGGTGGAGGGCGAGGGCTGCACCATCGGCTCGAATGATTTCGATGTGGCCGCCGCTGCCGCGGGCAAGACGGTGGCCCTGTTTGCCGTGCCGGGCGCCTTCACGCCCACCTGCTCGGCCCAGCACCTGCCGGGCTTCGTGCAGCACGCGCAGGAGATGCGCGAAGCGGGCGTGGACGAGATCTGGTGCGTGTCGGTGAACGACCCCTTCGTGATGGGCGCATGGGGCCGCGACCAGGGCACCGCAGGCAAGATTCGCATGGTGGCCGATGGCAACGGGGTCCTCACCACGGCTGCCGGGATGATGCTCGACCGCAGCGCAGGCGGCATGGGCCTGCGCTCGGCCCGCTATTCGATGCTCGTGGTCGACGGCGTCGTGCGCACGCTCAACCTCGAGGCTCCTGGCAAGTTCGAGGTCAGCGGCGCGGCCACGCTGCTCGAGCAGGCGCGGGCGCAGCGCGCAGCCTGAGAGCCGGCCAGAGCCCACGCTCCCGTCGGCTCACTCCGAGAGCTGGGCAATGGCCCGCGCAAGCGGGCCCACGCGCCTTTCCTGCTCGCGCAACTCCGCTTCGAAGGCGGCAGGCGAAATCACCCGGGGCGACATTCCGGCCAGCCGCAGCGGCCCGGCCACTTCGGGCAGCCGCATCGCGGCCTGCACTCGGGCATGGAGCTGCTCGAGCAAGGCCGCAGGCAGCCCAGCTGGCACGAACAGGGCGTAGACGTTGGTCGCCTCGAGTTCACCGAAGCCTGACTCCGCCATCGTCGGCACGGCCGGCAGCTCTGCCAAGCGCCTGGAATGGGCCGTGGCC
>JBIIED010000389.1:0-2776 GCA_044237995.1 Rubrivivax sp. | reverse complement strand
ATCCACGTCATCGGGCACGCGCCCGGCCTTGGCCAGCACCGAGCGGCCCACGTCCTCGAGCACGCCCACTGCCAGCTTGAAGACGGCCTGGCCGTCCATGCGCAGCAGCGGATCGCCCAGCACCTGGCCACCCGCCACCGTGCCCGGCGTGCACAGGATGCCCACGTGGCGGCCGTCGGCATGCAGCTCGGTGGCAAGCAGGCCCGGTGCCTGGCCGGCCTCGCAGGCCTCCAGCACCACCGCCCCCGCCCCGTCGCCGAAGAGCACGCAGGTGGTGCGGTCGTTGAAGTCGAGGATGCGCGAGAACACTTCTGCGCCCACCACCAGCGCGCAGCGCGCCGAGCCGGTGCGGATCATCGCGTCGGCCACCGTGAGCGCGTAGACGAAGCCCGAGCACACCGCCTGCACGTCGAAGGCCGGGCAGCCCGCCACCCCGAGCTTGGCCTGCAGCAGGCAGGCCGTGGAGGGAAACACCATGTCGGGGGTGGAGGTGGCCACGATGATGAGGTCCACCTCCGCCGGGGTGCGCCCGGCCGCCTCGAGCGCGGCGCGGCAGGCCTGCAGCGCAAGGTCACTCGCGTTCACGCCCGCGTCGGCGAAGTGCCGGGCGCGGATGCCCGTGCGCTCGACGATCCACTCGTCGCTCGTCTCCAGGCCCCGCTCGGCCAGCAGCCGCACCATGTCGTCGTTGGACAGCCGCCGCGGCGGCAGGTAGCCACCGGTGCCGGTGATGCGCGAGGCCGATGCGTTCATGCGGGGCACCCAGACGTCATGGCCGGCAGCGCCTTCACCGTGCGCGCGATGCGCTCGTGCACGCGCTCGAGCAGCCGGTTGCGCGCCGCGTCGTGCGCGCGCACGAGTGCGTGCTCGAAGGCGAAGGCGTCGGCCGAGCCATGGCTCTTGAAGACGAGGCCCCGCAGGCCCAGCAGCGCGGCGCCGTTGTAGCGGCGGTGATCCACGCGCGCCTTGAAGCGGTTGAGCACCGGCAGCGCCACGAGCCCGGCGAACTGGCCGTAGAGCGAGCCCTTGAACTCGCGCTTGATGAACTCCCCGAGCATCGAAGCCAGCCCTTCGGAGCTCTTGAGCATCACGTTGCCCACGAAGCCATCGCACACCACGATGTCGGTGGTGCCCTTGAAGATGTCGTTGCCTTCCACGTTGCCGTGAAAGCGGATGACGCCCGCTGCAGAGGCCTCGCGCAGCAGCTCGCCCGCGCGCTTGATCGTCTCGCTGCCCTTGATCACTTCCTCGCCGATGTTGAGCAGGCCCACCGTCGGCTCGTCCACCCCGTCCACGGCACCCACGAGCGCGCTTCCCAGCACCGCGAACTGCAGCAGGTGCTCGGCCGTGCAGTCCACGTTGGCACCCAGATCGAGCACGGTGGTGAAGCGATCCTGCCGGTTGGGCAGCACCGTGGCGATGGCCGGACGGTCGATGCCCTCGGTGGTCTTGAGCAGGTAGCGCGCCAGCGCCATGAGCGCACCCGTGTTGCCCGCCGACACGCACACGTGCGCCGCCGCCTGCTCCTGCCCCTCGGCAGCCTTGCACTGCGCAATGGCCACGCGCATGGAGGAGTCGCGCTTCTTGCGCAGGGCCACCTCCACCGGGTCGTCCATCGTCACCACCTCGGTGGCGGCCACCACCTCGCAGCGCGACCAGCCGCTCGCGGGCGCCAGCGCATCGGGCTGGCCCACCAGCAGCAGTTCGGCCTGCGGGTGCCGGTCGAGGAAGGCGCGGCAGGCCGGCAAGGTCACGGCCGGGCCGTGGTCGCCGCCCATGCAATCCACCGCCAGCCTCACGCGGCTCAGCGGTTCAGGTGTCATCGCGTGTCATCGGGCGCCATCGGAGGGCGATGCCGCCGCGCGTGCTCAGGCGTCGGCCTTGGTCTTGATCACCTTGCGCCCACGGTAGAAACCCGTGGGGCTGATGTGGTGGCGCAGGTGCACCTCGCCCGTGGTGGCTTCCACGGCGGTGCCAGGCGAGCCCAGCGCGTTGTGCGAGCGATGCATGCCGCGCTTGGACGGCGATTTCTTGTTCTGCTGGACAGCCATGATGGGCTCCTGGGCGCGTAGAGTTGGCCCGAAGCGGGCCCGCACCCGTACGGACGCGAGCGGGCGCACCGTCGGGCGAAAAGCCCAAGATTATAGTCCCTCCGCCACAAACGCCATGAAGCCGCCCCAACCCACCCGCCTGGACGTCGGCGCCTTCGCCCGCGCCGGTGCCTCCCTGGAGGGAGCCGTCCCCCTGGCGCAGCTGCCGCGCCTGATGCAAGGCACCCAGCCCCCTGCCGACGGCATGCCGGGCGAGGCCGCCTGGCAGGCACGCGGCCACTTCCGCCAGCCGCTCGGAGACGCGCCGCAACTGCGCCTGCACCTGGCCGCGCACGCCCGCGTGTGGCTCACCTGCCAGCGCTGCCTGCAGCCCGTGGTGCACGAGCTCGGCGTCGAGCGCACGCTGCGCTTCGTGCCCACCGAGGAGGAGGCCGCGCGCCTGGACGAAGCCGAGGACGACGAGGACGTGCTGACCCTGCCGCGCGCCCTGAACCTGCACGAGCTCGTCGAAGACGAACTCATCCTCGCCCTGCCCCTCGTGCCCCGGCACGACCAGTGCCCCGAACCCCTGGCCTACGAACCCGGGGGCGAGGAGCCGGCGCCCGCAGGCGAGGCCGGGGAGGCGCCGCACCCCTTTGCGGCGCTTGCGAGGCTCAAGCGCGGGTAGAAGCGAAAGGCGAGCAGGGCAGCCCGAGGGGATCCTGAACCTTGCATTCCTGGAGGGA
>JBIIED010000388.1:0-2781 GCA_044237995.1 Rubrivivax sp. | reverse complement strand
CACGCCTGGTTCTACCCGCCGCGCCTGGCGGGCTGCCGGCCGCGGCCCGGCGAGCGGCCGCCGCTCATCGTGCTGCTGCACGGCGGGCCCACCGCGCTGGCGCAGCCCGCCTTGAAGGTGAATGTGCAGTTCTGGACGAGCCGCGGCTTTGCGGTGGTGGACGTCAACTACGGCGGCTCCACCGGCTACGGGCGCGCCTACCGCGAGCGCCTGGTGGGGCAGTGGGGGGTGGTCGACCTGCAGGACACCTGTGCCGCCGTGGACCACCTGGTGGCCGAAGGGCGCGTGGACCCGCAGCGCATCGCCATTCGCGGCGGCAGCGCCGGTGGCTTCACCGTGCTCTCGGCCCTGGCCTTCACGCAGCGATTTGCCGCCGGCATCAACTACTACGGCGTGGCGGATCTCGAATCACTCGCGGCCGACACGCACAAGTTCGAGGCGCGCTACCTGGACCGACTCGTGGCGCCGTTGCCCGAAGGGCTGGAGGTGTACCGCGCGCGCAGCCCGCTGCACCACATGGCCGGCTGCCACGGCGCGCTGCTCACGCTGCAAGGCACCGAAGACCGCGCCGTGCCGCCGCAGCAAAGCCGCGCCATCGTGGCCGCGGCGCGCGAGGCGGGCTGCCGCGTCGAGTACCTCGAATTCGAGGGCGAAGGCCACGGCTTTCGGCAGCAGGCGAACATCGTGCGCGGCATGCAGGCCGAGCTCTCGTTCCTGGGGGAGGTGTTCGGGTTCGCGGCAGCGACGGGCGCAGGCTGACACGCAACAACCCGGTCAGTGTGTTGACAACAGCCACACAGTGCGGCAGACTGCGTGTATACAATGTCTACACACCTTCAGCCCTGACTGACATTCCATGCGCGACGCTGCGATCAACCTGCGAGCCAGGCCCGAGCAGCGCGACCTGATCGATCAGGCCGCGACGATGCTGGGCAAGAACCGGTCCGACTTCATGCTGGAGGCAGCGTGCGACCGTGCCCAGTCCGTCCTGCTCGATCAGGTGGTTTTCAGGCTGGACCCTCGACGTTTCAAGGAATTTGTCCGCCAGCTGGATGCCCCGCCGGCGCCCAACGAGGGGCTTGAACGCCTCATGGCCGTCAAGCCGCCGTGGGCCGCGCGCGGGGGCAGCAGGTCTTCACGCTGAGGCGGTCAGGCGGTTGCCTCCGTGCAGCTGACACCCCCCGAGCCGCTTGACAGCGGGCACCGAACGGACACCTTCGACTGCGGCGAGCCCGTATTGGATGAGTGGCTGCGCAAGCGCGCGCTGGGTAACCAGGCAAGCGGAGCGAGCCGGACCTTCGTCGTCGCCGACACATCCGGGCGGGTGATGGGCTACTACGCCTTGGCCGCTGGGGCCGTGACGCACGAGACGGCGACGGGTCCGGTGCGGCGCAACATGCCCGACCCCGTGCCGATGCTCATCCTGGGCCGCCTCGCGGTGGACCGGCAGGCCCAGGGCATGAAGCTGGGCGCGGCCCTGCTGCAGGATGCCGTCGGGCGCGCGATCGGTGTGTCGGCCCATGCCGGGATCCGCGCACTGGTGGTGCATGCGGTGTCGGAGCGCGCCAAGGCCTTCTACCTGCACTACGGCTTCCAGACGTCGACGCTGCACCCGATGACCTTGATGTTGCGCCTTCCCCAGACCTGAGGCCGCTGGCGATCCATGGCGGCGGTGCCGGCCGCATCTGGGTGCCCGGCACACGCCCGACAGGCGCAGGTTCGCGGCGCGCTTCAGGTCGACACGAGCGGCAGCACCAACCCCGCATCCGCCGCCCGCGCCCAGTGCACCTGCGCCTGCGGCAGCACCCATTGCACGCCGTAGCGCATGCGCGCGGTCTTGGCCTGGGCCCATGCCGCGTCAGGGTGGCCTTGCGCGCCGCGCGCGCTCGCCGCGAACGCCCAGGCAAGGAAGGCGTGCGAAAGGCCCATCAGGTAGTCGTCGGCCACGCGTAGCGGGGCCTCGCGGTCGGCGGCGGCCGCTGCGGCTGCGGCCACCGATTCGGTCGCGACCTCGGTCGCGTCGCACTGCGCGCGCAGCGCAGTGGCGAAGTCGGCAAGGCCGGCGCCCTCGCAGCGCTGCGCCTCGGCGCGCGCCTCCTCTAGCCAGGCGCGCAGCACCGCGCCGCCATCGGCCAGCACCTTGCGCTGCAGCAGGTCGACGGCCTGGATCTCGTTGGTGCCCTCGTAGACCATCGCAATGCGCGCATCGCGCACGGTCTGCTCGATGCCGTACTCGGCCACGTAGCCGTAGCCGCCAAAGACCTGCAGCGCCGCACTGGCCGCGTGAAAGCCGTGGTGGGTGCAGAAGGCCTTGACGATCGGGGTGAGCAGCGCCGCCAACCCGGCGGCGCGGGCGCGCACGGCGGGGTCGGCATGGTGCGCGGCCTCGTCGAGCGCAAGCGCGGCGCGGTAGGCGACCACGCGCTGCGCTTCGGTCATGGCTTGCAGGCGCAGCAGTGTGTGGCGCATGGCCGGGTGCAGCGCGATGGGGTCGGCCGCGCGGGCGGCGGCTGCGGCGGGGGCGCCCGCTTGGGCCGCGCCCACTGAAGGCGCAAGGGCCACACGCCCCTGCACGCGCTCCAGCGCGTAGCGCAGTGCGTTCTGCGTGGCGATCTCCTGGTGCCCCAGGCCCTGCAGCCCCACGTGCAGGCGGGCGGAGTTCATCATCAGGAACATCGCCGCCAGGCCGCGGTTGGGCTCGCCCACGAGCCAGCCGGTGGCGCCCTCGTAGCGCATCTGGCAGGTGGCGCTGCCGTGGATGCCCATCTTGTGCTCGATGAC
>JBIIED010000387.1:0-2792 GCA_044237995.1 Rubrivivax sp. | reverse complement strand
CGATGCTCGCCGAACTCGCCGACCGGCTCGGCGCGGCACCCGTCCAGCACATTGGCAAGCTGCTCGTGCTGTGGCGCCCCATCCCGGAGAAGGCGCGCGCCGAGCGCGACGGCCGCCAGCCCGGGCCGCGGCTGGTGAAGCTGGTACAGCCCTCCAAGAGCGGCAACCACCGGCCGACGATCAAGAAGGTCAAGCTGCTGGGCAACCAGCGCGTCACGGCCGGCGGCCGTGTCAAGCGCAAGGACGTGCGCCAGGTCAGCCCGAAGAAGCGGGCGGAGGGCTGACCTCCCCTGGCGCCGGGCGCGCCGGCTCCGGCAGGGGCCGATGTGCGGCCAGCCGGGCGTTCGCGCGCCAGGCCAGTGCCCCGACCAGGCCCATCTTCAGCAGGAAGAAGCCCACGCTGATCGCGTGCAGCTGCCCGAAGCTCAGCGGCCCGCGGCCCGCGCGCGCCTGCTCCAGGTAGGGCTGCAGCGCGTAGTGCCCGGCCACGGCGCAGAAGACGGCGCCCAGCGCCAGGACAAGTTCGACGCTGAAGGCCGGGCCGCGTCCGCGCGCCGCGGCATCCCGGCCGATGAGGCGCTCCAGCAGGATGACGAGCCCGCCCAGCACGATTGCCAGAGTCGCCTCGCCGCCCAGCATTCGGCCCACGATCGGCCCGGCCTGAGGACCGGGCAGCACGGCAAAGACGGAGGTGGTGCCAAGCCCCGCCACGCCGGCCTGCAAACCGAACCAGGCGCAGGCCAGAAAGGCGCTCAGGCGGCGCGCGTCGCGCCACCCCGGCATGGCGGCGCTCACACGTAGCGCACGCCGACGATCTCGTAGGTCTTGAGACCGCCCGGCGCACGCACCTCGGCCATGTCGCCTTCGCTCTTGCCGATGAGGGCGCGCGCGATCGGGCTCGACACCGAGATCAGGCCGAGCTTGAGATCGGCCTCGTCGTCACCCACGATCTGGTAGGTGACGGCGGCACCCGAGGCCTCCTCCTCCAGCTCCACCGTGGCGCCAAAGACCACGCGCCCGTCGGCGTCCAGCGTGGCCGGATCGATGATCTGCGCCGCCGCAAGCTTGGCCTCGAGCTCGAGGATGCGGCCCTCGATGAAGCCCTGCTTGTCCTTGGCGGCGTCGTACTCGGCGTTCTCCGACAGGTCGCCCTGCGCGCGCGCCTCGGCGATGGCCTGGATCACGGCGTGGCGCTCCACCGACTTGAGCCGGTGCAGCTCCCCGCGCAGCTTCTCGGCCCCGCGGCGCGTCAAGGGGATCGTGGCCATGCAGACACCTCTGGACAGTGGCCGCACGCGCTGAGTCAATACAGCACGCGCGACCGGAAGAATGGACAGGTGGAAACAAAACGCCGCAGAAGGCCCTGTGCAGGCGCTGCGGCGCTCGAAAAACGATACGAAGTCTAAAGCAGCTCGGCGTGAAGCTCCTGCAGCGACACCACGGTGAGGTCATCGCGGTGCTTGAGCGCCTCGGTGGCCGCCTCGGCGCCGGCCATCGTCGTGTAGTACGTGACGCGATTGGCCAGGGCCGCCTGCCGGATGTAGCGGGAATCGGCGATGGCCGCGCGTGTCTCGTCCACGGTGGTGAAGACGAGCTGGATCTCGCCCGCCTTGACGAGGTCGACGATGTGCGGCCGGCCGTCCTTGACCTTGTTGACGGCGCGCACCGGCACGCCGGCAGCGGAGATCGCGGCGGCCGTGCCGCGCGTGGCCACGAGCGCGAAGCCCAGGCCGTGCAGCTCGCGCGCCACGTCCACCGCACGGGCCTTGTCGCCGCTCTTCACCGTCAGCACCACCGTGCCCGCGGCAGGCAGGCGCGAGCCCGCGCCGAGCTGGCTCTTGAGCATGGCTTCGCCGAAGGTGCGGCCCACGCCCATCACCTCGCCGGTGGAGCGCATCTCCGGGCCGAGGATCGGATCGACGCCGGGGAACTTGTTGAAGGGGAACACGGCCTCCTTGACGCTGAAGAAGGGCGGCACCACCTCGCCGCGCACGCCGTGGCGGGTGCGCTGCTCGGCAAGCTTCTGCCCGGCCATGCAGCGCGCCGCGATCTTGGCCAGCGGCTGCCCGGTGGCCTTGCTCACGAAGGGCACGGTGCGCGAGGCGCGCGGGTTGACTTCCAGCACGAACACCACCGCCTCGGTGCCCTCGCCCTGGATGGCGAACTGCACGTTCATCAGGCCCACGACGTTCAGCGCCCGGGCCATCAGCGTGGTCTGGCGGCGCATCTCGTCCTGCAGCGCGGCGCTCAGCGTGTAGGGCGGCAGCGAGCAGGCTGAGTCGCCCGAGTGGATGCCTGCGGCCTCCACGTGCTCCATGATGCCGCCGATCATCACCTCCACGCCGTCGCCCACGCAATCCACGTCGACCTCGATGGCGTCGTCCAGGAAGCGGTCGAGCAGCACGGGGGACTTCTCGCTCACGCGCACGGCCTCGCGCATGTAGCGCTCGAGGTCGCGGTCGCCGTGCACGATCTCCATCGCCCGGCCGCCGAGCACATAGCTCGGCCGCACCACCAGCGGGTAGCCGATCTCGCGCGCCAGCTGCAAGGCCTGCTCCTCGGTGCGCGCGGTGCGATTGGGCGGCTGCTTCAGCCCGAGCTCGTGCAGCAGCTGCTGGAAGCGCTCGCGATCTTCGGCGATGTCGATGGAGTCGGGCGTGGTGCCGATGATGGGCACGCCGGCGCGCTCTAGGTCGAGTGCGAGCTTGAGCGGGGTCTGCCCGCCGAACTGCACGATCACGCCCTCGGGCTTCTCCTTGTCGACGATCTCCAGCACGTCCTCCAGCGTCACC
>JBIIED010000130.1:0-9494 GCA_044237995.1 Rubrivivax sp. | reverse complement strand
TCGTCCTTGTCGCGGATCGACGAGACCTCGTGGTAGGCGTTGAAGATCTCGCTCTCGTCCAGGCCCAGCGACTCGACGATGTACTGGTAGGCGTGCGTGTGGATGGCCTCCTCGAAGGCCTGGCGCAGGAGGAACTGCCGGCACTCCGGCGCCGTGATGTGGCGGTAGGTGCCCAGCGTGATGTTGTTGGCCGCAAGGGAGTCGGCGGTCACGAAGAAGCCGAGGTTGCGCTTGACGATGCGCCGCTCGTCTTCCGTCAGGCCGTTGGGATCCTTCCAGGTCGCGATGTCGCGCGACATGTTGACCTCCTGCGGCATCCAGTGATTCGCGCAGGTGGCGAGGTACTTCTCCCAGGCCCACTTGTACTTGAAGGGGACGAGCTGGTTGACGTCGGTCTGTCCGTTGATGATGCGCTTGTCGGCCACGTTCACGCGCCGACCATCGGCGCCCTGGCCTGCCTCCGCCGCACGCGCCGCAGAGACCGGGCGTGCCGCAGGTGCAGAGGGCACAGGTTGCCGCGCGGGAGGTGCGTCGGAAAAAGCCTGCAGGCCGATGGCTGGCGCCGTCGACCCGTGCAAGTGAGGCTTCGTAGCAGGGATGCGGGAGTCGTCTTCCCAGACAAGCATGCGGATGTGTCCTGTAACAGCGAATTATGAAAGCGCGCGGGCTGAACTCACAAGCACGCGCGATGATGAAACGATCTCAGGCGCCGTGACTGTTGCGGCCCTGCATCGTGCGGGATGCAGTGGCCCGCAATTTCACTGACAGGCCTCGCATGTCGGGTCGTCCACGCCGCAGAACTTGATGTCGGTGGCAGGCGTGGCGGACATCTGCTCGTGCGCCTGCGCAGCCACCTTGTCGAGCGCCGACATCGCGCCGCCACCAAGCCCGCCTCCAGCGGGCACCGCGTTGTGCGAACCGGCATCGACGGTGGACTTCTCCGCCTGCGTGGCGCTCACCGTGCGCAGGTAGTAAGTCGTCTTCAGGCCGCGCATCCAGGCAAGCTTGTAGGTCTCGTCGAGCTTGCGACCCGATGCGCCAGCCATGTAGATGTTGAGCGACTGCGCCTGGTCGATCCACTTCTGCCGGCGCGCGGCCGCCTCCACGAGCCACACCGTCTCGACCTCGAAGGCCGTGGCGTAGAGCTGCTTGAGCTCTTCGGGCACGCGGTCGATGCGGCGCAGCGAGCCGTCGAAGTGCTTGAGGTCAGAGACCATCACGCTGTCCCACAGGCCCAGCTTCTTGAGGTCACGCACGAGGTACTCGTTGACCACCGTGAACTCGCCCGAGAGGTTGGACTTCACGGAGATGTTGCCGAAGCAGGGCTCGATGGATGCATCCACGCCGATGATGTTGGAGATCGTGGCCGTGGGCGCGATCGCCACGCAATTGGAATTGCGCATGCCGTGCTCGCCAATGCGCTGGCGCAGAGCCTCCCAGTCCATCGTGCTGGAGCGGTCGACCTCGACATAGCCACCGCGCTCCTGGGCCAGCAACTCCAGCGAGTCCAACGGCAGGATGCCGCGATCCCACAGCGAGCCGCGGAAGCTCGAGTAGCGGCCGCGCTCCTGCGCGAGCTCGGTGCTCGCCCAGTAGGCGTGGTAGCACACAGCCTCCATCGAGCGGTCGGCGAACTCCACGGCGGCCTGGCTGGCGTAGGGGATGCGCAGCTGGTACAGGCAGTCCTGGAAGCCCATGATGCCCAGGCCCACCGGCCGGTGGCGCAGGTTGGAGTCGCGTGCCTTCTTGACCGCGTAGTAGTTGATGTCGATGACGTTGTCGAGCATGCGCATGGCCGTCGACACCGTCCTCCTGAGCTTGTCCTGGTCGATCACCTTCGTGCCGTCCGGGCCGTCCATCAGGTGCTGCGCGAGGTTCACGGAGCCGAGGTTGCACACCGCGATCTCGGAGTCGCTCGTGTTGAGCGTGATCTCGGTGCACAGGTTGCTCGAGTGCACCACGCCCGCGTGGCTCTGCGGGCTGCGCACGTTGCAGGCATCCTTGAAGGTGATCCAGGGGTGCCCGGTCTCGAAGAGCATCGTGAGCATCTTGCGCCACAGATCGCGCGCCGGGATGCGCTTGAAGAGCTTGATCTCGCCGCGATCGGCCTTGGCCTCGTAGGCGGTGTAGGCCTCCTCGAAGTCACGCCCGAAGCGGTCGTGCAGGTCGGGGCAGGTGGAAGGCGAGAAGAGCGTCCAGGGGCCGCCTTCGGCCACACGCTTCATGAACAGGTCGGGAATCCAGTTGGCCGTGTTCATGTCGTGCGTACGGCGCCGGTCGTCGCCGGTGTTCTTGCGCAGTTCCAGGAACTCCTCGATGTCCAGGTGCCAGGTCTCCAGGTAGGAGCACACCGCCCCCTTGCGCTTACCGCCCTGGTTCACAGCCACTGCCGTGTCGTTGACCACCTTGAGGAACGGCACCACGCCCTGGCTCTTGCCGTTGGTGCCCTTGATGTAGGAGCCCAGCGCGCGCACACGCGACCAGTCGTTGCCCAGGCCGCCGGCGTACTTCGACAGCAGCGCGTTCTCCTTGAGCGCCTCATAGATGCCGTCCAGGTCATCGGCCACCGTGGTGAGGTAGCAGCTCGAGAGCTGCGAGCGGCGCGTGCCGGAGTTGAACAGGGTGGGCGTGCTCGACATGAAGTCGAAGGTCGACAGCACCTCGTAGAACTCGATGGCGCGCGCCTCGCGGTCGATCTCCCCGAGCGCCAGGCCCATGGCCACGCGCATGAAGAAGGCCTGCGGCATCTCGATGCGGTGCTCTTCGATGTGCAGGAAGTAGCGGTCATACAGGGTCTGCAGGCCCAGGTAGTCGAACTGCAGGTCGCGCTCGGGCCTGAGGGCCGCGCCAAGCTTGGCGAGATCGAACTGCAGGAGCTTGTCGTCCAGGAGCTCGGCCTTCACGCCCTGCTTGATAAAGCCCGGGAAGTACTCGGCGTAGGCAGCAGCCATGTCCGAGGTGTCGGCCCGCCTGCCGAGGATCTCGCGGCGGATCGTGTGCATCAGCAGCCGGGCCGTGGCGCGGGTGTAGGCCGGCTCCTTCTCGAGCAGGGTGCGCGCGGCCAGGATCATCGCCTTGTAGACCTCGTCCAGCGGCACGCCGTCGTAGAGGTTGCGGCGCGTCTCGGCCAGGATGGGCTCGGCCTTGACATCCGCACCGAGCCCCGCGCAGGCGTCCTCGACGAGTGCCTGCAGGGCGGCCGTATCGAGCGGCACCCGCTGTCCGCCGTCGGTCACGTGCAGCTCTGGCGCGGCCGCCGGTGCGACCCGGGCGGCCTGGCGCGCACGCTCCTGGGCACGGCGGTCGCGGTACAACACGTACGCGCGCGCCACCTCGTGGTGGCTGCCACGCATCAGGCCGAGCTCGACCGAGTCCTGCACGTCCTCGATGTGAAAGGTGCCCCCGCCCGGACGCGAGCGCAGCAGCGCGCGCACGACGGCTTCGGTGAGGTCGTCCACCGTCTCGCGCACGCTGGCCGAAGCGGCCCCCTGGGTCCCGTGCACGGCCAGGAAGGCCTTCATCAGCGCCACCGCGATCTTGCTCGGCTCGAAGGCGACGACCGCCCCGTTGCGCCTGATCACCTGGTAGGCGGAGAAGGCCGAAGCCGGCGCCTGCGCGCCGCCTTGCGGCAGGCGCGGCGCACCGGACAGATCCTGGCCCGTGATCGTGACTGTCTGCATGAATTCCCCTGGAAGAACGACTCGTTCGTGCCCGTGTGCGTGAGACGGACCCATAACGCCGCTGGTGCTGGATGGTGGTGCGCGCGGCACCGTGGCTGACACTATATATGGGGCCTCGGGCCCCTTCAAGGCACTACCGGTAGCGCCGCATCAGGACTTCCCCAATTCTGCCTGAAGGCTGCTTCGTGCAGCGATCAGTCGGATTCTGGCTCTTCGTCCACCCCGATGCCCAGGCGCGCCATGCGGTAGCGCATCTGTCGCAGCGACAGGCCCAGGCTCGCGCCGGCTGCTGTGCGGTTGTAGCGGTGAGCCTGCAGCGCGCGCTCGAGGATCTCGCGCTCCACGCTGTCGAGGTGGGCCGCGAGGTCGCCAGGCAGTGCAGCCGCGCGCGCAGCCTGCGTCGCTCCTGCGTGCGCATCGTCGCCCTCCTGCACCGCCCCCTGCGGGCCCGGCGCACCCGAGAGCCCTCGCGCGGGCGACGCGCCCGCGCCTGGCGGCACATCGATGCGAAGATCCTCCACCTCGATGCGGCTGCCGTCGCACAGCGCCAAGGCGCGGTGCAGGAGGTTCTCGAGCTCGCGCACGTTGCCCGGCAGCGGCTGTGCGGCCAGCCGCTCCAGGCACGCCGCGCTGAGCTCGGGCACCCGCTGCAGGCCCGCCTCCCCCGCGATGCGCTCCAGCAGCGCCGCGCAGATCGGCCCGATGTCGGCCACGCGCTCGCGCAGCGGCGGCACGTGGATGCGGATGACGTTGAGACGGTAGTACAGGTCCTGGCGGAATCGCCCGGCCTGCACCTCCTCGGCCAGGTCCTTGTGGGTGGCGCTGAGCAGGCGCACGTTGACGGGCACCTCCGCCACCGCCCCCACCGGGCGCGCCGCGCGCTCCTGCACCGCGCGCAGCAGCTTGCTCTGCATCGCCAGCGGCAGGTCCCCGATCTCGTCGAGGAAGAGCGTGCCACCCTGCGCGGCCTGGAAGAAGCCCATGCGGTCTTCCTGCGCGCCGCTGAAGGCGCCCTTGCGGTACCCGAAGAACTCGGCCTCCAGCAGCGACTCCGGGATCGCGCCGCAGTTCACCGCCACGAAGGGCGCACTGGCGCGGGCCGAGCACTCGTGAATGGCGCGCGCGACGAGCTCCTTGCCCGTTCCCGACTCCCCCTGCACCAGCACGGGAGCCATGCTCCGCGCGACCTTGCCGATGAGCGAGCGGACCTGCTGCACCGCCTCGGACCGCCCGACCAGGCGCGCAAGCGCACGCGCGCCGCCGGCGAGGGCCTGCTCGGTGAGCGCGCCCCGAGCCGCCGACGCAGGCGCAACGTCTGCCGCCGGCGGAGGCAGGCGGCCCAGTGCAGAGGCGATGACCGCGCGCAGGTGACGCAGGTCCACGGGCTTGGTCAGGTAGTCGAAGGCCCCGGCCTTCAGGGCCTCCACCGCGTTCTCGGCCGAGCCGAAGGCCGTGATGACGACCGTGCGCTCGCTGCGGCCGGCTGCGTCAAGCCGCATCAGCAGCTCCATGCCCGTGCCGTCGGGCAACCGCATATCAGTCACCACCGCCTGA
Source organism: Rubrivivax sp. (assembly GCA_044237995.1). GTDB lineage: Bacteria > Pseudomonadota > Gammaproteobacteria > Burkholderiales > Burkholderiaceae_C > Rubrivivax. The sequence goes on along the minus strand of JBIIED010000130.1, from coordinate 4,260 downwards.
AAGCTGCCCGCCTCCAGCCGCTCCCAGGCCTCGCCCAGAGAAGCGGCACACTCGACGTCATACCCCTCCCGGACCAGGGTGAGTTCGTAGAGGGTCAGCAGGTCGGGCTCATCGTCCACGACCAGCACGCGGTGTCGCTGGGTATCGCTCAAGTCTCGCCGATCTCCGTGCCGGGCCGGCCCGCGGGCCGGCGCATCACGATCACGAACGCGTTGCGGTGACGCTCCTCGGGAGGCTTGAGGCGAAACTCGATCGATGCCCCATGCCGCTCGCACAGCTCGCGGCAAATATACAGGCCCAGCCCCGAGCCCCGGCTGCGCGTCGAGAAGAAGGGCTCGAAGAGGTGCCGCTCCACCGCCGGTGGGATCGGCTCGCCGTCGCTGGCCAGCGCGATCACGGCGCTGGCCGTGTCGCGGCGGGCCAGCCGCAGCTGGATCGACCCCTGCACGCCCGAGCCGTTGCGCCGCGCGTTGTCCAGCAGGTTCACCAGGACGCGTCGCAGGTGCTCGGCATCGAAGGACACAGGCAGGGGTGTCGTGGGCAGGTCCAGCCGCACGAGCTCGCCGCCCACGCCGCCTGCGGTGGCCCATTCCGACACGACGGCCCCGACGACGGCGCGTGCGTCGCACGACGAAGGATCGGCGCGGCCGGGCGCCGAGACGGCCTCCAGCACATCGCCCACGATGCGCTGCAAGCGCCTGACGTTGTCGTCGACCATGCGCGAGAGCTGCTGCAGCCCGGGCGTGCCCACCTCCTCGCCCAGCAGCTGGTTGGCCTGGGCGATGGCCGCCAGCGGGTTGCGTATCTCGTGCGCGATTCCGGCGGACATGCGACCCATGGCGGCGAGCTTGTCCTGGCGCGCCCGCGCCTGCACGGTGCGGGCGTCCTCCAGGAAGAGCACGCAGTAGTCCTCGGATGTCGATCGGCCGGCGGCGTCCGAGCCGGGCACCCCCAGGCCTCGCGTGAAGCGCATGCGCACGATCAGCGACCGGGGCGCACCGTCGGGAAGGCGCAGCTCGAGCAGCCGCCCGGCCTCCGGCCACGCCTGGCCCTGGAAGGCGGCCTCCACCGCCTGGCCAAGCACGCTGGCGCTGGGCTCCTGCTCCAGCGCGTAGGGCGCAGTGGGAGCGGGATCGTTGCCCGCCATGAGCATGCGCGCGGCCGGGTTGGCAGCCTGCACCCACAGCCGCCTGTCCACCACGAGCACGCCCTCGACCATCTCGTCGAGCACGAGTCGGTTGAGCTCGGCCTGCCTGCGGGCCATCTCCAGGCTCCCCGCTGCAGCGCGCTCTTCGCGCACGAGCCGCGTCGTCAGCTCGCTGGTCAGCAGCGCGATGACGAAGAAGCCGATGCCGGTGAAGCCCTGTTGCGCCAGCACGATCATGCCCTCGGCCGAGCCGACGGCCGCGCGCGAGCCCACGGCCAACAGCATGAGCGAGACGGCCGCGGCCGTTCCCAGGGCAAGCAGGCGCGAACTGAGCACGCCAGCCATCAGAACCGGCAGCACGAGCAGCGCCGTGAAGCTCGAGGCGGCCTCGGCCTGCAAGGCGTGCAGCGCAAAGAAGGCGAGCAGGTCGACTCCGATCGTCAGCGTCCAGCGGGCCTGGGCGTGACGCTCGAGATCTGCGGTGGCCATCAGCGCCCGCAGCCGAGGCGCCAGCCACAGCCCCAGCACCTGGGCCGCATACAGCCCGGCGACCACGCTCGTCGGCCAGGAGGTCACCAGGCCCAGGCCGGCGCTCACGAGCTGCACGCCCACCAGGGCCGCCGCCACGACCGCGCGTGCAACGAGGTACACACGCAGGATGCGAAGCCTCGACTGCTCGCCTTCGGCCGGCCATCCGGTGGCCTGTGCCGCAAGCTGCCGCGGCGCGCCTTGCGCCGGGGCAGCCTCCGGCCCTGAACCGGCAGAGGGCTGGCGCGGGATCTGTCGCCGGTCGCGCCACTGCTGCTCGGCCCGCCCCTGCTGTGCAGGGCCAGCGCCGGGCTGCTCGCCTGGGTCCGAGTGCGGTCCCTCGGAGGCCGCCTCGGCCATCGGCCCCGGGGCAGGCGCCGGATTGCCGGTCATGGCCCGCTCGGGCCTGCCGCTGCGTGCTCGGCACAGCAGTAGCTGTGCACGCCCGAGCGCACCGCATCCGAGGCGGGCAGGTGCACGCCGCAATGCGCGCAGCGCACCATGTCCTGAGCCGACTGTGCCGGCGCTTCGGACGGCGGAGGCGACGCCGAAGCCGGGCCCCGGCCGCTCGCGGCGCGATCCCGGCGCGCACCCCTCGGGCGCTTGAGCAGGACCCAAAGCGCCACCACCACCACCAGCAGGACGACGAGGAACTTGGTCATCGGCAAACGGACGCTGCGGCGCGACTCAGGCCGAGCGCTCGAGCAGCACCTCGAGCACGAAGCGCGAGCCGACATAGGCCAGTTGCAGCACGATCACGCCCGCATAGAGCCAGCGCGTGGCCTGCTGGCCGCGCCAGCCGCGCCAATGGCGCCCGGCCAGCAGCAGCGCGAAGATCACCCAGCTCAGCAGCGAGAGCACCGTCTTGTGGTCCCAGCGCCAGCTCGCGGTGGTCAGGGTGCCGAGCAAGATGGCCGCCGTCAGCACACCAAAGCCGGCCTTCACGAAGAGGAAGGTGAGCCGCTCAAGCTGCAGCAGGGGCAGCCCGAAGGGCCCCGTGAGCCCCTTCCTCTGCCGCATTCTTCGCTCCGCGCTGTCGAGCAACAGGCCATGCAGGACGGCTGCGCCGAAGAGCCCGTAGGAGCCCACGCCCAGCAGCCAGTGCAGCGAGGCCCAGCCCGAACCGAGCGTGCGCGGCTCACCCGGAAAGACGAGCTCGAGCCCCACGGCCAGCGCGCCCAGCGCCGCGAGCACGCGCCGCACACCCGGCAGCGGCACCAGGCGGCTCTCGAAGGCGTGCACGAGCAGCACCCCGCACACCGTGAGCGAGAGCACCGGCCCGAAACCCAGGCGCACACTGCCCGGGCCCGCGCCGCCGATCTCCAGGGCCAGCAGCGCCGCGTGGGCGGCGATACCCAGCCCGAACATGCGCGCACCCAGCCGCCCGGGCGCCTCCCCGGGCCAGGCCGCCAGCACGTAGCTGCAAACGGCCACCAGGGCCAGCAGCAGGATCCAGGGACCCGGCAGGGCGGCAGATAGAATCATTTCGCCAGTTTACTGATCAGCGCACCCGCATGGCTTCCACCCTCTCCGACCGACTGTCGCGCCTCGTCAAGACGATGCGCGGGCAGGCGCGCATCACCGAGGGCAACGTGCAGGACATGTTGCGCGAGGTGCGCATGGCGCTGCTCGAGGCCGACGTGGCGCTGCCGGTCGTGCGCGACTTCATCGCCCGCGTCAAGGAGAAGGCTCTCGGGCAGGAGGTGGTCGGCTCGCTCAACCCGGGCCAGGCCTTCGTGGGCATCGTGCATGCGGAGCTCGCCCGCACGATGGGCGCCGTCGACGAAGCCGGCGCAGCGCTGCCGGGGGTCTCGGAGCTCAACCTCGCCACCCAGCCGCCGGCCGTGATCCTGATGGCCGGCCTGCAGGGCGCGGGCAAGACGACCACGACGGCCAAACTCGCGCGCCACCTCCTGGAGCGGCGCAAGAAGAAGGTGCTGACCGTCTCGGCCGACGTCTACCGGCCGGCGGCCATCGAGCAGCTGCGTACCGTCACCCGCCAGGCCGGTGCCGAGTGGTTCCCGAGCGAGCCCGCGCAGGCCCCGCGCGACATCGCGCGCGCTGCGCTGGACCATGCGCGGCGCCACCATTTCGACGTGCTGATCGTCGACACCGCCGGCCGCCTGGGCGTGGATGAGGCCATGATGGCCGAGATCCGCGAGCTGCACGCCGAGCTCTCGCCCATCGAGACGCTCTTCGTCGTCGACGCGATGCAGGGCCAGGACGCGGTCAATACCGCCAGGGCCTTCCGCGACGCGCTGCCCCTGACCGGCGTGGTGCTCACCAAGCTCGACGGCGACTCGCGCGGCGGTGCGGCGTTGTCCGTGCGCCAGGTCACGGGCGTGCCCATCAAGTTCGCCGGCGTGTCCGAGAAGATCGACGGGCTGGAGCCTTTCGACGCCGAGCGCCATGCCGGCCGCGTGCTGGGCATGGGAGACATCGTCGCCCTCGTGGAGGAGGTGCGCAAGGGCGTGGACACCGCGGCGGCAGAGAAGCTCGCCGCCAAGGTCAAGAGCGGCGACGCCTTCGACCTCAACGACTTCCTCACCCAGATCTCGCAGATGAAGAAGATGGGCGGCCTGGGC
>JBIIED010000129.1:0-9520 GCA_044237995.1 Rubrivivax sp. | reverse complement strand
CTCACGACTTTTGCGATAGCCTTTGGCGAAGCTGCCAACATCACGAACCCGCAGTGGGGCGGCTCCACCACCACCGGCACGCATTTCGCGGAGATCGTGGCCGGCACGCGGCAATGGCCCACCAATGTCGTTCCGGATCTCTGGCACGCGGCCGTGAACTCGCGCGGGGCCATGTTCCTCGCGACCGATCAGACCTCGCTCGACGCCGCCTTCACCGAGGTGCTCGGTGAGATCGCGGCGCAAAACGTCGCCTCGGGCGGGGCGGCCAGCTCCTACTCCGTCCAGGACCCCCCCCAGGGACCGGGCTTTCGCGTCGTGCGGGCGGGCTTCCAGAGCTCACCCAACCTGCGCGGCACCCTCACGGGCTTCAGCCTGAACGCTTCGGGGGTGCTCGCCTCCACACCCGACTGGGAGGCCAACACGAAGCTCGCGTCGGTGGCGCACGGCAGCCGTGTGGTGATGACGGCCTCCAGCCCGACGGCCGGCGCGGCCTTTCGCTGGAACAGCCTGAGCACCTGGCAAAAGGGCGAACTCAACCAGCCGCCCACCGGAAGCGCCGACTCTCTGGGCACCTCGCGGGTCGACTACCTGCGCGGCGCCACCTCCTCCGAAGCCAGCAGCGACAACCCCTCCGGCGCCTTTCGTTGGCGCCAGGGCGGGCTGCTGGGCACGATTGCCAACTCCGAACCCAAGATCGTGGGCGCGCCGCGCGCGGGGTACACCTTCGGCGCCTACCCGGCCTTTCGCGCCGCCAACCTGAGCCGCACGCCCGTGGCCTACGTGGGCGCCAACGACGGGATGCTCCACGGCTTCAATACCCTCACCGGGGCGCCGTTGCTCAGCTATGTCCCGCGCGGCGTCTACCCGCACCTGTCGTCCTATTCCGACAAGGCGCACATCCACCGCATGTACGTCGATGGCCCGCTGATCACAGCCGACTGGCTCGACGGGACCACCTGGCGCACCCTGCTCGTGGGTGCGCTGGGCGCAGGCGGCCGCGGCTTCTTCGGGCTGGAGGTGACAAACCCCACGGACTTTACCGAGGCCAAGGCGGATACCGTCGTGCGCTTCGACTACACGGCCCCGCCCGTGGGCCACGCCTCCCTGGACGCATTCGTCACCGAGTCCGGCTCCAGCGGCATGATGGGCGAGATCGCCACCGACCTGGGCCACATCGTGGCCGACCCCGCGCGCGACACTTTCCTCGGGCGCAACCTGCAGGTCGCCCGCATGAAGAACGGCAAGTGGGCGCTGCTGCTGGGCAACGGCGTCAACAGCATCAACGAGCGTGCCGTGCTCTACGTGCTGTACCTGGACGGCTCGGGCTTCAAGAAGCTCATCACGCAAAACACCACTGGCCAGAGCAATGGTCTTTCCACGCCGCTACCCGTGGACCTGGACAACGACGGTCTGGTGGACTTCGCCTACGCCGGCGACATGCGCGGGCGCCTGTGGAAGTTCGACCTCTCCTCCAGCGACGATGCCAACTGGAAGGTGGCGCAGGCCAGCAGCGTGAACACGGCCCTGATCGACACGGGCCGCCCCATCACCTCCGCGCCGGCCGTGGCCGTTCACCCCAAAGGCGGGCTGCTCGTGACCTTCGGATCGGGCCGCTCGCTGACCGAGGGAGACCGCAGTTCCAGCACCACCGAGTACCTGTACGGCGTGTGGGACAAGGAGACACCCGGGGTGGTGCAGCAGGCCACGGACGACAGCCTGGTGACGCGCACGCTGGCCGCCGAGACGTCCACCATCACCGGCAGCAACATCGCCGCACGCGTGCTCTCCTCCACCTCCACGCCGGTGGACTACGCCACCAAGCGTGGCTGGCGCATCACGCTCGGGCTGTCGCGCGAGCGTGTGATCTACAACCCGATCGTGCAGGGCCGGATCGCCTACTTCTCGACCTACATCCCCTCGGTGGCCGCATCGGCCTGCACCGTGCAGGACAGCGGCGGCTCGCTGCTGACCTTCGATGTCATCGACGGAGCCCAGCCGGCCAGCACCGTGGTGGACATCAACGGCGACGGGCTCTTCACCTCGGCCGACAAGATCACGGGCAAGGACGTGATGGGCCGCGGCGTGGGCGTGGGCCGGCTGCTCGGTCTGTTCGAAGCGCCCCCGGGATCGGGCCAGGCCACGGCCTGCTCGGGCGACCTGATCATGGGCGCCACGGGCATGATCTGCGCCAAGAAGCCTCCGGGCCCGGGGCGTCGCGCGTGGCGCGACATGCGGCCATGATGGTCAAGGCCGGAAGCTGAACATGCAGCCGACATGTCCAACTGCAGACCTGGGATCGAATCCGCATGAACGCCCCGGCAGAAGCCGGCGGCGCAGCAGAAGCCGCTATGGCAGGCTACGTGCACGACGACTGCGGTGGGGCATCGCGGCCGTGCTGGCGGCTGCCCTGGTGCAGCCCGCTCATGCGGCGCTCTCGTTCAGCCAGGTACCGCCAGCCTCCGTTCGGCCACCACCGCCGAACATCATCGCCACGCTCGACGATTCAGGCTCCATGAATGAGGCGGTGCCATTCAGCTCCACCCAGACCTACCCGGTTCCCCCGGGTCCGGACGGCACGCCGATCGTGACGATGCCCGCCGCACCCATGACTTACTCAGACGGCTATGCGGCGAACCCGACGGCCATCAACTTGCCAACCGCCAACCGGAACACCTACAACGCCCTGCCTGCCGGACAGAAGGACCCCTACCTGCGCTGGTATGCCTTCTACCGCACCCGCTTGTTTGCCATGCGCGCAGGCGTGATGAAAACCTTCACGAGCGCCAATGTGCCCGATGGGTCTGTCCGCCTGGCCTGGCAAGGCTTGATCGGGTCGTGCCACACAGGATTTCCAGCCTCGAGCGCCAGTTGCACGGTCGCCGGGGTCCAACTCAACAACACGATGTGGCCACTGGACAACTCCAGTCCGCGTTCGCATCGCGACCGGTTCTACCATTGGGTGCGCAACTTGCCCCTTGCGGGCGGCACACCCACCCGCAGCGCCTACGTGCGCGCGGGCGAATACCTGCGAACCACGGGCTTGAGCAGCCCCTGGTCGCACCGGCCTGGCACCACGCAGGCGCCCGAGCTGGCCTGCCGGCGCGCCTACCAGGTGCTCTTCACCGACGGCCAGTGGACGGGCGGGCCAGGCAGTCACTCAAACTGGGAGTACACCGAAAACCAGCCCGAGACCTCTTACAAGATCGAGGCTGACAGCGTCAACTGGACTCTTCCGGACGACAAGCCGTATACCCAGCAACGCCCCTACAAGGGGCCCGCAGTCAACGGCAGCTCCTCCCTGGCCGACCTGGCTTTCAAGTACTGGGCCACCGACCTGCAGCAGGGGGACAGTTTCCCGAACGATGTGCGCCCGCAGATGCCGGTGTCTTCGCCGCAGGCCTATGGCACGGCTACCGTGGACCCCTACTGGAACCCGGCCAACAACCCCGCCACCTGGCAGCACCTGGTGACCTACGCCATCGGCTTCGGTGCGGCGGCGGCCATCACCAACCCCAACTATGCGGGCTCCACCTTCGCAGGCCCGGACTTCGCCAAGCTCGTGGACGGCTCCATGGAGTGGCCGGGCATCAACAACGATGCGGGTCGTTATCCCGATCTGTGGCACACGGCCGTGAATTCGCGCGGACGCCTGTTTGCCGCCACCGACCAGCAGGGCCTGGACGACGCGTTCAAGACGATCCTCGGGGAGATCGCCTCGCAGAACGTCGCCGCCGGCGGAGCCGCCAGTTCGTTCCTGGTGTCGGGCACCCAGTTTCGAATGGTGCGCGCGGGCTACAGCTCAGAGCCCACCCTGCGCGGCACGCTCGAGGGCTACGGCCTGGACACTTCAGGCGCGCTCTCGAACTCCCCCAGCTGGAACGCCCAGACCCAGCTGTCCGCGGTGGCCCATGGCAGCCGGGTGGTGCTGACCGCCAGTGGTCCGTCGACCGGGGCGGCCTTTCGGTGGAACAACCTGAGCACCTGGCAGACGGGCGCGCTCAACCTGTCAGCCAGCGGCAGCACCGACAGCCGCGGCTCCACCCGGTTGGACTACCTGCGCGGCGACACGTCGAACGAGGCCAGCACGGCCAACCCGTCGGGCGTGTTCCGTGGGCGACAGGGCGGCTTGCTCGGCACGATCGTCAACGCCGAGCCCAAGGTGGTCGCCGCGCCGCGCGCGGGCTACACCTTCGGGGCCTACCCGGCCTTTCGCACCGCCAACCTGAGCCGCACGCCCGTGACCTTCGTGGGCGCCAACGACGGCATGCTCCACGGCTTCAACACCCTCACCGGGGCGCCGGTGCTCAGCTATGTCCCGCGCGGCGTCTACCCGCACCTGTCGAGCTACACCCATCCGGATCACGTGCACCGCATGTACGTCGACGGCCCGCTGATCACAGCCGACTGGCTCGACGGGACCACCTGGCGCACCCTGCTCGTGGGCGCGCTGGGCGCAGGCGGCCGCGGCTTCTTCGGGCTGGAGGTGACAAACCCCACGGACTTCACCGAGGCCAGGGCCAGCGCCGTGGTGCGCTTCGACTACACGGCCCCACCCGTGGGCCACGCCTCCCTTGAGGCCTTTGTCACCGAGTCTGGCTCCTCCGGCATGATGGGGGAGATCGCCACCGACCTGGGCCATATCTTCTCCGACCCTTCGCGCGATGCCTTCCTCGGGCGCAACCTGCAGGTCGCCCGCATGAAGAACGGCAAGTGGGCGCTGCTGCTGGGCAACGGCGTCAACAGCGTCAACGAGCGCGCCGTGCTCTACGTGCTGTACCTGGACGGCTCGGGCTTCAAGAAGCTCATCACGCAAAACACCACTGGCCAGAACAATGGTCTTTCCACGCCGCTGCCCGTGGACCTGGATAACGACGGGCTGGTGGACTTCGCCTACGCGGGCGACATGCTCGGGCGCCTGTGGAAGTTCGACCTCTCCTCCAGCGACGATGCCAACTGGAAGGTGGCGCAGGCCAGCAGCGTGAACACGGCCCTGATCGACACCGGCCGCCCCATCACCTCCGCGCCGGCCGTGGCCGTTCACCCCAAAGGCGGGCTGCTCGTGACGTTCGGCAGCGGGCGGCTCATGACGGATCTCGACCGCAGCTCGAGCACCGCCGAGTACCTCTACGGCGTGTGGGACAAGGACACCGCCGGCGTGGTGCAGCAGGCCACGAACGACAGCCTGGTGACGCGCACGCTGGCCGCCGAGACGTCCACCATCACCGGCAGCACCATCGCCGCGCGCGTGCTCTCCTCCACCTCCACGCCAGTGGACTACGCCACCAAACGCGGCTGGCGCATCACGCTCGGGCAGTCCAAGGAGCGTGTGATCTACAACCCGATCGTGCAGGGCCGCCTGGTGTACTACTCCACCACCGTGCCGGCGGTCGCCACAGCCTGCACCATCCAGCAAGGCGGCGGCTCGCTGCTGACCTTCGATGTGATCGACGGCGCACAGCCTGCCAACACCGTCGTGGACATCAACGGCGACGGCCTGTTCACATCGGCCGACAAGATCACGGACAAGGACGTGATGGGCCGCGGGGCGGGCGTGGGTCGCCTCATCGGGCTGTTCGAGGCACCGCCCGGGTCGGGGGCGGCCACTGCCTGCTCGGGAGACATGATCATGGGCGCATCGGGCATGATCTGCGCCAAGAAGCCCCCAGGCCCGGGCCGCCGTGCCTGGCGCGACATGCGGCCCTGAGGCAGCCCGGGAGTCGCGTGACCTTTGCCACGCCAGCGGCCGAATCAGTCGCCCCAGCACCCGGCTGATCCCTTGGTGGCCCGTCCGGGCATCAGGCATCATTCGCAATGGGTGATTCCCGCTCCATGGCCCTTCTGCATGCCTTGACTCCTGCCATGTCCGCCTGGCCATTCGCCTTGCCCTGTCTTCCCCGAGCCGGGGCAGCCTGCGCCTACCGGCTCGCCGGCCGGGGCGGGCATGGTCGTGGCCGCGGGTTCACCACCGTCGAGTTGCTGATCACGCTGTCGATCCTGGGCACGCTGACGGCGCTGGCAGCGCCGAGCCTGACAGCTGCGCTGCGCCGCACGATGATCTCCTCGGCCTCCAACGACCTGCTCGGCGCGGTGAACCGCGCCCGCACCGAGGCGCAGCGGGCGGGCGGCGCAGGCATGCCCTTCACGGTATGCGCCTCCTCGCAGTCGGCCACGCCGGGCACGGCCTCCTGCACCGGAACCTGGGACCAGGGGGTGATCGTCTTCGCCGACGCCAACGGCAACGGCGCTCGCGACACGGGGGAGCAGGTGGTACTGGCCCTGCCGCCGACGGGCGCGGGCGTTTCGGTCGCCATGAAGAGCACCTTGTCATACGTGCTCTTTGCGCCCAATGGCATGTTGCACGGCGGCGAGGCAGGTGTTCGCTTTACCTTCAGTCACATCCGCGCACCCTTCGATGCGGACGTGCAGCACCTGTGCGTGCTGCGCAGCGCCGTGCAGGTGGTGAGCGAGGCCGCGTTGCAGAACGACGCGAGGAACGCCCGATGCAAGGCGCTGTGACGCGTGGCGGGGCGCCGCGGGCGCGATGGCGCGCGAGCCGGGCGGCCGGGGCGCGCGGCTCCTCGCTGATCGAGGTCGTGATCGCCCTGCTGGTGCTGAGCGTGGCCATCGTCGGCGCGGCTGGCGCACAGCTCAAGGCCATGAAGTTCGGGCAGGTGTCGCAGCAGCGCTCCCTGGCCGTGATGCACGCCGCGGCCATCTCCGAGCGCATGCGCGCCAACCTGGCTGCAGCCTCGGAGACGACGAGCCCCTACGAGTTCAACTTCGCCTACTCGGCGATCCCCGAGCAGCTGCTGCTGGTCACGGCGCCGGCCTGCACCTCCACGTGCACGGCCGAGCAGATGGCCAAGCGCCACCTGCTGGACTGGCAGGCGCAGCTCAAGGGCAGCCTCACGGGCGGCCGCGGCACGATCACCCGCACGGCCGCAACGGCCGGCTCGCCCTACATCGTCACCGTGATGTGGATGGAAAAGGAGATGGTGGACGCGCAGCGTTCGCTGAACTGCCCGGAATCCGCACCTTCGGACGTGCAGTGCGTGACATTGAGGTTCCATCCGTGAGCGCCACAGGCCGCCTGCCCAGGCGCCGCGCCCGCGGCCTGACCCTCACCGAGATGATGGTGGGGCTCAGCGCGGGCCTGCTCGTCACGATGGCGGGCGTCTCTTCGCTCCTGCTGGCCCGGCAGGGCTTCACGACGACGAGCGAGCAGTCGCTCAACTTCGACGCCGGGCGGCTGGGCATCGACCTCGTCGCGCGCAACGTGCGCATGGCCGGCTCCCCGCCCTTCGATCCGGCCACCGTCACGACCGCCACCTCTTTCGAACTGCCCAGTGGAGACCTGGCACTCGGAGGCACAGAAGGCGGGGACGCGCCCGATACGCTGACCGTGCGCTACTGGAGCAACCAGGCCTACGACGCAGCACGGATGGTGGGGGCAGACTGCCTCGGGCAGGCGGTGGGGGTGGGCCTGGTGGTCAACACCTTCAGCGTCACCGACAACGGCGAACTGGGCTGCGTGGGCAACGGCACGGGCGCAACCGCCACAGCCACACCGGTGGCCAGCCACGTGACGGACCTGCAGGTGCGGTACGGCCTGGCGGCCACGGCGGCCGACCACAGCGCGGTGCGCTTCGTGGACGCCGCGACCGTCACGGCTGATACAGCCTGGAACCGGGTGCGCACCGTGGAGCTGTGCGTCGAGGTGGCAGCTCCCGATGCGCGAGCAGGTGCCGGGGCCTCGCCCGGCCTGAATTGCAGGGGCCAGGCCTTCCCGAGCGACAACCGCCTGCGCAAGACCTACCGCACCACCGTGAACGTGCGCAACTTCACCGCGGGCAACATCTTCCCCGGCAACGCCATGCCATGAGACGCACGGCCCACCTCCTGCCAGCCTCGCGGCAGCGGGGCTTTGCGCTCATCATGTCGCTCATCCTGATGACGGGCCTGCTCGTGCTCGCGGCGGTGACGCTGCGGGTGTCCACGCGCAACGAGCGCGTGGCGGGCATCGACATGGACCGCGCGCTGGCCTTTCAGCTCGCCGAGACCACCCTGCGCGATGCGCAGCAGGACATCCTGCGCGCGAACGCCAGCGGCCAGCCCTGCCTGCCGCCCACCACCTGCCGCCCGGAGGTCGAGTACCCGAACAAGGACGCGGGCCTGACCGACCTGCCCTTCGTCGGCACCTGCCGCCAGGGCATGTGCTACCTCGGGCCGGGCAGCGTGACACCCACCGGCACGAATCCGGCCGGGCAGGCCTACCTGGCCACGGGCTTCCAGAATCCCTGGGACCGGGCTGATCCGGGATCGACCAACGCGGACCGGCCGTACGCCCAGTACGGGGAGTTCACGGGGGCCAGCTGGTCCACGCTGCAGACCGCCACCGGGGCCGCGCAGCGGCCGCGCTACTGGGTCGAGCTCATTCCCTACGGGACGGCTGGAGACCGCATGCTCTACCGCATCACCGTGCTGGCCGCGGGCCGCAACCCGCAGTCCCTGGCCATGTTGCAAGAGGTCTACCAGCCCAACTGAGGCGCACAATCGACCGCTATGGCAACGAGCTCTCCCTCGAGCCGCCGGGTCGGCGGTTTCTCCCTCATCGAGCTGATGATCGCCCTGGCGGTGGTGGGCATCCTCACGGCGGTGGCCGTGCCGAGCTACCAGAGCTACATGCGCAGTGCCTACCGTGCCGAGGCGCGCACGGCGCTGCTGGAGGCCGCGCAGTGGATGGAGCGACACTTCTCGATGACGCAAAGCTACGCCACCTCCTCGCAGGGCGGCACGATCAACAACGCGGCCCTGGTGACGGCCGGGCTGGGCGTGACGCCGCGCGCGGGAACCGTGCGCTACAACATCTCCTTTTCCGCCGGCCCCACGGCCACCGAGTACACGCTGCAGGCGGTTCCCACCGGGCCGCAGACGGGCGATACGCGCTGCGGCACCCTCACGCTCACGCACCTTCAGGGGCGGGGCATCAACGGCACCGGTACGGTGGCCGACTGCTGGAGCCGCTGACGCTTCGACCCCCGAGCCCGGCGCGATAATGGCCGCATGTCCATCCAGACGGACGATTTCGCGGCTGCACCTGCCCCTTCGCGCCGAGCCTTGAGCGCGGTGGCCGCCTCGCCGGCCGAGGACGTGATGGAGCGCGCGCTGCGGCCGCGCGTGCTCGACGAGTACGTAGGGCAGGCCAAGGCGCGCGAGCAGCTCGAGATCTTCATCGGCGCGGCCCGCCAGCGCGGCGAGGCGCTCGACCACGTGCTGCTCTTCGGCCCGCCGGGGCTGGGCAAGACGACGCTGAGCCACATCATCGCCGCCGAACTCGGCGTGAACCTGCGCCAGACCTCCGGACCCGTGCTGGAAAAGCCCAAGGACCTGGCCGCGATCCTCACCAACCTCGAGCGCAACGACGTGCTCTTCATCGACGAGATCCACCGCCTGTCGCCGGTGGTCGAGGAGATCCTGTACCCGGCGCTGGAGGACTACCAGATCGACATCATGATCGGCG
>JBIIED010000208.1:0-6461 GCA_044237995.1 Rubrivivax sp. | reverse complement strand
TCCTGCGCGTGAGCATCGACCGCGTGCCCGGGCATGCCTACCCGTCCGAACGCGGCGCCGGCGAGTTCGTGACCATCGACGACTGCGAGGTCGTCACGCGCCAGCTGCTGCTGGCGCTGGAGGTCGACGGCGTCGAGTATGAACGCCTGGAGGTGTCGTCTCCCGGGATCGACCGGCCGCTCAAGCGGCCCGCCGACTGGGAGCGTTTTGCCGGCCAGGACATCGAGCTCACGCTCAAGCTGCCCTTCAAGGGCCGCAAGCACTGGCGCGGCACCCTCGCGCGGGGTGCGCAGGGCTACACGCTCGCGCTGCCTCCGGGCTCGAGTGCTGCGGCAGGCGAGGGCGGCGGCGAGCTCGTCTTCACGCTGGAGGAGGTGCGCGAGGCGCGCCTGGTTCCGGTGATCGATTTCAAGGGCCGTGCGCGCGGCACCGGGGTTGAGGAAAGGTCTGGAAAGCGATGAACCGCGAAATGCTGATGCTGGTGGATGCCATCTCGCGCGAGAAGACGGTGGAGCGTGAGGTCGTCTTCGGTGCCGTCGAGGCGGCCCTGGCCTCGGCCACCAAGAAGCTGCACGGCGGCGAGGTGGACATCCGCGTGGCGGTGGACCGCGATACCGGCGACTACGAGACCTTCCGTCGCTGGCACGTGGTGCCCAACGAGGCGGGCCTGCAGATCCCGGACGCCGAGATGCTGCTGTTCGAGGCTCAGGAGCAGATCGCCGACATCGAGGCCGGTGACTACATCGAGGAGCCGGTCGATTCGGTGCCCATCGGCCGCATCGGCGCCCAGGCCGCCAAGCAGGTGATCCTGCAAAAGATCCGCGACGCCGAGCGCGAGCAGCTGCTCAACGACTTCCTCTCGCGCGGCGACAAGGTCTTCGTCGGCACGGTCAAGCGCCTGGACAAGGGCGACCTCATCGTCGAGAGCGGTCGCGTGGAGGGGCGCCTCAAGCGCAGCGAGATGATCCCCAAGGAGAACCTGCGCACGGGCGACCGCGTGCGGGCCCACATCGCCGGCATCGACGCCACCCAGCGCGGCGCGCAGATCATGCTGTCGCGCAGCTCGCCGGACTTCATGAAGGAGCTCTTCGCGCAGGAGGTTCCGGAGGTCGAGCAGGGGCTGCTGGAGATCAAGAGCTGCGCCCGTGACCCAGGCTCGCGTGCCAAGATCGCCGTGGTCTCGCACGACCGCCGGGTCGATCCGATCGGCACCTGCGTGGGTGTGCGAGGCTCGCGCGTGAACGCCGTGACCAACGAGCTCGCCGGCGAGCGCGTGGACATCGTCCTGTGGTCCGAGGACCCGGCCCAGTTCGTCATTGGTGCGCTCGCGCCGGCCAACGTGCAGTCGATCCTCGTCGACGAGGAAAAGCACGCGATGGACGTGGTGGTGGACGAGGAGAACCTCGCCATCGCCATCGGACGCGGCGGGCAGAACGTGCGCCTGGCCTCCGAGCTCACCGGCTGGCGCATCAACATCATGACGGCCGAGGAGTCCCAGGCCCGCCAGGTGCAGGAGTCCGACTCGGTGCGCAAGCTCTTCGTCGACAAGCTCGACGTGGACGAGGAGGTCGCGGAGATCCTCATCGCCGAGGGCTTCACGAGCCTGGAAGAGGTGGCCTACGTGCCGCTGCAGGAAATGCTCGAGATCGAGTCCTTCGACGAAGACACCGTCAACGAGCTGCGCAACCGTGCCAAGGATGCGCTGCTGACGATGGAGATCCAGAAGGAGGAGGGCGTCGAGGAGGTCTCCCAGGACCTGCGCGACCTGGAGGGCGTGACAGCCGAGCTCATCGCCAGCCTGGGGCAAGGTGGCGTGCACACGCGTGACGAACTCGCCGACCTCGCGGTGGACGAGCTCGTGGAGATGACCGGCATGGAGGAGGCCGCTGCACGCGACCTCATCATGCGCGCCCGCGAACACTGGTTCACCGCCTGAGCGCGCGACCCGCTCCGACCCGTTCCCCCCGACCCCGACCCGGCCCCCCACCAGACCGTCCCGGCACCCCGAAGGACCCGCACTCATGGCCGTCACCACCGTCGCCCAGTTCGCCGCGCAGCTCAACCGCCCAACTTCGGCGCTGATCGAGCAGCTGCAGTCGGCCGGCGTCGCCAAGCAGTCACCCGACGACCCGCTGACCGAGGGCGACAAGGAGCGCCTGCTCGAATTCCTGCGCAATGCGCATGGCACGGCATCGGCCGAGCGCAAGAAGATCGTGCTCACGCGCAAGAGCACGAGCGAGATCAAGCAGGCCGACGCCTCCGGCAAGGCGCGGACGATCCAGGTCGAGGTCCGCAAGAAGCGCACCTTCGTCAAGCGTGACGACGTTGCACCGGGTGCGCCCGAGGAGAGCGCGGCGCCCGTCATCGATGCGGCCGAGGTCGCCCGCCGCGAGGCCGAGGCGGTCGCCCAGGCGGCACTGATCCAGCGCCAGCTCGAGGATGCCGAGGAGCGCCAGCGTCAGGCTGCCGCACAGGCCCAGCGCGAGCGCGAGGCTGCCGAGGCCGCCGAGGCGGAAGCTGCCGCCCAGGAGGCCGCACGCCGCGCGGCTGAAGAGGCGGCTGCGGCTGCTTCCCAGGCTGCCACTGCGGCGCCCGCAGCACCGGTGGCCGAGGCAGCCGGCGAGGCAGTTGCCGCGCCGGCCCCGGCCCCTGCGGCCCCGGCCCCGGCCCCTGCGGCCCCGGCTCCCGCGCCCGCCGCCGCATCCGCCGCCGCTCCCGCTGAAGCACCTGCCCCCGCGCCCGCCAAGGCCGAGCCGCCCGCGCGGCCCGGTTTGCGCGTGGTCAAGGCCGCCGAGGCCGATGCCAGCGCGCGCCAGGTCGTGGCCGATGCCGAGGCGCGCAGGCGCAAGGCCGAGCAGGAGGCCGCTGCGATCCGCGAGATGATGGCCCGGCCCAAGCAGGTGCTCACGGCCCGCAAACCCGAGGAGCCCAAGCCCACCGAGGCCGCCGGCATCAAGGGCACGATCCACAAGCCCGCCGCCAAGCCGGGCGCGCCGGGAGCCGCACCCGCGGCCGCCCCCAAGCCCGGCGAGAAGAAGCAGGTCAAGAGCGAGAAGCTCTCCTCCAGCTGGGCCGACGATGCCGCCAAGAAGCGCGCGCTCAAGACCCGCGGGGACACCGGTGGCGCCCGTGCCGGGTGGCGTGCGCCGCGTGGCTCGCGCCGCAGCGACCGCGACGACGGCTCGGACAGCTTTGCGCAGGCCAATGCGCCCCAGGTGCAGGAGGTGCACATCCCCGAGACGATCAGCGTGGGCGATCTCGCGCACAAGATGAGCGTGAAGGCCAGTGAGGTCATCAAGCATCTGATGAAGCTCGGCCAGATGGTCACGATCAACCAGCAGCTCGACCAGGAGACGGCGATGATCGTGGTCGAGGAGATGGGCCACAAGGCGCTGGCTGCCAAGCTCGACGACCCCGAGGCCTTCACCGAGGAGGAGCAGGCTGCACAGACTGCCGAGGCGCTGCCGCGCGCCCCGGTGGTGACGGTGATGGGCCACGTCGACCACGGCAAGACCTCGCTGCTGGACTTCATCCGGCGCTCCCGCGTGGCCGCTGGCGAGGCTGGCGGCATCACGCAGCACATCGGCGCCTACCACGTCGACACGCCGCGCGGCGTGATCACATTCCTGGACACCCCGGGCCACGAGGCGTTCACGGCGATGCGTGCGCGCGGGGCCAAGGCCACCGACATCGTGATCCTGGTCGTGGCGGCCGATGACGGGGTGATGCCGCAGACGAAGGAAGCGATCCACCACGCCAAGGCAGCTGGGGTGCCGCTGGTGGTGGCGATGAACAAGATCGACAAGCCCGAGGCCAACGCGGAGCGCGTGAAGAGCGAGCTCGTGGCCGAAGGCGTCGTTCCCGAGGACTTCGGCGGCGATTCCCCCTTCGTGCCCGTGTCGGCCAAGACCGGCCAGGGCGTGGACGATCTGCTCGAGCAGGTGCTGCTGCAAGCCGAGGTGCTGGAGCTCAAGGCGCCGACAGACGCCGCGGCCAAGGGCATCGTGATCGAGGCGCGCCTGGACAAGGGTCGCGGCCCGGTGGCCACGGTGCTCGTGCAAAGCGGCACTCTCAAGCGCGGCGACGTGGTGCTCGCAGGCTCGAGCTACGGGCGCGTGCGAGCCATGCTCGACGAGGATGGGAAGGCCACCCAGGAGGCCGGTCCGTCGATCCCCGTGGAGATCCAGGGCCTGACCGAGGTGCCGCAGGCGGGCGACGACTTCATGGTGCTCGCCGACGAGCGCCGCGCACGCGAGATTGCCACCTTCCGCCAGGGCAAGTACCGCGAGGTGACGCTGAGCAAGCGCCAGGCCGCCAAGCTCGAGAACATGTTCGAGAACATGGGCGAGGGGCAGGCGCAGACGCTGGCGCTCATCGTCAAGGCCGACGTGCAGGGCTCGCAGGAGGCGCTGTCGCAGGCGCTCGTCAAGCTCTCCACGGCCGAGGTCAAGGTGCAGATCGTGCACGGAGCGGTGGGCGGCATCAGCGAGAGCGACGTCAACCTGGGGATCGCCTCCAAGGCCGTGATCATCGGCTTCAACACCCGGGCCGACGCGGGTGCTCGCAAGCTCGCCGAGAACAACGGCGTGGACATCCGCTACTACGACATCATCTACGACGCCGTGGACGACGTGAAGGCGGCGATGGCCGGGATGCTGGCGCCCGAGCAGCGCGAGGAGGTTATCGGCACGGCAGAGATTCGCACCGTGTTCGTCGCCACCAAGATCGGCACGGTGGCGGGCTGCATGGTCACGGCGGGCCAGGTGGTGCGCAGCGCGCGCTTCCGGCTGCTGCGCGACAACGTGGTCATCTACACCGGCGAGCTCGAGTCGCTCAAGCGCCACAAGGACGACGTTCGCGAGGTCAAGGAAGGCTTCGAGTGCGGCGTCAAGCTCAAGAACTACAACGACATCAAGGAAGGCGACCAGCTCGAGTTCTTCGAGATCCGGGAGATCGCCCGCACGCTCTAGCGCGGCGACGGTCTTTCCTGGCAGACCCCGCCCACCGCTGACGGTCGGCGGGGTCTGCGCTTGAAGGGACCTGAACATGACACGGCACAAGAAGGCAATCCCCAACCGAGGCCACCGCGTGGCCGACCAGATCCAGCGCGACGTGGCTGAGCTCGTGCGCGAGCTCAAAGACCCGCGCGTAGGCATGGTCACGGTCAACGCGGTGGAGGTCACACCCGACTACGCGCACGCGAAGATCTACTTCTCGGTGCTGGTGGGCGACCCCGCCGAGTGCGAGGCTGGCCTGAACGACTCTGCGGGCTGGCTGCGCAACGCGCTCTTCAAGCGGCTTCAGCTGCACACGGTGCCCACGCTGCACTTCCAGTTCGACCGCACCACCGAGCGTGCGGCCGATCTGAGCGCCCTCATCACCCGAGCCAACGCGACCCGCGCCCGTGAGGACTGAAGCCGCGCCTCCCCGCCTGCCCCGCCGTGCCGTGCACGGCGTGCTGCTGCTCGACAAGCCCGTGGGCCTGACGAGCCAGCAGGCGCTCACGCGTGCCAAGCGGATGCTGCGCGCGGAAAAGGCCGGGCACACCGGCACGCTCGATCCGCTGGCCGACGGGCTGCTGCCTCTGTGTTTCGGGGCGGCCACCAAGTTCGCGCAGGCCAGCCTGGACGCCGACAAGTCCTACCGCGCCACGCTGTGCCTGGGCCAGACGCGTGTGGGTGGCGACCGGGAAGGAGAGGTGCTGCGCGAGCGGCCCGTGGCCTTCGAGGAGGCGGCACTGCGTGCAGCGCTGGAGGCCTTCACCGGCACGCTGCACCAGGTGCCGCCGATGCACTCGGCGCTCAAGCACCAGGGCCGCGCGCTGTACGACTACGCGCGCGCCGGCATCGAGGTGCCTCGCCAGGCGCGCACGGTCACCATCTTCGCCCTGGAGCTCGTGCAATGGAGCGGCGAGCACCTGGTGCTCGATGTGCGCTGCAGCAAGGGTACCTACGTGCGCACGCTGGCCGAGGATCTTGGCGAGCGGCTGGGCTGCGGCGCGCATCTTGCCGGGCTGCGGCGCACGGCCAGCGGCGCGTTGCGCGTGGAGGATGCCATCACGCTCGATGCGCTGGATTCGCTCGACGAAGCGGGCCGCCAGGCCCGGCTGCTCAGTGCCGACGCGCTGCTTGCAGGCTGGCCCGAGGTGCGTCTCGCCCATGAGGAGGCGGCGCGGTTCCTCAGCGGCCTGCGCCGGCGCCTGCCCCGACCCGACGCGCCGTCCGTGCGCGTCTACGGCCCCGAACCGCGCGCCTTTCTCGGCAGCGCCCACATCACCGCCGGCGAGCTGATTGCCGACCGCCTGCTCAGCCCCCTGGAAGTGCAGGCCCTGCTTGCCGAAAGCCCCCGACCATGAACAGCCAGATCCGAAACATCGCCATCATCGCGCACGTCGACCACGGCAAGACCACGCTCGTGGACCAGCTGCTGCGCCAGAGCGGCACCTTCCGCGAGAACGAGAA
>JBIIED010000386.1:0-2806 GCA_044237995.1 Rubrivivax sp. | reverse complement strand
GGCCGACGTTGGAGGCGCCCCCAGCCCCGGCCGTACCCATCGGGGCGGCTGTGCTTGAAGGTCAATGCAGGCATGAACGTCTCGCCATGAGTGCCACAGGAAAGCCTACCCGGGCGCGGATGCGCCCTACCGCTGCCGTTGGTCTGGCGCGCGAGACACGCCGAATCAGCGACCGGCGGGGAAAATGCCAACCCGCCAGGGTAAACCCCCAGCAAAGCCCCAGCGGCGAACTGGGGCAGCGCCCCCCATCGGTGAGCCGCATCCGGGGCCTGTCGACAATGTCGGATTCGTCCATCCGTCCAGGAGACCGTCTTGTCCATTCGCCACCTGACCCCGGGTCGCCGCCAGGGCGCACTCGTCGCGCTTGCAGCCGTCGCGGCCATCGTTGCCGGCTGCGCGTCGCAGCCGCCGGCACCCCCCACCGTCTCCCCGGTGGTCAACGCGCCCGTACAGTTGGCCTGGCAGCAGGGCCGCACGCCCGCCCAGGCGGCCTCGACTCTCGCGCCGCTGGCCGGCAAGCTCACGGTCACGCCGCCCGAGCAGATTCCTCTGGACCGGCTCAAGGTGCCTGCGGGCTTCAAGCTCGAACTCTGGGCACACGGCCTGCCGGGCGGGCGTGCCATGGCGCGCGCCGACAACGGCAAGATCTACGTGGGCACGCGTGGCATCGGCCGGGTCTACGAGATCACCGACAACGGCGGGCAGCGCACCGTGCGCACCGTGATCGACAAGCTCACCCAGCCCGCCGGCGTGGCGGTGCGCGGCAACACGCTTTACGTCTTCGCCATCGACAAGGTGCTGCGCTTCGACAACATCGCGACCAACCCCAACGTGGCGCCGGTGGACATGACCCGCGCCTTCAACCTGCCGCCCGAGCAGCACCACAACTGGAAGTACGTTGCCTTCGGCCCGGATGGCAAGCTGTACGTGCCCTTCGGCGCACCGTGCAACGTCTGCATCCCCGGGCAGGAGTACGCGCAGATCCGCCGCTACAACGCAGACGGCTCGGGCATGGAGGTGATCGCCCGAGGCGTGCGCAACACGGTGGGCTTCGATTGGCACCCGGTGACGAAGGAGATGTGGTTCACCGACCACGGGCGCGACTGGATGGGCGACGACGCGCCCGACGATGAGCTCAACCGCATGAGCCGCACGGGCCTGGATTTCGGCTTCCCCTACTGCCACGCGCGCGGCGTGGTCGACCGCGACATCGTCAAGCCCAACGCCTGCTCAGGGGTGACGCTGCCGGTGGCCGACATGGGCCCGCACGCGGCCGTGATGGGCCTGAAGTTCTACACCGGCAACATGTTCCCGGCGCAGTACCGCAACGCGATGTTCATCGCGCGCAAGGGCTCGTGGAACCGGACGAAGAAGCTCGGTTTCGACGTCGTGTCGGTGACGGCTGACGCCGACGGGCGCAACGCGAAGATCACGCCCTTCCTCACGGGCTTCCTCAACCCGGATGACTCCTTCAACGGCCGGCCCGCCTACATCCACCAGCAACCCGACGGCTCGCTGCTGATCTCCGACGAGCAGCTCGGCGCGGTCTACCGCGTGTCGTACTCCCGCTGAGGATGGTGGCGCGAGAGATCGGGGCCGCTGCCCGCTGGGTGGCGGCCCTTCTCCTGGTTATGGGCCTGTCTGCCGCCCGGGCACAGGTCACGCCGGCGGCAGCGGGAGGCCCCTCCAGCGGCACCCCTCCCCCGCGCCTGGCGCTGTGCGCCGCCTGCCATGGCGCCGATGGCAACTCCAGCCTGCCGGGAAGCCCCTCGCTGGCCGGGCAGCCCCGGGTGTTCCTGGAGAACACGCAGATCCTGATCCGCGAGGGGCTGCGCCCCATCGCGGCCATGAAGGGGCTGCTCGACGGCGTGAGCGATGCCGAGATCGTGGCACTGGCCGAGCACTTCAGCCGCCAGGCGGTGCGCGCGCAGCCTGCGCCGCGTGACGCGGCTGCGTTTGGCCGCGGCCAGGAGCTGGCTGCGCGCAACCTGTGCGGCACCTGCCACCTGCCAAGCTACGCAGGGCAGCAGCAGATGCCGCGCCTGGCCGGGCAGCGCCAGGACTATCTGGCGCAATCAATGCGCGAATTCCGCGACAACAAGACCCAAGGCCGCGACACGCAGATGAACGGCGTGCTGCGCGGCTACGCCGACCGCGACATCGACGATCTGGCGCACTACTTCGCGCAGCTGCGCTGAGAGCCCTCGGAGCCCTCCGCGCCCTCACGCCACCGCGCCAGCCCCCAGGGCGAGATCCCTGCCCATGTGCGTGAGCCCGACCTCCAGCACGATCCGCACGCCCCGCACCAGCTCGTCCAGCGCGAGCGTCGGGTAGCCCGGGTAGACATCGGCCTGTTCGGCGAGCAGGGGCACGTGCACGAAGCCGCTGCGCACGGCCGAGCCCGCCAGGCGGTGCTGCAGGCCGTAGAAGACGTGGTTGCAGACGAAGGTCCCGGCGGTCTGAGACACGGCGCCGGGCAGGCCCGCCTCGTGCAGCGCGGCGACGATGGCCTTCACAGGCAGGGTGCTGAACCAGGCAGCCGGGCCGTCCTCGACGACCGGCACGTCCACCGGCTGTGCGCCTGAGTTGTCGGGGATGCGCGCGTCGTCGACGTTGATCGCCACCCGCTCCACCGAGATCTCCGCACGCCCGGCCGCCAGGCCGAGCGCCACCACCAGAACCGGGGATGTGGCCGCCAGTGCCTCGTCGAGCGCCTGCAGGGCGCGCCCGAATACGCAGGGCAACTCCACCGCGTGCACCAGGGCCTGCGCCACGCGCTGGCCGTGCAGGGCGCGGCAGACGAGGC
>JBIIED010000385.1:0-2814 GCA_044237995.1 Rubrivivax sp. | reverse complement strand
GTCCTCGATCGTCATCACGTGCGGGTTGAAGATCGTGCAGCCGTCTTCCTCGATGCTGCGGATCAGCGCGTACTGGTGCTCCACCCCGCGCCAGCGCGTGAGCACGAGGCCGAAGGTGGCCGGCGCGCCATGCATGCGTGCGAACTCCTGGTGTTGCCACACCTCGTCGCCAAAGCGCGCCATCTGCCGCTCCACCACCTCCGGGTCGAAGGGCTGCGGGTAGGCTACCTGCAGGTAGCTGAAGCTGCGGTCGGCCTTGAGCACGCGCAGCGTCGTGTGGTTGTAGGCGCACTCGTAGGCAGGCAGCAGCCCCTGCGCCTCGACCTCGTGCTCGGGCAGGGCCATCGACACGGTGCCGCCAAGCTCGTGCACGAGCTGCCTGAAGGTGTCCATCGATCGCGGGTCGATCATCGCGAACATCGCGTGCCGATCGGCCGGGAACCTCTCGCCCAGCGCCGTGTAGTAGGGCGCGAAGCGCGCATCCACCGCCGACAGCAAGAAGGCGTGCACCGAGCCGCTGCCTGCGGCCAGCCCGAGATCGAGCACCTGGCGGTAGTGCGGAAAGAGTGCAATCACGTGCAGCCAGTCCACCGCCGGGCTGAGCGCGATCTCGAACTCGGTGAGGATGCCGTTGGTGCCGTAGGCGTGGTGCACCTGCTGGATCTCGTCGCCTTCGAGCACGAGCACCTGCGGCTCGGGCTCGACCGTGACAACGCGGCAGCGCAGCAGGTTTCCGGGGTCGCGCAGCACGCCGTGGGCGGTGGAGCCCACGCCGCCGAAGCCGCCGGCGATGAAGCCCCCGAGCGTGGCCGCGCGCCAGGTGCTCGGCCAGATGCGTAGCGCCTGCCCGGTGGCGCGCACCGCGCGCTCGATGTCGTGCAGCCGTGCGCCGGCCTGCACGCGCACGCGGCCCGGGGCGATGTCGAGCACACGGTTCAGGCGCGTGGCGTCCAGCACCAGGCCGCCCACGAGGGGCACGCACTGCCCGTAGTTGCCCGTGCCGCCGCCGCGCACGGTGAGGGCGACGCGGTGGCGCGCCACCACGGCGGCGATGCGCAGCACCTCGTCCTCGTTCGTCGGGCGCACGACGAGGTCGGCCATGCAGCCATCCAGCGCCTGCGAGAGCGCCGGGCTGTACCAGTAGTAGTCGCGCGACAGCACCTGGCGCGGCCGCTCGGCGGCCACGAGGTGCAGGCCCTCGAGCTCCTGCGCGATGCGCGCCCAGTCGGGCGCCGGGTTCACGCCATGTGCCTCGGCGTGGCGCTCGGGGTGGGGAGGAATCTCCGCGGGCGGACCGGGCTGCCAGCCCGCAAGCCCGGGCGGATGGGATTCAGTGGAGGCAGTCATCGGGTAGCCTGGGCGGAGTTGCGCTGCACGGTGTCTCAGGCACGAGCTTGCGATCCGGCGGGGGCTTGCGCACCGGCCTGTGCATCGGCAGCCTGTGCCGCCGCGATGCCGCGCTGCACGTCCACCCCGCGCAGCAGCACGAGCCCGAGCACGAAGAAGAGCCCGGTGCCGAAGATGGCCAGGCGGTGGTTGCCGTCGGTGACCAGCGTGACCAGGCCGTAGGTCACCGGCCCGACGATGGCCGACAGGCGGATCGCGAAGGTCCACAGGCCGAAAAACTCGCCTCGCTGGCGCTCGGGGGCGAGCGCGCCGGCCAGTGCCCGGCCGGCCGACTGGCTGCTGCCCATGCACAGGCCGGCCAGCACGGCAGCCACCCAGAAGAGCGTGGGCGTGGTGGCCAGGCCTGCGAGCACCGTCATCACGATCCAGCCCACGAGCGTCAGGCCGATGGCGCGGACATGGCCGATGCGGTCCTGCACGTAGCCCCAGGCGAAGGCGCCCGTGGCGGCGGCGATGTTCACGAGGAAGATCAGGATCATCGTGTCGATCTGCTTGAAGCCCAGCGCCTGCTCGGCGTAGATGGCGGCCAGCGCCACCACAACCGAGATGCCGGCCTGGTAGGCCACTGCGCAGGTCAGCAGAGCGCGGAAGTCACGAAAGCGCCGGGCCTCGTGCCAGGTGCGCGAGAGCTGCGCGAGCGAGGCCGACAGCCCGCTGGCGGCACCACCCGCGGCCTGCGGCTGCGCGCGCTCGCGCAACAGCGAGAAGGTGGCCAGCGACGCCACGGCGAAGATCACCGCCGTCAGCACCATCGTCACCGGCACGAAGTGCGAGGCGGGCCGGCCCTGGCCTTGCGCCCACAGCACGTAGCCCAGGCTCAGCCCGAGGGCCAGCATGCCGCCGAAGTACCCGAAGCTCCAGCCCCAGCCCGAGACGCGCCCCAGGCTCTCGGGCCGTGCCAGCTCGGGCAGGAAGGCCGCGATCAGCGATTCGCCGTAGGAGAAGCAGACGTTGGAGAGGATCACGAAGGCGACGGCCCACGCGATGTCGCCCGGGCCGGCTCCGGCCAGCGCCGCCGTGGCCAGCACGCAACCGAGCGTGGACAGCACGAGCAGCCGCTTCTTGGCCGCGCGCAGGTCGGCATAGGCCCCGAGTGCGGGCATCGTCAGCATCACGACGAGGCTCGAGGCCGCCAGCGTGAGCGTCCACGCGAAGGTGGCCCAGCTCTCGCCCCCGGCCACGCCACCCACGAAGTAGGCGCTGAACACGGCCGTGAGCACCACCGTTGTGTAGCCGGAGTTGGCGAAGTCGTACATCGCCCAGCCGAAGACCTCGCGCTTGCGCACGCCGGGGTTGAGCGCGTCCTGAGGGAAGAGGGCCATGGTGTGCGGGGAGGAGGGCGACGACAGGCCCGCAGTATCGGCGCAACGGCCGGCTCCTGTCCCCCTGTGGACCCGGTTGCCCTGT
>JBIIED010000128.1:0-9569 GCA_044237995.1 Rubrivivax sp. | reverse complement strand
ACTCGAGCGTGCAGATGCTGTGCGTGATGCCTTCGAGCGCATCCTCGATCGGGTGCGCGTAGGTGTACATCGGGTAGATGCACCAGGCGTCGCCCGTGCGGTGGTGCGTGGCGTGCTTGATGCGGTACAGGGCCGGGTCGCGCAGGTTGATGTTGGGCGAAGCCATGTCGATCCTGGCGCGCAGCACGGCCGCGCCGTCGGGGAGCTCGCCGTCGCGCATCGCGCGCAGCCGCGCGAGGTTCTCCTCGGGCGTGCGGTTGCGGTAGGGGCTGGCCACGCCCGGGGTGTTGAAGTCCCCGCGGCTGGCGCGCATCTCCTCGGCGCTTTGCTCGTCGACGTAGGCCAGGCCCGCCTGCACGAGCGCCTCGGCCGCGCGGTACATGAAGCCGAAGTAGTCGCTCGCGTGGAAGAGGTGGCTCGTGCCGTGGGCCTGCCAGTCGAAGCCCAGCCAGTGCACGGCCTCGATGATCGCGTCGACGTACTCCTGCTCCTCCTTCTCGGGGTTGGTGTCGTCGAAGCGCAGGTGGCACACGCCGCCGTAGTCGCGTGCGAGCCCGAAATTCAGGCAGATGCTCTTGGCGTGGCCGATGTGCAAGTAGCCGTTGGGCTCGGGCGGAAAGCGCGTGCGGATGCGCGCGGGGTCGGGCAAGCCGGCGGCGTGGTGGGCGGCATCCCCGGGGCTGCCCGCGAAGTGCCGGCCCGCGCAGGCTCCGCTGTCGAGGTCACGCTCGATCTGGGTGCGCAGGAAATGGGTGGCTTTGGGGGCGGGCTCGCCGCCCGCAGGGGTCTTGGGCATCGCCGAATTCTATTGACTCAAGCGGCCACTGCCCCACCGTCCGGGCCCCTGAACCTCGCGCAGGGGGTGTTCGGCGTCCGCGGGCATCGGATCGGTCAGCGCCTGCGCCCACCTCCCAGCAGGGAGCCGAGCACGCCACGCACGATCTCGCGCCCCACGGCCGAGCCGACGCTGCGCATCGCGCTGCGCGCGGCCGACTCGGCCAGGCCTTCCTTGCGCCCGCCACGCGGGCCGGTGCTGCCAAAGAGCAGGTCCGACAGGCCGCCGAGCATGCCGCCGGCGCCCGCGTCGGCCTGGCCGCCCGCAGGCGGTGTAGCCAGGCCCGGCAACGTGCGCGCAGGCGCGGGGGCGCCCGCGGCCGCGCCACCGGCTCCAGCCGTGCCGGGTGCGCCTGCGGCACCTTTGGCGCCTGCCGCTGCCCCCGCCACGCTGCCGCGCAGCATCTCGTAGGCCGACTCGCGGTCGAGCACCTCCTCGTACACCCCGGCCACGAGCGAGTCCTTGCGCAACACCTCGCGCTGCTCGGGCGTGATCGGCCCGATCTGGCTCCCCGGGGGCAGCACGTACACGCGCTGCGTCACACCCGGTCGGCCCTTCTCGTCGAGCAGGCTCACCAGCGCCTCGCCCACGCCGAGCTCGGAGATCGCGGTGGCGATGTCCAGCCCCGGATTGGCGCGCATCGTGCTCGCCGCCGAGGCCACCGCCTTCTGGTCGCGCGGCGTGAAGGCGCGCAGGGCGTGCTGCACCCGGTTGCCCAGCTGCCCGAGCACGCTGTCGGGAATGTCCAGCGGGTTCTGGGTCACGAAGTACACGCCCACGCCCTTGGAGCGCACCAGGCGCACGACGAGCTCGATGCGCTCCACGAGCACCTTCGGGGCCTCGGCGAAGAGCAGGTGCGCCTCGTCGAAGAAGAAGACGAGCTTGGGCTTGTCCAGGTCGCCCACCTCGGGCAGCGACTCGAAGAGCTCCGACAGCATCCACAGCAGGAAGGTGCCGTACAGGCGCGGCGAACTCATCAGCTTGTCGGCCGCCAGCACGTTGATCACGCCGCGCCCGTCTACCGTCTGCATGAGGTCGCCGATGTCGAGCATCGGCTCACCGAAGAAGCGGTCGCCGCCTTGCTGCTCGATCTGCAGCAGCCCGCGCTGGATCGCCCCGACGCTGGCGGCGCTGATGTTGCCGTACTCGGTGGTGAAGGAGCGCGCGTTGTCGCCCACGTGCTGCAGCATCGTGCGCAGGTCCTTGAGGTCCAGCAGCAGCAGGCCGTGGTCGTCGGCGATCTTGAAGACGAGGTTGAGCACTCCGCCTTGCGTCTCGTTCAGGCCGAGCATGCGCCCGAGCAGCAGCGGCCCCATGTCGGAGATCGTGGCGCGCACCGGGTGGCCCTGCTCGCCGAAGACGTCCCACAGCGTGGTCGGGCAGGCCATCGCCTCGGGAGGGGTGATCCCGCGCTCGGCCAGCACGCGGGCGAGCTTGTCGCCGATGCGCCCGGCCTGGCTGATCCCGGTGAGGTCGCCCTTCACGTCGGCCATGAAGACAGGCACGCCGATGTGCGAGAAGTTCTCGGCCAGCGTCTGCAGGGTGATCGTCTTGCCGGTGCCCGTGGCCCCGGTGATCAGGCCGTGCCGGTTGGCCAGCGCGGGCAGCAGGTGGCATTCGGTGTCGCCACGGCGGGCGACCAGGATCGGATCGGGCATGGTGCGGTTCCTCGCGGCAGTTGCGCAGGCGGCAGGCCGGCCCGCTGGGGCGTGGCGGCCGGTAAAATCACGCCGACTATACAAACACGGGCGCAAGCACGGGCGTGGATCGGCTCGCTCAGCCCGAATCCCAGGAGCATCGATGGCCGGACATTCCAAGTGGGCCAACATTCAGCATCGCAAGGGCCGCCAGGACGAAAAGCGCGGCAAGGCCTGGACGCGCGTGATCCGCGAGATCATGGTGGCCGCCCGCCAGGGCGGGGGTGACCCTTCGGCCAATCCCCGGCTGCGCCTGGCCATCGACAAGGCCAAGGCCGTGAACCTGCCGGCCGACACCGTCAAGCGCAACATCGACAAGGCCACCGGCAACCTCGAGGGCGTGGCCTACGAGGAGATCCGCTACGAGGGCTACGGCATCGGCGGCGCGGCCATCATCGTGGACTGCATGACCGACAACCGCGTGCGCACGGTGGCCGAGGTTCGGCATGCCTTCAGCAAGTACGGCGGCAATCTCGGCACCGAGGGTTCGGTGGCCTTCCAGTTCAAGCACTGCGGGCAGTTCTTCTTCGCCCCCGGCACGAGCGAGGACCGGGTGATGGAGCTGGCGCTGGACGCCGGCGCAGAGGATGTGGTGACGGGCGAGGACGGCTCCGTGGAGGTGCTGTGCGCCCCCGGGGACTTCGAGGCCGTCAAGGGCGCGCTGGAGGCGGCGGGGCTCAAGCCCGAGCTCGCCGAAG
This sequence comes from Rubrivivax sp., assembly GCA_044237995.1. Classification (GTDB taxonomy): domain Bacteria; phylum Pseudomonadota; class Gammaproteobacteria; order Burkholderiales; family Burkholderiaceae_C; genus Rubrivivax. The sequence continues at coordinate 6,339 of JBIIED010000128.1, read as the reverse complement.
TGACGATGCGCGCGGAGAACACGGTCGATCTCGCGGGCGAGGACGCGGCCCGCATGCAGAAGCTCCTGGACGTGCTCGAGGACCTCGACGACGTGCAGGAGGTCTTCCACAACGCCAACGTGGGCGACTGACGCGCGCAACGCCCGCCCGATGACGCCCGTGCCCCCACCCCTGCCGACCGCCCCGCGATGAAGGTGCTGGTCGTCGGCGGCGGTGGCCGGGAGCACGCGCTGGCCTGGAAGCTCGCGCAGAGCTCGCGCGTGTCGCAGGTGCTCGTGGCCCCGGGCAATGGCGGCACCGCGCGCGAGCCCGGCGTTCGCAACGTGCCCCTGACGGACCTGCAGGCGCTGGCCGACTTCGCCCACGCCGAGCAGGTGGCGCTCACGGTGGTGGGGCCCGAGGCGCCGCTGGCCGCTGGCATCGTCGACCTCTTTCGCAGCCGCGGGCTGCGCATCTTCGGCCCCACGCGTGCGGCGGCGCAGCTGGAGAGCTCCAAGGCCTTCGCCAAGGAATTCATGCGCCGCCACGGCATCCCGACGGCCGCCTACGCCATCTTCACCGATGCAGCCAGCGCCCACGCGCACGTGCAGGCGCACGGCGCGCCGATCGTCGTCAAGGCCGATGGCCTGGCCGCCGGCAAGGGCGTGGTGGTGGCGATGACGCTGGAGGAGGCGCACGCGGCCATCGACGAAATGCTCGGCGGGCACGCGCTCGGCGTGCGCCACAACAGCAGCGGCGCGGCCGTGGTGCTGGAAGAGTTCATGGCCGGCGAGGAGGCGAGCTTCATCGTCGCTTGCGACGGCACCCACGTGGCCGCCCTGGCCACCAGCCAGGACCACAAGCGCATCTTCGACGGCGACCAGGGCCCCAACACTGGCGGCATGGGGGCGTACTCGCCTGCACCGGTCGTCACGCCCGACGTCCATGCGCGGGTAATGCGCGAGATCATCGCGCCCACCGTGGCCGGCCTGCGCGCCGACGGCATGCCCTTCACCGGTTTTCTCTACGCCGGGCTGATGATCGACGCGCAGGGCCGCCCGCGCACGGTGGAGTTCAACGCCCGGCTGGGCGACCCCGAGGCTCAGGTGCTGCTCATGCGCCTAAAGAGCGACCTGCTCGATCTGCTGCTGCACGCCACCGACGGCACGCTCGACCAGGTGGAACTGCACTGGGACCGCCGCTTTGCGCTCGGCGTTGTCATGGCCGCGGCCGGCTACCCGCTGGCACCGCGCATGCGCGATCCGATCCAGGGCCTGCCCACCGCCGCTTCGCCGGCCGATGCGCACGTCTTTCACGCCGGCACCACGCTGGGCGACGATGGCGTGGTGCGCACCAGCGGCGGGCGCGTGCTGTGCGTGACGGCGCTGGGAGACTCCGCGCGCCTGGCCCAGCAGCGCGCCTACGAGGCCTTGGCACCGATCCGCTTCGACGGTGCGCAGTGGCGAACCGACATTGGCCACAGGGCCCTGAAGGCACACCGATGACCGTACCCGCCCGCGCGCCGCTGGAACTGGATGAGCGCCCGGTGCAACTGCGCGGCAGCCGCCTGGCGCTGGCGCTGCTGCGCCTGGCCGGCTGGCAGCTCGACTTCAACGGCCTGCCCGCGCGCCAGGGCGTGCTCGTGGTCTACCCGCACACCTCGAACTGGGACTTCCCCGTGGGCATGCTGGCCAAGTGGGCGATGGGGTTTCCCGCGAATTTCTGGGGCAAGGATTCGCTGTTCCGGATTCCGTTGTTCGGACGCTGGCTGAGCTGGATCGGCGGCGTGCCGGTGGACCGGGCGGCTCCTGGCGGGATCGTGCCCGACATGGTGCAGCGCCTGCGCGCAGCGCGCGAGCGCGACGATTTCTACTGGCTCGTGCTGGCGCCCGAGGGCACGCGCGCGTGGCGCCCGGCCTGGCGCAGCGGCTTCTACCGCGTGACGGTGGGGGCAGACGTGCCGCTGGGCCTGGCCCACATCGACTACGCACGCCGGCGCGTGGGCGTGCATTCTTGCCTGCGCCTGAGCGGCGAGGTCGAGGCCGACATGGCCGAGATCGCGCGCCGACTCGGCCCGGCGCGTGGCTACCGTCCCGAGCAGGCGTCACCGATCCTGCTCGCGGCGCCCGAGGCTGCAGGGGGGGCGGGGTCCGCCGAGCCCGGCGCCGCCGTCACCTCGCCGGCCACCCCCGGCCCCAGCAGAACCACACCATGAGCCAGACCGTGAGCCAGACCGTGAGCACCTCCCTGGACACCACAGCCGTGCGCAGCTACCTGCTGGGCCTCCAGGATCGCATCATCGACACCCTGCAGGCCGAGGACGGCCACGCGTTTCTCAGCGACGGCTGGACGCGCGAGCCGGGCGGACGCCTGGAGGGCGACGGCCTGTCGCGCCTGGTGGAGGAGGGCGGGCTGCTGGAGCGAGGCGGCTGCAACTTCAGCCACGTCAAGGGGCGCACGCTGCCACCCTCGGCCACCGCGCACCGGCCCGAGCTCGCCGGCTCGCCCTTCGAGGCGATGGGCGTGTCGCTGGTGATGCACCCACGCAACCCCTACGTGCCCACCGTGCACATGAACGTGCGCATGTTCGCCGCCCACCCCGAGGGGCGCGAGAGCGTGGTGTGGTTCGGCGGCGGCATGGACCTCACGCCCTACTACGGCTTCGAGGAGGACGCGCAGCACTTCCACCGCACCTGCCGCGCCGCGCTCGACCCGATCGACGCGAAGCTCTACCCGCGCTTCAAGGCCTGGTGCGACGAGTACTTCTTCCTCAAGCACCGCGGCGAGCCGCGCGGCGTGGGCGGGGTCTTCTTCGACGACTTCTCGGAGTTCGGCTTCGAGGGCAGCTTCGCCATGATGCGCGCCGTGGGAGACGCCTTCATCGGGGCCTACCTGCCCATCGTCCAGCGCCGCCGCGACACGCCCTATGGCGAGCGCGAGCGCGACTTCCAGGCCTACCGGCGCGGGCGCTACGTCGAGTTCAATCTCGTCTTCGACCGCGGCACGCTGTTCGGGCTGCAAAGCGGCGGGCGCACCGAGAGCATCCTGATGAGCATGCCGCCCATCGTGAAGTGGCGCTACGACTGGCGCCCCGAGCCGGGCACGCCCGAGGCGCGCCTGTACACCGACTTCCTGCGCCCGCGGGACTGGGCTTGAGCCGGCCCCGGCGCATCGGTCTGTTCGGCGGCACCTTCGACCCGCCGCACCTGGCGCACCTGGCGCTGGCGCGCGTGGCGCGCGACGCGCTGGCCCTGGATGAACTGCGCTGGATCCCGGCCGGGCAGCCCTGGCAGAAGTCCGGCCGGCGCCTGGCGCCGGGCGAGCACCGCGCGGCCATGGTGCGGGCCCTCGTCGGGGCCGAGCCCGGCTTCGTCGTGGACACGCGCGAGCTCGGCCGCCCGGGCCCGAGCTACACGATGGACACCGTGCGCGAGATCGCGCACGAGGTGCCGGGTGCCGAGCTCTACCTCGTGATCGGGCAGGACCAATACGCCCGCCTGGATACCTGGCACGAGTGGGCGTCGCTTCTGGCGGCCGTCACCCTGGCCGTGGCCGGGAGAGAGGGGCGCCCGCCCGCGCCGCCGCCGGCCCTGGCAGCCCGGGCGCACAGGGTGCAGGCCCTGCCACTGCCCGCGATGCGCATTTCGTCCACCGCCGCGCGCGAGGCGATCGCGCAGGGTCTGCCTGCAGCCGACCTCGTGGGGCCGGACGTCGCACGCTATATTGCCCACCATCATCTTTACGCCGAAGAGGACGCCGCCGCGCACTGAATGGACATCCGCAAGCTGCAACGAGCCATCGTCGACGGCCTGGAAGACGTCAAGGCCCAGCACATCCTGGTCTTCCACACCGAGGCCCTGTCCCCCCTGTTCGAGCGCGTGATCGTCGCCTCGGGCACCAGCAACCGTCAGACCAAGGCCCTGGCTGCCAGCGTGCGCGAGACCGTCAAGGCCCGCGGCATGCCGGTGCTCAGCACCGAGGGCGAGGAAAACGGCGAGTGGATCATCGTCGACTGCGGCGCCGCGGTGGCCCACATCATGCAGCCGTCGATCCGCGAGTACTACCGGCTCGAGGAGATCTGGGGTGGCAAGAAGGTGACGCTGAAGTCCCAGGCTCCGGTGGCCACCAAGGCGGCTCCCGCAAAGAAGGCCGCTCCCGCGAAGAAGGCCGCTCCCGCAAAGTCCGCCGCGCCCGCCCGTAAGGTCCCTCCCGCCAGGAAAGCCGCTCCCGCCTCGAAGGCCGCACCGGCCAGGAAGGCCTCCGCCTCCCGCCGGCCCGGGCCCGCGCGCTGACACCCATGCGGCTCGTCGTGGCCGCGATCGGTCAGCGCCAGCCCGCATGGGCGGACGCGGCATGGGAAGAGTTTTCCAGGCGAATGCCCCCCGAGTGCCGGATCGAGCTCAAGGCTCTGAAGGCCGAGCCACGCGCCGGTCGCAGCGCTTCTCAGTGCCTGCAGGCCGAGGCCGAGCGGCTCGAGGCGGCCGTGCCCAAGGGAGCGCGGCGCGTGGTGCTCGACGAACGCGGCACGCGGCTGGGCACGGCGCAGCTGGCCGAGCGACTGGCCTTCTGGCTCGGTGACGGGCGCGACGTGGCGCTGCTCATCGGCGGGCCCGATGGCCTGGCCGAATCGGTCAAGGCGCGCGCCGAGGAGACGCTTCGGCTGTCGGACCTCACGCTGCCGCACGCACTGGCCCGCGTGCTGCTCGCCGAGGCCTTGTATCGCGCGTGGACGCTGCACGCCGGTCATCCCTATCACCGGGAGTGAGGAAGATGGCCTCGAGTGTTTCCGCGCGACGCCGCGCTTGCGCCTTCCATTTCGTCTGGCTCGCCTCCCAGAGCCCGCGCCGGCGCGAGCTGCTGGGCCAGATCGGCGCGGCGCACCAGCTCCTGCTGCCCGAGCCACACGAGGATGCCGAGGCACTCGAGGCCCATCAGCCGGGCGAGACTGCGGCGGTCTATGTCCAGCGCGTCACGCAGCTCAAGCTCCAGGCCGCCCGGCGCCGGCTGCAGGCGCGGCAAGCCGCGCTCGGCGTTCCCGCCGCCCCCGTCCTGTGTGCCGACACCACCGTGGCCCTGGGCCGGCGCATCCTCGGCAAGCCTGCCGATGCGCGCGAGGCCGCGGAGATGCTGGCTGCGCTTTCGGGCCGGACGCATCGCGTGCTTACGGCCGTGGCCGTGTGGACGGGCCGGCGCACGGTGCAGGCGCTGAGCGTCTCGCGCGTGCGCATGGCCGAGCTGCCGCGCCCGGTGATCGAGGCCTACGTCGCCTCGGGCGAGCCCTTCGGCAAGGCCGGCTCCTACGGCATCCAGGGCGCGATCGCCGGCTGGATCGTCCGCATCGATGGCAGCCACAGCGGCATCATGGGGCTGCCCCTGCACGAGACGGCGCAGTTGCTGCGGCAGGCGGCCGTGCGCCTGGCGCTCTAGACTCCTCCCATGGCGATCCAGGACATCCTCATCAATTGGGCCCCGCAGGAGACGCGGGTGGCCGTGGTAGAGAACGGTGCGGTGCAGGAGCTGCATCTGGAGCGTACGCTCGAGCGGGGGCTCGTGGGCAACATCTACCTCGGCCGCGTCTCGCGCGTGCTGCCGGGCATGCAGAGCGCCTTCATCGACATCGGCCTGGAGCGCGCAGCCTTCCTGCACGTGGCCGACCTCCATCCTCCGGCGCCCGGCGGCCGGCGCGCCGAGGATGCGCCTCAGGTGCCCATCGAGCGCCAGGTCTTCGAGGGCCAGGCGCTCATGGTCCAGGTCGTGAAGGATCCGATCGGCACCAAGGGGGCGCGGCTGTCCACGCAGGTGAGCATCGCGGGCCGGCTGCTCGTGTACCTGCCGCAGGACACGCACATCGGCGTGTCGCAGAAGATCGGCTCGCCGGAACTGCGCGAGCAATTGCGCGCCCGGCTGGCAGCGCTGGCCGCGCAGGCGGCGCAGCCCGGCCAGGGTTGCGCCTCGGCAGCGGGGGGCCAGCCGCAGGCGGCAGGCTCCGCGCCCGTGAGCGAGATTGGCGGCTTCATCCTGCGCACCAACGCCGAGGAGGCCACCGATGCCGAGCTGGCCGAGGACATCGCCTACCTGCGCAAGGCCTGGGCCCTGGTGCGCGAGCGTGCCACGAGCCGCCCGGCCGGCACGCTGCTGCACCAGGACCTGAGCCTGGCCGAGCGCGTGCTGCGCGACCTCGTGGGCGAGTCCACGCAGTCGATCCGCATCGACTCCAAGATGCAGTTCGATGCCCTGCAGGCCTTCGGCCGAACCTACATGCCCGCTGCGGTGGGCAAGCTCGAGCACTACCGAGGCGAGCGCCCGATCTTCGATCTTTTCGGCATCGAGGAGGACGTGGTGCGTGCGCTGGGACGGCGC
>JBIIED010000127.1:0-9586 GCA_044237995.1 Rubrivivax sp. | reverse complement strand
AGGCGCGTCCGGCCGACGTGCTCGTCGTGGCCAACGAGTTCGGGCCGAACTCGCTGGACATCCACACGGTGGGTGCGAACCGGCCGGCCTACGGTGTGTCGTGGCTGTGCTACGACCGGCTGATGACGTACGCCAAGAAGAAGCTGCCCGACGGGCGCGTGATGTACGACATGGACAAGCTCGTGCCCGAGCTGGCCGAGAGCTGGAAGATCGCCCCGGACGGCAACTCCGTGACCTTCAAGCTGCGCAAGAACGCGAAGTTCCACGACGGCACGCCCGTGACGGCCAAGGACGTGAAGTGGTCCTTCGACCGGGCGGTGACGGTGGGTGGCTTTCCGACCTTCCAGATGTCGGCCGGCTCGCTCGAGAAGCCCGACCAGTTCGTCGTGGTGGACGACCACACCTTCACGGTGAAGTTCATCCGCCGCGACAAGATGACGATGAACAACCTGGCTGTCGTCGTGCCGTGCGTCTTCAACTCGGAGCTCGTGAAGAAGAACGCGACGCCGCAGGACCCATGGGGCCTGGCCTGGACGCGCAACAACACCGCCGGCGGCGGCGCCTACAAGGTGGAGGCCTTCCGGCCCGGGCAGGAGATCGTCTACGTGCGCAACGAGGACTGGAAGAGCGGCGCGCTGCCCAAGCTGCGCCGCATCGTCCAGCGTGAGGTGCCCAACGCCGGCAACCGGCGCGCGCTGCTGCTCAAGGGCGACATCGACATGACCTACGACATGCCGCCCAAGGACTTCTCCGAACTCGCCAAGGAGGGCGGCTCGATCAAGGTGGCCACGATGCCCATCGAGAACGCGATGTTCTACCTCGGCATGAACGTCACCAAGGCGCCCTTCAACAACGTGAAGATCCGCCAGGCCGTGGCCTACGCGCTGCCCTACGACAAGATGTTCGACAACGCCCTCTACGGGCGTGGTGCCAAGCTCTACGGAGCCGCCTCCGGGCAGGTCAAGAACATCGCCTGGCCGCAGCCCACCGGCTACAAGACCGACATCGCCAAGGCCAAGGCGCTGATGGCCGAGGCCGGCGCCGCGGCGGGCTTCGAGACGACCCTCTCCTTCGACCTCGGTGGCGCCACCGTGGGCGAGCCGATGGCCATCCTGGTGCAGGAGGCGCTGGCGCAGATCGGCATCAAGACGACGATCAACAAGATTCCCGGCGCCACCTGGCGCTCAGCGCTGCTCAAGAAGGACATGCCGCTCATCCTCAACCGCTTCGGCGGCTGGCTGAACTGGCCCGAGTACTTCTTCTTCTGGTGCTACCACGGCCAGAACGCGGTGTTCAACACCATGAGCTACCAGAACCCCAAGCTCGACCGCATCATCGACAACGCGCGCTTTGCGGAGAGCAAGACGCTGTACGACTCGTTCGTGCGCGACATGATCCAGCTCGGCTACGACGAGGCGCCGCGGATTCCCCTCTTCCAGCCCACGCAGGACGTGGCGATGCAGAAGAACGTGCAGGGCTACACCTACTGGTTCCACCTGCAGCCCGATTACCGCGACCTCTCCAAGAGCTGATCGGCTGCCTCCGGCGCAAGGGATCACATGGACACGCCAGCCTACGTGGACGCCGCTGCCAGCGCGGTGGGCCTCACCATCGACCCGAGGCACCGGCCCGCGGTGATCTTCCACGTGCAGCTGGCGGCCTCGATGGCGGCGCGGCTGCAGGGGGTGCCCCTGGGCCCGGAGGATGAGTCGGCCAACGTGTTCCGGCCTGTCGGGCCGCATGACCTGCCGGCCGAGCCGCCGGGCGCAAGTGCCCGGCCCGATGGCGCGGTGCACGCGCGGAGCCAGACATGAGCGCGCCGGGCGAGGGGGTGCGGGCGGCGCCCGCCACCGCTTTGGCGCGCGTGCAGGCGAGCCTGGCGCGCATCGCGTCCACCGACGACAGGGTCAACGCCTTCACCGATGTGCTGGCCGAGCGCGCGCTCACGCGCGCCGAGGCGCTGGACCGCAGCGGCCACGCCGGGCCGCTGGCGGGTGTTCCGTTTGCGGTGAAGAACCTCTTCGATGTGCAGGGCCTGCCCACCCGGGCCGGCTCGCGCATCGGACGCGAGTCCGCGCCGGCCGGGCGCGACGCCGTGCTCGTGCGCCGGCTGGAGGAGGCCGGGGCGGTGCTCGTGGGCGCGCTCAACATGGACGAGTACGCCTACGGCTTCACCACCGAGAACACCCACGACGGCCCCACCCACAACCCGCATGCGCTGGGTCGGCTGGCAGGCGGATCCTCGGGTGGCTCGGCCGCGGCGGTGGCGGCCGGGCAGGTGGCGCTGAGCCTGGGCTCGGACACCAACGGCTCCATCCGCGTGCCGGCCTCGCTGTGCGGCGTGTTCGGGCTGCGGCCCACCTTCGGCCGCCTGCCCCGCACGGGGAGCTACCCCTTTGCCGCGAGCCTGGACGCGCTCGGCCCCTTTGCCCGCTCGGTGCGAGAGCTGGCACAGGCCTATGACATCCTCCAGGGCCCCGACCCGGCAGACCCCGCCTGCGCCCAGCGGCCCGCCGCTGCAGTGCTGCCGGAGCTGGAGACGGGGGTCGAGGGCTTGCGCATCGCCGTGCTCGGGGGATGGTTTCAGACCCAGGCGCTGCCTCCTGCGCTGGCGGCAGTGGAGCGCGTGGCGCAGGCGCTGCAGACCCACCGGTTCGTCGAGTGGCCCGAGGTAGACCGCGCACGGGCAGCGGCTTTCGTCGTCACCAGCGCCGAGGGTGCCGCGCTTCACCTGCCGGATCTGCGCACGCGCGCCCTCGACTTCGACCCCATGACGCGGGACCGCTTCGTGGCTGGCGCCCTGTTGCCTGCCGCGTGGGTGGTGCAGGCCCAGCGCGTGCGCGGCTGGTTCGCGCGGCAGGTGGCCCAGAGCTTTCGCGAGGTGGATGTGGTGCTGGCGCCAGCCACGCCCTGCACTGCGCCGCCCATCGGCACCGAGTGGCTCGAGGTGGCCGGCCAGCGCCTGCCGGCTCGTGCGAGCATGGGCCTGCTGACGCAGCCCGTGTCGTGCATCGGGCTGCCGGTGGTGACGGTGCCAGTATGGGGCTGCGACCCCGCCGCGCCCGAGTTGCCCATGGGTGTGCAGGTGATCGCCGCGCCGTGGCGCGAGGATCTGTCCCTGCGGGTGGCCCGGGTGGTGGAAGCGGCCGGTGTGGCGCAGGCGCCCGTGGCCCGACTGGTGCCCGCCAGCTATGGCTCTCCCCGAAGAAGGATCAACGACTGATGGACATCAACCTGAGCGACGTGCACGCCGAGGTGTGCGCGGCTTTCGAACGCTACGAGGACGCGCTCGTGCACAACCGCCTGGAGGTGCTCGACGAGCTCTTCTGGGACAGCGCCCACACGATCCGCTATGGCGCGGCTGAGAACCTCTACGGCATCCAGGAGATCCGGGACTTCCGCCAGGCACGTGCAGCCGCGGGCCTGGCGCGCACCTTGCGCCGCACCGTCATCACCACCTACGGCCGCGACAGCGCCACCGCAATGACCGAATTCGTGCGCGAGGGCGGCACCAAGCTCGGCCGCCAGAGCCAGACCTGGGTGCGAATGCCTCAGGGCTGGCGCGTGGTGGCGGCGCACGTGTCGCTCATCCCGGCCTGAGGAGCAGCTGCAGTGGCATTCGGTACGCCCAGGCTGATCCTGCGACGCACGCTCGCGGCGCTGCCCAACCTCCTGGGTGTGATCGTGATCACCTTCGTACTCACGCGTGCGCTGCCGGGCGACCCGGCTGCCTACTTCGCAGGGGGTGCGGCCACGCAGGAGGCGATCGACCAGATCCGGCGTCAGCTCGGGCTGGACCGCTCCTGGCCCGAGCAGTTCCTGCTCTACGTCCAGGGCCTGGCCCGCGGTGATTTCGGCATCTCGCTCACCACCGGCCAGCCCGTTCTGCAGGAGCTGCTCGCGCGGCTGCCGGCCTCGCTCGAGCTCGTGCTGATCGCGCTCGTGCTGGCCTGTGCGGTGGCGATTCCGCTGGGGGTGATGGCGGCCACGCATCCGGGCAGCTGGATCGACCAGCTGTGCCGGGTGGTGACGACGATGGGTGTGTCGCTGCCCACCTTCTTCACGGGGCTGCTGCTGGCCTACGTCTTCTACTTCCTGCTCGGCTGGGCGCCGGCGCCGCTCGGGAGGCTGGACGCCCTGTACTCGCCGCCGCCTGCCGTGACGGGCTTTTACCTGATCGACGCCGCCCTGGCAGGCGATGTGGCGCTGTGGTGGGCGAGCCTCAAGCAGCTCATCCTGCCCACGCTGACGATGGCGATCTTCGTGCTCGCACCGATCGCGCGGATGACGCGCGGCTCGATGCTGCAGGTGCTGAGTTCGGATTTCGTGCGCACGGCGCGCGCCAGCGGCCTGTCGGCCACCACGGTGCGCGTGCGCTATGCGCTGCGCAACGCGTTGCTGCCGGTGGTGACGACGCTGGGCATGGTCTTCGGCTTCATGCTGGGCTCCAGCGTGGTGGTGGAGAAGGTGTTCGGCTGGCCAGGGGTGGGCAGCTACGCGATCGATGCGCTGACGGCCAGCGACTACGCGCCGGTGCAGGGCTTCGTGCTCGCGATGGGGGTGCTGTTCGTGGCGCTCAACCTCTTCGTGGACGTGCTCTACACGCTGATCGACCCGCGCGTGAGCCTCGAGAACTGACCCCCCGGATGCCTGCACCCGTGAGCACTGCCTCTTCCGCCTCCGAACCGCACGCCTCGGCCGCCGCGCCCGCGCCCGCGCCCGCGCCGGTGGTGTCAGCGCTCAGGCCGACTGCGGCCAGCACCCTCGCGCCACCCACCGCGTGGCAGCACGCCCGGCACGTGCTCTCCGAAAACCCGGTGACGCTCGGCGCCGCGCTGCTCTTCGCGCTCTTCGTGCTGACCGCACTCGTGGGGCCGGCCCTGGTGCCGCACGACCCGCTGGCCACCAATGCCGGCGCTGCGCTGCAGCCGCCTTCGCTCGCGCACTGGTTCGGCACGGATGCCCTCGGGCGCGACATCTTCTCGCGCACGGTGGTGGCCACGCGGCTGGACCTGGGCATCGCGGTGGCGGCGGTGGCGCTCTCCTTCGCGGTGGGGTTGCCGCTCGGGCTGGCTGCGGGCTTCTTCGGCGGCTGGTGGGACGCAGCCGTGACGCGGTTGTCCGACACCATCATGGCCTTTCCGCTCTTCGTGCTGGCCATGGGCATCGTGGCGGCGCTGGGCAACACGGTGGGCAACATCGTGCTGGCCACGGCCATCATCAACCTGCCTTTCTATGTGCGCGTGGCGCGCACCGAGACGAACGTGCGGCGCGCGGCGGGTTTCGTCGAGGCGGCGCGCCTGGCGGGCAATTCGGAGTGGCGCATCCTGGGCGTGCACCTGCTGCCCAACATCCTGCCGCCGGCCATGGTGCAGGTGAGCCTGAACATGGGCTGGGCGATCCTGAACGCCGCGGGGCTGAGCTTCATCGGCCTGGGCGTGCGCCCGCCCACGCCGGAGTGGGGCATCCTCGTGGCCGAGGGCGCGCAGTTCATCGTCTCGGGCGAGTGGTGGGTGAGCTTCTTTCCGGGCATGGTGCTGATGCTGGCGGTGTTTTCCTTCAACCTGCTGGGCGATGCGCTGCGCGACCTGCTCGACCCGCGGAGGCGCACGTGAGCGCACCGGGCCAGCCACCCCTGCTCGAGGTGCGCGACTTCAGTCTGGAGTTCCGCACCCGCTCGGGCACGGTGCGCGCGATCGAAGAGGTGAGCCTGACACTGCGCAAGGGCGAGATCGTGGGGCTGGTGGGCGAGTCGGGCTCGGGCAAGTCGGTGCTGAGCTACGCCATGCTCGGCATCAGTGATGCCGCCGCGCGCGTGACGGGCGGCTCGGCCACCTTCGGCGGCATCGACCTGCTGCAGGCCGACGAGGCCACGCTGGCCGACCTGCGCGGGCGCGAGATCTCGATGATCTTTCAGAGCCCGCGCACGGCGCTCAACCCGATCCGGCCGGTGGGCCAGCAGATCGAGGACGTGCTGCGCCGCCACGCCGTGCACGTGAAGGGCAGCGACGGCGGCGACCTCGGCCGCGCGATGCGCGAGCGCGCCATCCAGGCCCTGCGCGAGGTGGCCATCGCAGACCCCGAGCGACGCGCGCAGGCCTACCCCTTCGAGCTCTCGGGCGGCATGTGCCAGCGCGTGATGATCGCCATCGCGCTGGCCTGCCGGCCGAGCCTGCTGATCGCCGACGAACCCACCACGGGGCTGGACGTGACGACGCAAGCCGCGGTGATGGACCTGATCACGGCCCTGGCCCGCGAGCGCCAGATGGCCACGCTCTTCATCACGCACGACCTGGCACTGGCGGCCGACTATTGCGACCGCATCGTCGTCATGCACGCCGGGCAGGCGGTGGAGGCCGCGCCCACGCGCACGCTCTTCGAGGCGCCGCGCCACCCGTACACCGCGCGGCTCATGAGCTCCACACCCGGGCCGCAGACGGTGCTGGCGGCGCTCGAGCCGGTGCCGGGCAGCCTGCCCGACCTGCGCCGCGCGGACCTGCCGGCGTGCCGCTTCGCCGAGCGTTGTGAGCGCGCCAGCGAACAGTGCCGCACCGAGCGGCCCATGCTGCGCGCACTTGCGGACGGGCACGCCGTGGCGTGCTGGCACCCGCAGGGCAGCATGCGGCTCGACGCGGAGGCCGTGCATGGCTGAGCGGCCCTTGCTCCAGGTGGAGTCCGTCTCCCGGCGCTTCGCGGTGGCTGGCCGGCGTGGCGCGATGCTGCACGCGGTGGACGACGTTTCGCTCACGATCGCGCCGGGCGAGGCGCTCGGGCTCGTGGGCGAGTCCGGCTGCGGCAAGTCCACGCTCGTGCGGCTGCTGGCGCGTTTGCTCGACCCGAGCGAAGGCCGCATCGTCTTCGATGGCGAAGACCTCGCCGGCATCCCGGCGCGCGGCTTCGCCCGGCGGCCCGAGCGGGCCGCGATCCAGATGGTCTTCCAGGACCCCACCGACAGCCTGAACCCGCGCTTCTCCGCGCGCGACACGATCCGCGAGCCCTGCCTGCTGCTGGCGGGCATGGACCGCGCGGCTGCCGACGCGCGCGTGGATGAAGTGGCGCAGCAGGTGGGCCTGCCGCTGGAGCTGCTTGGCCGCTTCCCGCACCAGCTCTCGGGCGGCCAGAAGGCGCGGGTGGGCATCGCGCGGGCGCTCGCCGTGCGCCCGCGCCTGCTGATCCTGGACGAGCCCACGGCGGCGCTGGACGTCTCGGTGCAGGCGGTGGTGCTGCAGCTGCTGGACCGTCTGCGCCGCGAGCTCGGCCTGGCCACGCTCTTCGTCTCGCATGACCTCAACGTGGTGCGCCTGCTCACCGACCGGGTAGCGGTGATGTACTTGGGCAAAATCGTGGAGATGGGCCCTTCTGCCGAAGTCTTCCGCGCGCCGCAGCACCCCTACACCCGGGCGCTCGTGTCGGCGATTCCGGGGCAGGGCCCGCGCATCCGGCTCGAAGGCGAAATCTCGAGCCCCATCGACCCGCCGCGTGAGGTGTGCCGCTTCCAGAGCCGCTGCCCAGTGGCGCAGGACCGCTGCGTGCGCGAGGCCCCCGCGCTCGGCGTCGGGCCCCACGTGGCGGCTTGCCACTTCGCAGGAGCGGCTGGGCAGGCGCCGGGCGTGCCGCTCGGGGCCGCGGCATGAACGCGCGCGCGAACCTGGCCGAGGTCGTCTACGCCGAGCTCAAGGCGCAGATGCACGACTTCCGGTTGCTGCCGGGCGACCGCTTCTCGGAAGCCGAGATCGGGCAGCGCCTGGGCGTGAGCCGCACGCCGGTGCGCGAGGCGCTCTTTCGGCTGCGCAACGAGGGCTTCCTGGAGGTGGAGGCCAAGAGCGGGTGGTTCGTGCGGCCGATCGACTTCGCTCGGGTGGACCAGCTCTACGACTTGCGCATCCTGCTCGAGCAGGCGAGCGTGGCCCGGCTCGTCTCAGCCGCTGAACCGTCCCCGGAGATCGATGCCCTCAAGCGCGTGTGGCTCGTGCCCGCTGCCGAGCGGCTGGATGACGCTGCGGAAGTCGGGCGCCTGGACGAGGCCTTCCACGCCACGCTCGTGCGCGCGGCCGGCAACGAGGAAATCGCGCGCGTGCACTGGGACGTGACCGAACGCATCCGCTTCGTGCGACGGCTGGACTTCACCCGCAGCGAGCGCATCGAGGCCACCTACCAGGAGCACGCGAAGATCCTGCGCCAGGTGATGCAGCGCCGCGCCGAGCCGGCTCAGCTGCTGCTGGCCGCGCACATCGAGCAGAGCAAGGTAGCGGTGCGGCGCATCACGCTGTCGACGTTGCACGAGGCGCGCGCCCGCGCGCTCACATCCCCTTGAACAGCCCCGTGTAGCTGCGGCTCACCTCGAGCTTCTCGGGGTGGCCGTTCACGCGCACGATCTGCCGGCCGCGCAGGTCGCGGCTGACGCTGGCGATGGCCTTCACGTTGACGAGCGTGCTGCGGTGGATCTGCCAGAACAGGGCCGGGTCGAGCTCGTCCACGAGCTCCTTGATGGGCTTGCGGATCAGGGCTTCCAGGGTGGGCGTCTGCACGCGCGTGTACTTCTCGTCGCTGATGAAGAAGAGCACGTCCTGCACCGGGATCATGCGCAGGTCTTGGCCCACGGCAGCCTGGATCCACTGCAGGTGGCGGGGCGCGGAGCCGGGGCTCATGCGGGCCGTGAGCTGGTGCAGCAGATGCTGCAGCGGCGCGCCCGGGTTCTCGTCGGCCGTGCCGCGCGAGGCCAGGCGCCGGCGGATGCGCTCGGCCGTGCGTGCCAGGCGCTCGCTGTCGGCGGGCTTGAGCACGTAGTCCGCCGCACCCTGCTCGAAGGCCTCCACCGCGTACTGGTCGTAGGCGGTGATGAAGACGACCTCGGGCAGCAGCTCGTCTTCGCCGATCTCCATCTGCGCGATCCGGCGCGCGGCCTCCACGCCCGTGAGGCCGGGCATGCGGATGTCCAGGAACACGACGTCGGGGCGGTGCTGCGCCACGAGCTCCACGGCCTCCAGGCCGTTGCGGGCCTCGGCCACGATCTCGAGATCGGGCCAGGCTTCGGCCAGGCGGGCTCGCAGCTGCTCGCGCATCAGGCGCTCGTCGTCGGCGAGCACCGCACGGAAGGTGGGGGTGGTCATGGGATCGGTCCTCAAGTCAGGAGCTTGACGAGCAGCCAGCCCAGCAGGATCAGCGGCGACAGCAGCAGCCCGGCCAGCAGCACAACGATCAGCAGCGGCAGGCCCAGGCCGAACACCATGGCCAGCACGAGGCTCATGGCCACCGCCACCACGGCCACGAGCACGGCCACTGGCACGACCACGAGCATGACCAGCAGCGCAAGCATCGCAGCCAGCGAGAGGGCGAACAGCTCACCGGCAGACATGGCATCCAGGTGCGGGCCGCCGTACACCTGCTCGCCGTCGACGAACACGCGCACCGGCTCGACCCACCCCAGGCCCAGGGCCAGCACGGCGAGGAAGAAGGCCATCGCGACAGCGCCGGCCAGCAGTGCCGCCCACAGCCAGGTGCGACGTGTGCGCGGCCGGCTGGGCTGGCCATGGTCATGCGGTGCCGGCACTGGCGCACGCGAGGCGGTGCTGGCTGGCTGCAGGCC
>JBIIED010000384.1:0-2825 GCA_044237995.1 Rubrivivax sp. | reverse complement strand
GCGAGTTCTCGAGCATGTAGGCGTAGTCGTCGGCCGTCAGCAGCGTGTTCACCGCCACCGGCACCAGGCCCGCGTAGAGGCTGCCCAGGAAGCTCACCGGCCAGTCGTTGCAGTCCTGCATCAGCAGCAGCACGCGCTCCTCGCGCCGCAGGCCCAGGCTGCGCAGCCCGGCGGCCAGGCGGCGCACGCGATGCTCGAGTTCGCCGTAGGTGAGCGCGCCCGCGTCGTCGACGAAGGCGGCCTTGGCCACGCGCGAGGTGTTCGCCTCCAGCAGGTGCTGGGCGAAGTTGAAGCGCGCCGGTGGGGCGGCCGCCTCCGGGGTCTCGGTGTTCATGGTCTGTCTCCTGGCTTGTTGGTATCGATGTCGGTGTCGTCGAGAGCAGGCAGGCGCTGTGTTGGACGGGCCTGACGTGAACAGGTGGGGCTGGCCGGTCAGCCTCCCGGGGTGAAGTCGATCCGCCCCTCGGGCAGCAGGTAAAGCACGAGCGCACGCCCCTGGCGCACGGTGGGGCGGTGCGCGCTGCCGGGCGGGCAGACGAGCCAGCCGGCCGGGCGGCCGTCGAAGGTCGCCCCTTCGTCCAGCGGCATGACGAGGTCGATCTCGCCCAGTGGGTGCACATGGTGCGGGCCCGCTACGTCACGCATGTCGACGACGTCCACCGAGAAGCCGTGCAGGTCGGGCGCGGGCTTGAAGATGCGGTTGAAGCGGATGCCACCCGCCTCGCGGTTGCACAGCCATCCGGCCGCCACGCCCGCCTCACAGGAGGCCTTCAGCGCCGCGTAGTCGGCACTGCCCGGGCCGATCTCGGCGTTCAGCCAGGCGTCCAGCGCGGCGTCGAGTGGGCGGCCTGCCAGGCGGGCCGTGAGGCCGGCGAGCTGGGTGCGGAAATCTTCAGGCGTGCTCATGACGATTCGGGGCGTTTGGGGTGTCTGGGCGCTCGAGACCGGGGCGCCTGCGCGCGAGGGACCGACATCGACCCGCTCTTGCGGCGCCCGGGAAGATGAAGTATTGTGCGTGTATGCACTTTAGTGTCGCAATTCCCTGATGTCAAGCACTATATTTCCTGTCACGGATCCATCACTGGTCAGCGGCGACAGCCCCGACGAGCTCAAGAACCCGTTCCTGGTGGCACTCGGCGAGCGTGTGCGCGCGCTGCGCTCGCGCCGCGGCATGACCCGCAAGGCCGCCGCGCAGCTGGCCGAGGTGTCCGAGCGCCACCTGGCCAACCTCGAGTACGGCGTGGGCAACGCGTCGATCCTCGTGCTGCAGCAGGTGGCGCAGGCGCTGCAGTGCCCGCTGGCCGAGCTCATCGGTGACGTCACCACCTCCACGCCCGAGTGGCTGATGTTGCGCGAGCTGCTCGAGGGCCGCGACGAGGACACGCTGCGGCGCGTGCGCGTGACGGTGGGCCAGATGCTCGGCACCGGCGGCAGCAGCGATGCGCGCAGCCCGCGCATCGCGCTCATCGGCCTGCGCGGTGCGGGGAAGTCCACGCTTGGCCAGATGCTGGCCGAGGACCTCGGCTGCGCCTTCATCGAACTCAGCCGCGAGATCGAGCAATTCGCTGGCTGCAGCGCCGCCGAGATCCAGGCCCTGTATGGCCAGAACGCCTACCGCCGCTACGAGCGCCGGGCGCTGGAAGAAGCGATCCAGATCCACTCCGAGGCCGTGATCGCCACCCCCGGCGGCCTGGTGTCGGATGCCGCCACCTTCAACCTGCTGCTGGCGCACTGCACCACCGTATGGCTGCAGGCCGAGCCCGAGGACCACATGAAGCGCGTGGTCGCCCAGGGCGACATGCGGCCCATGGCCGCCAGTCGCGAGGCGATGGACGACCTGAAGGCGATCCTCGCGGGCCGCGCCGCCTTCTATTCGAAAGCGGACTTCCAGCTCAACACGAGCAGCCAGCCGCTGGTAGAGAGCTTCCAGGAACTGCGTCGCATCGTGCGTCGCGCGCTGCAGTTGCCTCTCCAGGAAAAGACCTTCGGAGAACATGCACAATAGTGCTTGACCACAAACGGATGGTGCACTATGATGCCTGTCATCGCCACGCCATCCATGCACTGAAGTGCACACCTTTCGGAGACTGACATGAGCCAAGCCCCCCGCGTCGATTACCAGACGAACCCGAGCCAGTACCGCCACTGGAAGCTGAGCTTCAACGGCTCCGTGGCCACGCTGAAGGCCGACTTCGACGAGAACGCCGGCCTGCGCCCGGGCTACAAGCTCAAGCTCAACAGCTACGACCTGGGGGTGGACATCGAGTTGAACGACGCCATCAACCGCATCCGCTTCGAGCACCCCGAGGTGCGCACGGTGGTCGTCACGAGCGCCAAGGAGAAGGTGTTCTGCTCTGGCGCGAACATCTTCATGCTGGGCGTGTCCAGCCACGCCTGGAAGGTGAACTTCTGCAAGTTCACGAACGAGACCCGCAACGGGCTGGAGGACTCGTCCAAGTACAGCGGGCTGAAGTTCCTGGCCGCCGTCAATGGCGCATGCGCCGGCGGCGGCTACGAGCTGGCGCTGGCCTGTGACGAGATCATCCTGGTGGACGACCGCTCCAGTGCCGTGAGCCTGCCCGAAGTGCCGCTGCTGGGCGTGCTGCCGGGCACCGGCGGCCTGACCCGCGTGACCGACAAGCGCCACGTGCGCCACGACCTGGCCGACATCTTCTGCACGAGCGTGGAAGGCGTGCGCGGCCAGAAGGCCAAGGACTGGCGCCTGGTGGACGACATCGCCAAGCCGGTGCAGTTCGCCGACAAGGTGCAGCAGCGCGCGCTCGAGCTCGCCGCCGGCAGCGACCGCCCGGCCGACGGCCGGGGCG
>JBIIED010000126.1:0-9619 GCA_044237995.1 Rubrivivax sp. | reverse complement strand
GTTCAGGAAGATGCCGATCACCGACAGGGCGAAGAGGATCGCTCCGAGCGACAGGAAGTGGCCGAGCGTGACGGGGCCGAGGATCATCGCGGGCCCTCCTGGCCAGGCGGGGCCGGGGGCGGCGGGGTCTCGACCGTCGGGGCCATCTTGACGATGCGCACGCGGTCCTCCTTGCGGGCCCGCACCTGCACCGAGGGATCGATCGCCCGGCTGTCCTTGCGCCGGCGCAGCGTCAGCGCGATGGCGGCGATGATGGCCACGAGCAGCAGCACCGCGGCGATCTGCAGCGGGTACAGGTAGCGCGTGTAGAGCTCGATGCCCAGCAGCCGCGTGTTGCCCTTCTGCGCCGCGTCGGGGTCGAGCGCGGGAGCGTCCGTCAGCCGGAATCCGCCAGTGAGCACCAGCGCCATCTCCAGCGCGATCACCGCGCCCACCAGGCCCGCCAAGGGAAAATGCTTCCAGAAGCCATCGCGGAAGGTGTCGGAGTTGATGTCGAGCATCATCACCACGAACAGGAACAGCACCATCACCGCGCCCACGTAGACGAGCACCAGGGTGATGGCCAGGAACTCGGCCGTGAGCAGCATCCACACGCAGGCAGCGCTGAAGAAGGCGAGCACGAGGTACAGGGCGGCGTGCACCGTGCTGCGCGCCGTGATGACGCGAAACGCGGCAAACAGCAGCACCGCCGAGAACACGTAGAAGAGGGCCGTGGCGTGCGTCATTTGATGGGCGCGGTGGGTGGAGCGTGGGCGCTAGGCGGGCCGTCAGGCCTCAGCGGTAGCGCGCATCGGCCTCCCGGTTGGCGGCGATCTCGCGCTCGTAGCGGTCACCGACCGCCAGCAGCATGTCCTTCGTGAAGTACAGGTCGCCCCGCTTCTCGCCGTGGTATTCGAAGATGTGGGTCTCGACGATCGAATCCACCGGGCAGCTCTCCTCGCAGAAGCCGCAGAAGATGCACTTGGTGAGGTCGATGTCGTAGCGCTTCGTGCGGCGCGTGCCGTCGTCGCGAACGTCAGACTCGATGGTGATGGCCATGGCCGGGCACACCGCCTCGCACAGCTTGCAGGCGATGCAGCGCTCCTCCCCGTTGTCGTAGCGACGCAGCGCGTGCAGGCCGCGAAAGCGCGGCGACAGCGGCGTCTTTTCCTCGGGGAACTGGATCGTGATCGTGCGCGACAGGAAGTGCCGGCCCGTCAACGCAAGCCCCTTGAAGAGCTCGGTGAGCATGAAGCTGCGCAGGACGTCTTTGACCGCCATGGTTGGTCTCGAGCTCCGGGGCTATTTCCAGATGTTGAAGGGCGACTGGATCCACAGACCCACCACCACCAGCCACACGAGGGTGACGGGGATGAAGATCTTCCAGCCCAGGCGCATGATCTGGTCGTAGCGGAAACGCGGGAAGGTCGCGCGCACCCACAGGAACATCGTGACGACGCAGAAGACCTTGATGCCCAGCCAGATCCAGCCCGGGATGAAATCCAGCGCCGCCACCGGCGGCAGCCAGCCGCCCAGGAACATGAGCACGCACAGCGTGGAGACGAGGATCATGTTCGCGTACTCGGCCAGGAAGAACATCGCGAACGACATCCCCGAGTACTCGATCATGTGGCCAGCCACGATCTCGGATTCGCCCTCCACCACGTCGAAGGGGTGGCGGTTGGTCTCGGCCAGGCCGGCAATGAAGTAGACGACGAAGACCGGCAGCAGCGGCAGCCAGTTCCAGGAGAGGAACCCGACACCCAGATCCGCAAAGGTACCGCGCCCCTGCGACATCACGATGTCGGTGAGGTTCATGCTCGCCGACACCATCAGCACGACCACGAGCGCGAAGCCCATCGCGATCTCGTAGGACACCATCTGCGCCGAGGCGCGCAGCGCGCCCAGGAAGGCGTACTTCGAGTTCGAGGCCCAGCCGGCGATGATGACGCCGTAGACCTCCAGCGACGTGATCGCCATGAGGAACAGCAGCCCCGCGTTGACGTTGGCCAGCGCCACGTCCGGGCCGAAGGGGATCACGGCCCAGGCGGCCAGCGCCGGCATGATCGTCATCACCGGGCCGAGGAAGAACAGGCCCTTGCTGGCCGCGGTCGGGCGGATGATCTCCTTGAAGACGAGCTTCACCGCATCGGCAATCGGTGTGAGCAAGCCGCCTGGCCCGACGCGGTTGGGCCCCGGTCGGATCTGCGACCAGGCAATCGCCTTGCGCTCCCAGAAGGTGAGGTAGGCCACGCAGCCCATCAGCGGCAGCACCACGGCCACGATCTTGATGAGCGACCACACGACCAGCCACAGCGTCGGCCCGAGAAGATCCGACCCGGCAGCGTTGAGCTGCTCGATCATGCGCGCACCCCCTGGGCCTGCGCGACACGTTCGAGCTCGACGCTGCCGCTGGCCGCGCCCAGCACGCAGGTGTCGGGGTGACCCGCCGGCACGCGCACCGTGGCCTGCGCCATCGTGGCGTCCAGCCTGGCGGGCAGCTCCACGCTGCCCGTACCCTGTCGCACGCGAAGGCGGTCGCCCGGCTGCAGGCCGAGCGCGGCCCACAGCGCCGTGCCCACCGAGGCCTGAGGGGGCCGTGCGTCTGCCGTGGCCTGCAGCGAGGGCGCACGCCGTACCAGCGCATCAGCCGAGTAGATGGGCACGTCGGCCAGGCGCTGCAGGCCACCCGGGGCCGCTGCCGGCAGCGCGCCGGGAACGGAGCCCGCCTCGTTGCACAGCCGCTCGGCGATCTTCGATTCCTCGCCCAGCGCCGCAGCACGCACCTGCTCGGCGCTCTCGAATTCGAAGCCCGACAGGCCCAGCAGGTTGCCCAGCACCCGCAGCACCTTCCAGGCCGGGCGCGTGTCGCCCAGCGGCCGCACCACACCACCGAAGCTCTGCACGCGGCCCTCGGCGTTGACGAAGGCGCCTGCCGTCTCGGTGAAGGGCGCGATCGGCAGCAGCACGTGCGCGCCCTGCACCGCCGCGTCGCGGAAGGAAGTCAGGGCCACCACCAGCTCGCCCTGCTGCAGCGCGGCATGCGCCGCCTGAGGGTCTTCCATGTCGAGCACGGGCTCCACGCCCAGCAGCAGCAGCGCGCGGCGCGGCTGCGCAAGCATGGCCGCGGCGTCCAGACCTCCGGGGCCGGGAAGCGCCCGCACGAGCTGGGCCCCCACGCTGTTGGCGGCCTCGCCCAGCACGCCAACGGTCGCCCCGGTATGCGTGGCGATCCAGTTGGCCAGCGCGAGCAGCTCGGTGGCCTGGGGGTGCTGCACGGCCGCATGGCCCAGCAGCACCGCCTTGCGCTCGCCCGTCAGCAGCGAGCGGGCGACCGCAGCGGATGCCTCGGTCGGCTCGACGGCCACGGGCGCCTCCACGCCCGCCTCGCGCGCCACGGCAGCTGCCACCGCACCCAGCTCGGCTACCCACTGCGCCGGAGCGGCCGTGAGCCGCTGGTGCATCGGCATCAGCCAGTCGTCGTGTGCGGCTTGCAGGCTGCTCACCTGCGCCCCGCGCCGCGCAGCCTGACGCAGGCGCTGGGCAAACAGGGGATGATCCTTGCGCAGGAAGGAACCTACGACCAGCACCCGCTCCAGGGCGGACAGGCTGGCGATCGGCTGCCCCAGCCAGCGTGCCGCACCCTCGGGCATGCCGGTGCGACGGAGGTCGGCGTGGCGCAGCCGGTGGTCGACGTGAGGGCTGCCCAGGCCGCGCATCAGCTGCACCAGCAGGTGCAACTCCTCCACCGTGGCGTGTGGCGAACCCAGGGCGCCAACCGCTGAGGCGCCGTGTTCGGCAACGATGCGCTTCAAGCCGGTGGCCACGAACTCGAGCGCCGTCTGCCAGTCGGTGGGCACCCATTGGTCGCCGTGGCGCAGCATCGGCTGCGTGAGGCGCTGCTCGCTGGCCAGTGCCTCGTAGCTGAAGCGGTCGCGGTCGGCGAGCCAGCACTCGTTGACGGCCTCGTTCTCCATCGGCACGACACGCATGACCTTGTCGCCCTTGACCTGCACGATGAGGTTGGCACCGGTGGAGTCGTGCGGGCTGACGCTGCGCCGGCGCGCGAGCTCCCAGGTGCGGGCGCTGTAGCGGAAGGGCTTGCTCGTGAGCGCACCCACCGGGCAGATGTCGATCATGTTGCCCGAGAGCTCGGAGTCGACGGTGCGGCCCACGAAGGTCGTGATCTCGGAGTGCTCGCCGCGGTGGGCCATGCCGAGCTCCATCGTGCCGGCGATCTCCTGCCCGAAGCGCACGCAACGGGTGCAGTGAATGCAGCGGCTCATCTCCTCCATCGAGATGAGCGGCCCCACGTTCTTGTGGAAGACGACGCGCTTTTCTTCCTGGTAGCGCGAGGCCGAGCCGCCGTAGCCCACGGCGAGGTCCTGCAGCTGGCACTCGCCGCCCTGGTCGCAGATCGGGCAATCCAGCGGGTGGTTGATGAGCAGGAACTCCATCACCGCCTTCTGCGCCTTGACCGCCTTGTCGCTCTTCGTGCGAACGATCATGCCGGCCGTCACCGGCGTGGCGCAGGCGGGCATCGGCTTGGGCGCCTTCTCCACGTCCACCAGGCACATGCGGCAGTTGGCCGCAATGCTGAGCTTCTTGTGGTAGCAGAAGTGCGGGACATAGGCACCCGCCGCATCGGCTGCGTGCATCAGCATGCTGCCCGGGGGCACGCTGACCTTCTTGCCGTCGATTTCCAGTTCGATCATGGGTGGACCCGTGGCAGTCTCAGGCGGTCACGGCCGACTCGGCCTTCTCGTCGACCAGGCAGCGCCGGTGCTCGACGTGCCAGGCGAACTCGTCTCGGAAATGCTTGAGCATGCCCTGCACCGGCATGGCGGCAGCATCGCCGAGCGCGCAGATGGTGCGGCCCTTGATGTTGTCGGCCACCGAATCGAGCAGTTCAAGATCCTCAGGGCGGCCTTGGCCATGCTCGATGCGGTCGACCACGCGCCACAGCCAGCCCGTGCCCTCGCGGCAAGGCGTGCACTGGCCGCAGCTCTCGTGCTGGTAGAAGTAGCTCAGGCGCAGCAGGCTCCTGACCATGCAGCGCGTGTCGTCCATCACGATCACCGCGCCCGAGCCGAGCATCGAGCCGGCCTTGGCGATGGCGTCGTAGTCCATCGTGAGGTCCATCATGACCTTGGCCGGCAACACCGGGGCGGAGGAGCCGCCCGGGATCACGGCCTTGAGCGTGCGCCCGCTGCGCACGCCGCCGGCGAGCTCGAGCAGCTTCGCAAACGGGGTACCAAGCGGCACCTCGAAGTTGCCGGGCTGGTTCACGTCGCCCACCACCGAGAAGATCTTCGTGCCGCCGTTGTTGGGCTTGCCGCACTCGAGGTAGGCCTGGCCGCCCTCGCGGATGATCCAGGGCACCGCGGCGAAGGTCTCGGTGTTGTTGATCGTCGTGGGCTTGCCGTACAGGCCGAAGCTCGCCGGGAAAGGCGGCTTGAAGCGCGGCTGGCCCTTCTTGCCTTCCAGCGACTCCAGCAGCGCCGTCTCCTCGCCGCAGATGTAGGCGCCAAAGCCGTGGTGCGCGTGCAGCTCGAAGCCGAAGCCCGAGCCCAGGATGCCGGAGCCCAGCAAGCCCGCCGCGCGCGCCTCGCGCAGCGCCTCCTCGAAGCGCTCGTAGACCTCGAAGATCTCGCCGTGGATGTAGTTGTAGCCGGTGCCGATGCCCATCGCGTAGGCGGCAATCGTCATGCCCTCGATCACGATGTGCGGGTTGTAGGCGAGGATGTCGCGGTCCTTGCAGGTGCCCGGCTCGCCCTCGTCGGAGTTGCACACCAGGTACTTGGCACCCGGGAACTGGCGCGGCATGAAGCTCCACTTCAGGCCCGTCGGGAAGCCCGCGCCGCCGCGCCCGCGCAGGGCCGAGAGCTTGACCTCGGCGATCACCTGCTCGGGCGTCATGCCGGCACCGCCGTCGGCACCCAGGATCTTGCGCAGTGCCGCATAGCCGCCGCGCGCGACGTAATCCGCCAGGCGCCAGTTCGTGCCGTCCAGCCCGGCATAGATCTGAGGGCCCAGGTGGCGCCCGTGGAAGCAGGTCTCGTGGCCGCGGGCCTGGAACTTGGAGAGGTCGAGCATGGGCATCAGCCTGGCGCCTTCTTCAGCAGCTCGAGCAGCTCGTCGAGCCGCTCGGGGCCCATGAAGCTGAGCATCTGCCGGTCATTGACGAGCATCACCGGCGCATCGGCGCACGCGCCCAGGCACTCGCTGGGCTGCACCGTGAAGGTGTTGTCGGCCGTGCTGCCGTAGGGCTCCACGCCGAGCCGGCTGCACAGGTGGGCCAGCGCCTTGTCGCCACCGCGCAGCTGGCACGGCAGGTTGGTGCAGACGTTGAGCTTGTAGCGCCCCACCGGCTGCTGGTTGTACATGTTGTAGAAGGTCGTGACCTCGTGCACGGCAATCGGCGCCATGCCCAGGTACTGCGCCACCGCCTCCTCGGCCTGCGGCGAGACCCAGCCCTGTTCCTGCTGCACGATGGCCAGGCAGGCCATCACGGCCGACTGACGCTGCTCGGCCGGGTACTTTGCCACCTCGCGCGCAAAGCGCTCGAGCGTGGAGGCGGGCAGCGCCGCGGCCGTCGCGGGGGTGATGTCGTTCATCATCGGTCGACCTCGCCGAACACGATGTCCATGGTGCCGATGATCGCCACAGCGTCGGCGATCATGTGACCGCGCGCCATTTCGTCGAGCGCGGCCAGGTGCGCAAAGCCCGGGGCGCGGATCTTCAGCCGGTAGGGCTTGTTGGCACCGTCGCTCACGAGGTAGATGCCGAACTCGCCCTTGGGGTGCTCCACCGCGGCGTAGGCCTCGCCCTCGGGAACGTGGAATCCTTCGGTGAAGAGCTTGAAGTGGTGAATCAGCTCCTCCATGCTCGACTTCATCTCCACGCGGGACGGCGGGGCCACCTTGTGGTTGTCGGTGATCACCGGGCCGGGGTTGCGACGAAGCCAGTCCACGCACTGCTGCACGATGCGGTTGGCCTGCCGCATCTCCTCGATGCGCACGAGGTAGCGGTCGTAGGTGTCGCCGTTGACGCCCAGCGCCACGTCGAAATCCATGCGCGCGTACACATCGTAGGGCTGGGTCTTGCGCAGGTCCCAGGCGATGCCCGAGCCGCGCAGCATCGGGCCGGTGAACCCGAGGCTCAGCGCCCGCTCCGGCGACACCACGCCGATGCCCACCGTGCGCTGCTTCCAGATGCGGTTCTCGGTGAGCAGCGTCTCGTAGTCGTCGACGTTCTTCGGGAAGCGACGGCAGAAGTCCTCGATGAAGTCCAGCAGCGAGCCCTGGCGGTTCTCGTTGAGGGCCTTGATCGCGCGCTCGTTGCGGATGCGGCTGGCGCGGTACTGCGGCATCGCATCGGGCAGGTCGCGGTAGACGCCGCCGGGGCGGAAGTAGGCCGCGTGCATGCGC
The DNA here is from genome assembly GCA_044237995.1 of Rubrivivax sp. GTDB lineage: Bacteria > Pseudomonadota > Gammaproteobacteria > Burkholderiales > Burkholderiaceae_C > Rubrivivax. The sequence goes on along the minus strand of JBIIED010000126.1, from coordinate 2,210 downwards.
GCGCCCGACACCGCCTCGTACATGTCGAAGATGTCCTCGCGCTCGCGGAAGCAGTAGATGAAGATGTTCATCGCCCCGCAGTCCAGGCCGTGGCAGCCCAGCCACAGCAAGTGGTTCAGGACGCGGGTGAGCTCGCTGAACATCACGCGGATGTACTGCGCACGCTCGGGCACTTCGATGCCCAGCAGCTTCTCGATGGCCAGGCAGTAGGCGTGCTCGTTGGCCATCATGGACACGTAGTCCAGGCGGTCCATGTAGGGCAGCGCCTGGATGAAGGTCTTGCTCTCGGCCAGCTTCTCGGTGCCGCGGTGCAGCAGCCCGATGTGCGGATCGGCGCGCTGGATGACCTCGCCGTCGAGCTCCAGCACCAGGCGCAGCACCCCGTGCGCAGCCGGGTGCTGGGGACCAAAGTTCAGCGTGTAGTTCTTGATCTCGGCCATGTCAGTGCAGGCCCCCGTAGTTCTCCTCGCGCACCACGCGCGGCGTGATCTCGCGGGGCTCGATCGTCACCGGCTGGTAGATGACGCGGCGGCGCTCGGGGTCGTAGCGCATCTCGACATGACCCGAGACGGGGAAGTCCTTGCGCATCGGGTGGCCGATGAAGCCGTAATCGGTGAGCAGGCGCCGCAGGTCCTCGTGGCCGTCGAAGACGATGCCGTAGAGATCGAAGGCCTCGCGCTCGTACCAGTTGGCCGAGCCCCAGATCGTCGTGACCGAGGCCACCGACGGCAGGTCGTCCTGCGGCGCGAAGACCTTCATGCGAAGCCGCCAGTTGTGCGTGACGCTCAGCAGGTGCGAGACGACGGCATAGCGAGGCCCCTCCCAGGGTGCATTGCGCCAGTCGTGGTAATCGACCCCGCACAGGTCGATGAGCTGCTCGAAGCGCAGCGAAGGGTCGTCGCGCAGGCGCACCGCGGCAGACTCGTAATCGGCGGCGTTCACCGTGAGGGTGACTTCGCCGCGGTCGCGCTTCAGCGTGCGCACGGCCGGCCCGAGCGCGGCATGCAGCGCCGCCTGCAGGGTGTCGAGCTTGTCGGTCATCGGGTTCTCGTGCGGGGGCTGGTGTCGCGTGCGGTGTCAGCGCGCGATCGTGTTCTCGCGCCGGATCTTGGCCTGCAACTGCATCACGCCGTACAGCAGCGCCTCGGCAGTAGGCGGGCATCCGGGCACGTAGACGTCCACCGGGACGATGCGGTCGCAACCGCGCACCACCGAATAGCTGTAGTGATAGTAGCCGCCGCCGTTGGCGCACGAGCCCATGCTCAGCACCCAGCGGGGCTCAGCCATCTGGTCATAGACCTTGCGCAGAGCCGGCGCCATCTTGTTGCACAGCGTGCCAGCCACGATCATCAGGTCGCTCTGACGGGGGCTCGGCCGGAACAGCATCCCGAAGCGGTCGATGTCATAGCGCGCGGCACCCGCGTGCATCATCTCCACGGCGCAGCAAGCCAGGCCGAAGGTCATCGGCCACAGCGACCCGGTCTTGGACCAGTTGACCAGCTTGTCCACCGAGGTGGTGACGAAGCCTTCCTTCAGCACGCCCTCAATGCCCATTGGCGTATCCCTCGTTCAATCCCAATCGAGCGCACCCTTCTTCCACTCGTAGACAAAGCCGACCACGAGAATGCCGAGGAAGACCATCATGGCCCAGAAGCCCGTCGGGCCGATGTCGCGCAGGGCGACTGCCCACGGGAACAGGAAGGCGATCTCGAGGTCGAAGAGGATGAACAGGATCGCCACGAGGTAGTACCGCACGTCGAACTGCATGCGCGCATCCTCGAAGGCCTCGAAGCCGCACTCGTAGGGGCTGTTCTTGGCCGTGTCGGGGCGGTTGGGCCCAAAGATGAAACCGATGACTTGCGGAACGACGCCGACGCCCACCCCAACCAGGATGAACAGGATGACCGGCAAATATTCCTGGAGGTTCATGGGACCTCTTGTCAGTTTCTTGTCAGACCTCTTGCACCCGCGAAAAAGGCGCGCCTCGCGACAGCGATCTGCTGCCAGGTGGCGCGCCCAGATGACTTGCGCATGAAGCGCCGGGCGCCGCGTGATCCACCCTCCCCGGGCGGCCACGCTGGAAAAAAATTTTGGCTGGTGCCGACGGCGAGACTCGAACTCGCACAGCTTTCGCCACTACCCCCTCAAGATAGCGTGTCTACCAATTTCACCACGTCGGCCTTGCTGGAACCTGTCGATGCAACAAGCCC
>JBIIED010000383.1:0-2837 GCA_044237995.1 Rubrivivax sp. | reverse complement strand
TCTCGAAGCTCAAGTCGTCGCAGTAGACGATGAAGCGCTCGGGCCGGTCGGCCACGAGCTCGACCAGGTCGGGCAGGTCCACCAGGTCGGCCTTGTCGACCTCGATGAGGCGCAGGCCACGCGGGCTGAACTCGTTCAGGCAGGCCTTGATGAGCGAGCTCTTGCCCGTGCCGCGTGCACCGGTGAGCAGCACGTTGTTGGCGCCGCGTCCGGCGACGAACTGCTCCGTGTTGCGCACCAGCCGCTCCTTCTGCGGCTCGACCTCGCGCAGCTGCGCCAATCGGATGGGCGCCACGTGGCGCACCGGCTCGAGCACGCCGGCGCTGCCGCGGCGGCGGTACCGGAAGGCCGTCGAGGCGCTCCAGTCGGGCGCCTGGGCCGGGTGCGGCAACACGGCCTCCAGGCGCGCCAGCAGCGCCTCGGCACGCGCGATCAGGGATTCCACGCTCATGCGGGAAGTGTAGTCACCCGCCCGGGCGGGGAGCCGCAAGCGGGCTCGGCCGGCCCGCGGGAGCACCCCGGCGCGCCCGGCAGCTCACGCACCGCGTCGTCGGCGATGACGAACACGCGCTCGCCCGGCTGCGGTCGCACAGGATGCATGCCGGTGAAGCCGCCGAAGGCCGGCAGCACGCCCACCCGAGGCCCGAAGTGAAAGCACGCCAGCCGCATGCGCCCCGGGCCGTGGCCGACCCAGGCAGCGGGGTGCAGGTGGCCGGCCAGCACGTAGTGCCCGGGCTCGGGCTCGGGGTGGTGGCGCAGGGCCAGGCCGTGCAGAACCAGCGGCTCATCCACTACGCGGATGCCCCAGCGCGGCGGCGGATCGCCGGCCCGGTCATCGTGGTTGCCGCGCACCAGGGTCATGTCCACCTGCGCGTGCTGATCGCGCCAGGCGCCGACGGTCTCCTCCAGGGCGGCAGCGCGCGAGTGGCGCGCATGCAGCAGGTCGCCCAGGAACACGAGCGCGCGCGCACCGGTGCGCGAAAGCAGCCGCGACAGCGTGGCGAGGTTGTGCGCGGTTGTGCCAGCCGGTACCGGCACGCCTTGCCTGCGGAAGGCCTGCGCCTTGCCGAAGTGCGCATCGGCCACGAGCAACGTGGAGGAGGCGGGGAGGAAGGCCGCGCGCTCGGCCATGAGCACGAGCGGCTGCCCGCCGACTTCCACCGTCAGCGCCATCGCCGCGGGCCGCCGGCTCAGGCCGTCAGGCGCGCAAGCGCCGCGTCCAGGTGGTCCAGCGGGGAGCGCCTGAAGCCCGAGCGCGCGTAGCGCTGCAGCCGGCCGATCACGAAGCAGACGATGGCCGAGGCCAGCGCCTGCGCGTCCACCGTCGGCGTCGGTGAGCCCGCGGCCTCGGCCGAGGCGCGCAGCGACTGGCGCAGCTGCGACTCCAGGCGGTCGAAGAACTGGTTCATGCGTGCGCCAAGCCGCTCGTGCTCGAAGACGAGGGCGTCGCCCACCATGACGCGCGTCATGCCGGGGTTCTTCTCGCCGAACTGCAGCAGCAGCGCGGCGATCTTGCGCGCCTGCGAGGCGCCCGAGGGCTCGCGCTCGACGATCTGGTTGACGAGCGTGAAGACGCTCGACTCGATGAATTCGATCAGGCCCTCGAACATCTGGGCCTTGCTTGCGAAGTGACGGTACAGCGCCGCCTCGCTCACGTCCAGCCGGGCGGCCAGGGCAGCCGTCGTGACACGCTCGGCGCCCGGGTGCTCGAGCATGCCGGCGAGCGCCTGCAGGATCTGCACGCGCCGCTCGCCCGGCTTGGGCCGCTTGCGCGCCGGCTCGGCGGGGGGCTTGGCAGCCACGCCGAAAGCAGCGTCGAGTTCAGGCGTCTCGGACATCGGTGCGCTCGGACATGGGAAAGTCCATTCTGGCACAGGCTGCCACCCGTCACCGGGGATGGAAAACACCGACCTCAGGGCGCCCGGCGCAGCGCTGCCAGGCGGGTGATGCGGCGGTCCACGTAGGCGGGCCGCCCGCTGCGCCAGCGCGGTGCGGTGGTGCCTGCCGCCTGCGCCGCGCGTGCCCAGCGCTGCATCCACACCGTCTTCATCCCGACCTTGCGCGCCGACTTCTGGTGCTCCAGCGTGTCCTCCACCAGCGTGCAGCCAGACGGGTGCACGCGCAGGCGTGCGGCCACCCAGCGCAGCATCCGGGCATCGGGCTTGGGCCGCAGGTGGCCGAACATGTGCATGTCCTCGATGGCGATCACATCGTCGAAGAGGTGCGAGATGCCCAGCACGCCCAGCACGCGCGCGGTGTAGGCGGCCGGCGCATTGGTCAGGATCAGGCGCCGACCCCGCAGGCGGCGCAGGGCGGCGAAATCGTGCGCGTGCCCGCGCAGGCGCTCCTCCAGGCCCGGCAGGCGGTGCGTGTGGTGCAGGAAGTGTGCGGCCTTCACGCCGTGGTGGCGCATCAGCCCGAGCAGTGTCGCGCCATAGCGGTGCCAGTAGCTGCGGCGCATGGCGTCGGCCTCGGCCTCGGTGGTGCCGAGCTCGCGCACGATGTAGGCCGTCATCTCGCGGTTGAGGAACCCGAAGGCCGCCCGCGAGGCGTCATGCAGCGTGTTGTCGAGGTCGAAGAGCCAGATCTTCTTCAATGGGAGCGGATCATCGTGCCGTAGGCCTGATCGGTCAGGATCTCCAGCAGCATCGCGTGCGGCACGCGCCCGTCGATGATGTGGACGGCGTTCACGCCGCTCTTGGCGGCGTCTAGCGCGCCGCTGATCTTGGGCAGCATGCCCCCGCTGATCGTGCCGTCGGCAAAGAGCCCGTCGATCTCGCGTGCCGAGAGGTTGGTCAGCAACTGGCCCGACTTGTCGAGCACACCGGGCGTGTTGG
>JBIIED010000382.1:0-2839 GCA_044237995.1 Rubrivivax sp. | reverse complement strand
GAAGACAGCCTTCGCCTACTCTGACGACCTCTCGGAGGCCTCGCTGCTGGATGCCGCGCGCACGGTGCGCACCATCGCCGCGGCCGGCCAGCAGCGCCGCGTGCGCGTGGGCGCGACGCGCAAGGTTGCACCCAGTCGCGCGCTCTATGCGCCGGCCGATCCGATCGGCACCCTCGACAGCGCCGCCAAGGTGGCGCTGCTCGAGCGCATGGAGAAGATGGCGCGCGCAAAGGATCCGCGCATCGTGCAGGTGATGGCCGGCATCTCGGCCGAGCACGACGTGGTGCTGGTGGCGCGCGCCGACGGCACGCGCGCGGCCGACGTGCGCCCGCTCGTGCGGCTGAACGTCACCGTGATCGCCGAGTCGGGCCAGCGGCGCGAGGTGGGCTACGCCGGCGGCGGCGGGCGCTACGGCCTGGCGCACTTCACGGACGAGGTGGTGCGCAGCTACGTCGACGAGGCCGTGGCCTCGGCGCTGATGAACCTGGAAAGCCGCCCGGCACCGGCCGGCGAGATGAGCGTGGTGCTTGGGCCCGGCTGGCCGGGCGTGCTCCTGCACGAGGCCGTGGGCCACGGGCTGGAGGGCGACTTCAACCGCAAGGGCTCGAGCGCGTTTTCCGGGCGCGTGGGCCAGCGCGTGGCGGCCAAGGGCGTGACGGTGCTCGACGACGGCACGATGCCCGACCGGCGCGGGTCGCTCAACGTGGACGACGAGGGCCACGTGACGCAGCGCAACGTGCTCATCGAGGATGGCATCCTCAAGGGCTACATCCAGGACCGGCTCAACGCGCGCCTGATGGGCGTGACCCCCACCGGCAACGGCCGGCGCGAGAGCTATGCGCACGTGCCCATGCCGCGCATGACCAACACCTACATGCTCGGCGGCTCGCGCTCCAGCCAGGAGATCGTGGCGAGCCTCGAGCGCGGCCTGTACGCCACCAACTTCGGCGGCGGGCAGGTGGACATCACCAGCGGCAAGTTCGTGTTCTCCGCCAGCCAGGCCTGGTGGGTCGAGAAGGGGCAGCTGCTCTACCCGGTCAAGGGCGCCACGATCGTGGGCAACGGCCCGCAGGCGCTCAAGCGCGTGACGATGATCGGCAACGACCTGAAGCTCGACACCGGCGTGGGCGTGTGCGGCAAGGAAGGCCAGAGCGTGCCGGTGGGCGTGGGCCAGCCCACGCTGCGCATCGAGGGCCTGACGGTGGGCGGCACGGCCTGAGGGCCAGCGGCACGGCCCGAGCGCCGCAGCCGACCTTAGCCTGCCGAAGCAGCCGGCGCGCCCGCGCGCGGCGCCCGGGACACGAGCCACAGCCCGGCGAAGGTCAGCGCCCCGTTGAGCACGAGCAGCTCCAGCCCGATCTCGTAGCCGCCGAACCAGGCGCGCTGATTCAAGTCGATGACCGCGCACAGCAGCGGCGCGGCCAGTGCCACCAGCGGCACGAGGCGGTCGCGCACGCTGCGCCGGGTGAACAGCCCGAACACGTACAGCCCGAGCAGCGGCCCGTAGGTGTAGCCCGCGATCTTGAGGATCAGCCCGATCATGCTCGGGTCGTCCACCGCACGAAACCCGAGCACGAGGGCCAGGAAGAGCGCGGCGAAGGCCAGATGCACGCGCTGGCGGATGCGCCGCTTCTTCGCCTCGTCCCAGTTCGTGCGCGTGTCCATGCGCAGCAGGTCGATGCAGGTGCTGGAGGTCAGCGCGGTGAGCGCGCCGTCGGCGCTCGGAAAGAGCGCGGAGATGAGCGCCACGATGAAGACGAGCTGCACCCACGCCGGCAGCTGCTGCATCACGACCGCCGGGAACAGGCGGTCGCCCCGCTCGGGCATGCCCACCTGCTGCGCCAGCAGGTGCAGCAGCCCGCCCAGGAAGAGGAACAGCGCCACCACCGAGAACAGCACCACCGACAGCACGATCACGTTCTTCTGCGAGTCGCGCTGCGTGCGCACCGAGATGCTCTTTTGCATCATCTCCTGGTCCAGCCCCGTCATCGCGATCGTGATGAAGGCGCCCGCCACGATCTGCTTGAGCCAGAACGTGCGGCTCATCGGGTCGGTGCCGAAGACAGTCGACAGCCCCGCCTCGCCGATGCGGGCCAGGCCCTGGGGCACGGAGAGGTCCAGGCGCCCGAGCAGCATGCCCGTGCACACGACGAGGCCCCCCACCATGCAGGCGGTCTGCAGCGTGTCGGTCCACACGATCGTCTTGACGCCGCCTTCGAAGGTGTAGAGCACGATCATCAGCACGAGCACCGCCGCCGTGAGCCAGAAGGGTATGCCGAAGGAGTCCAGGATCAGGTCCTGCAGGATGCGCACGACGAGGTACAGCCGCGCGGTCGCCCCCAGCGTGCGCGACAGGACGAAGAAGCCCGCGCCCGTGCGGTGCGAGCTCGACCCGAGCCGCTCGGCCAGGAAGCCGTAGATCGACGTGACCTGCGTGCGGTAGTACAGCGGCAGCAGCACGAAGGCCACGACGAAGTAGCCGATCACGTGGCCGAGCACGATCTGCAGGTAGGTGAAGCCGTTGGCGCCGACGAAGCCCGGCACGCTCACGAAGGTCACGCCCGACAGCGACGTGCCCACCATGCCGAAGGCCACGAGCCCCCAGTGGCTGCGGCGGCTGCCGATGAAGAAGTCGGCGCTGCTGGCCCCGCGCGAGGTGCGCCACGCCACCAGCAGCAGCAGCGCGAAGTAACCGAGCACGACGGCCAGCAGCACGACAGGTGACATGGCGGCTGCGCCTCGTTCAGTTTCCCGGCGCCGGGCCGGGGCGCAGCGGCAGGCCCGCGGCCTGCGCCGCCAGCGTGCCCACCGCCTCGTAGATCGCCACGATCGTCTCGCG
>JBIIED010000381.1:0-2842 GCA_044237995.1 Rubrivivax sp. | reverse complement strand
CGCTGAACGCCGCAGTTGCCGACGTGCCGCAGGACCCGGCGCTCTTTCACCGCAGCCTGCGCGACAACATTGCCTACGCGCAGCCCGATGCCGACGAGGCGGCCGTGACGCGCGCGGCCGCCGCCGCGCACTGTGATGCGTTCATCGCGCGGCGCGGGCAGGGGCTCGATGTGCTGGTGGGCGAGCGCGGCATTCGGCTCTCGGGTGGCGAGCGCCAGCGCGTGGCGCTTGCGCGTGCCTTCCTCAAGGACGCGCCGATCCTGATCCTGGACGAGGCCACCTCGGCACTTGACTCCGAGACCGAGGCGCTGATCCAGGACGCGATCGAGGAGCTGTGCCGCGGCCGCACGGTGATCGCGATCGCGCACCGGCTGTCCACGCTCGCGCGGATGGACCGCATACTCGTGATGGACAACGGGCGTATCGTCGAGCAGGGCACGCACGAACAGCTGCTGGCGCTCGGCGGGGTGTACGCGCGGCTGTGGGCCAGGCAATCGGCGGGGTTCCTCGCGGGGTGAGGGTGGGGATCGGGTTGTGAGGGTTTGCAGGACGCGGGAAGAAGGGAAACACGACATGCTCTACGCCGTTCGACATCGTGGCGCGGGTGCGGTCTTCGCAGGCCTTGCGGCGGCCTCGGCCATGGTGCTGGTGCTGGCCACTTCCGCCGCCCACGCCTTCGACCTCCAGGGCCACCGCGGCGCGCGCGGCCTGGCGCCCGAAAACACGCTGCCGGCCTTCGAGAAAGCGATGGCCATCGGCGTGACCACGCTCGAGCTCGACGTGGGGCTCACGCGCGACGGGCAGCTCGTGATCTCGCACGATCCGGCGCTGAACCCGGACATCACGCGCGGGCCGGATGGGCAGTTCCTGGCGGCGCGCGGGCCGCTGATCTTCGAGTCGACGGTCGAGGCCTTGCAGCGCTACGACGTGGGGCGCATCAACCCGGCGAGCCGCTACGCGCAGACCTTTGCCGCGCAGCAACCGGTGGACGGCACGCGTATTCCGTTGCTCACGGCGCTGTTCGAACGCGTGGCGCGCGCCGGGGCGCGCGAGCTGCGTTTGAACATCGAGACCAAGATCGACCCGCGCCATCCGCAGGCCACCGCGGCGCCCGAGCCCTTTGCGCGCGCGGTGATCGCCGCCATCCGAGCCGCGGGGCTCGCGCGGCGCGCCACGATTCAATCTTTCGACTGGCGCACGCTGCAGGTGGTGCAGCGTGAGGCGCCAGAGATCGACACCGTCTACCTCAGTGCGCAGCAGCGCTGGCTCGACAACATCGGCGCCGGGCCGCAGCCGGCCACGGGTGCAGCGGCCGGGGCACCGTCGCCCTGGACGGCGGGCTTGCGCTTTGCCGACCACGGCTCGGTGCCGAAGATGGTGAAGGCCGCCGGCGGCAAGGTGTGGTCGCCCCACTTCGGCGACCTCACGCCCGCGCTGCGCGAGGAGGCACGCGCGCTCGGGTTGCCGGTGGTGGTGTGGACGGTGAACGAGCCGGCCGACATCGCGCGCATGCTCGAGCTCGGCGTGGACGGGATCATCAGCGACCGGCCGGACCGGGTGCGCGAGGAGATGGGCCGGCGCGGGATGGCGCTGCCGCGGTCCTTCCCCGTTCCCTGACCTGCGCGAGGTTCAGGCCGGTGCGAGCCTGAGCACCACCTGCATCACCGGACCCACCGGCCCGCGTTCGTAGCGCCCCGCCAGGGCTTCGCGCACGCCGAAGACGGCGTCGCTCTCGAGCCAGGGGTCGTCGGCATCGAAGAGCTCGGTGACGAGGGTGCGGTGGCCCGGCGCCGAGACGATGAGGTGGTAGTGCGCGGGGCGCCAGGCGGTGCGGCCGGCGGGCTCGACGAGGTCCTGCCACACGGGGCCGTCGGTGGGGATCTGGTAGGGCACGGGGCGGATGGTGCGGATCTCGAAGGCACCTTGCGCGTCCACGCGCAGCTGGCAGCGCAGATTGTCGCGCGGCTGGGAGGGGTCCACCTGCCAGTACAGGCCGTTGGCGGCGTTTTGCCAGAAGTCGAGCGTGGCTTCGGGCAGGGGCGCGCCATCGGTGCCGCACACGCGCCCGCGCAGGTGCACCACCTCGCCTGCGTTGTCGCGCACGAGGTCGGCCGGGTTGGGCAGCCAGGGCGAGCCCACGGTGTGGAAGGGGCCGAGCACGCTGCCGGGCGTGGCACCTGGTGCCGAGCCGAGCAGGTCGACGAGGCTCGAGAGGCCCACCACGTCGGACAGCAGCGTGAACTCGCTGCGCTCCTCGCTCGAGATCGCGGCCATCCGGTGCAGGAAGGCGATGGCGCCGCGCCACTCGGCGTGGGTGAGGCGCACATCCTTGGCGTAGGCGTGCAGCGCCTGCACGAGACCGGTGACGAGCTCGCGCTGGCGCGGGTCCGTGAGGCCTTCGAAGCTCGCCGTGGCGAGTTCGGTGAGGTTGTCGAGGCGGACGTCGCGCATCAGGCCGTCACCGGGTTGCGCAGCAGGCCCACGCGCTCGATCTCGATCTCGATCGTGTCGCCGGCCTTCATCCACACGGGCGGCGTGCGCGCGTAGCCCACACCGGCGGGGGTGCCCATCACGAGCACGTCGCCGGGGTCGAGCGTCATGCACTGGCTCAGCAGGGCGATCGTGCGCGCCACGCCGAAGACCATGTCGGTGGTGTTCGCGTCCTGCATCACCTGCCCGTTCAGGCGCGACTGGATGCGCAAGCCCGTGCAGCCCGGGGGCAGCTCGTCGGCGGTGACGAGCTCGGGGCCGAAGCCGCCGGTGGCCTCGAAGTTCTTGCCGATCGTCCACTGCGCGGTCTTGCGCTGGTAGTCGCGCAGCGTGGCGTCGTTGAAGCAGGCGT
>JBIIED010000380.1:0-2850 GCA_044237995.1 Rubrivivax sp. | reverse complement strand
CGCAGCACGCGTCCGTCCACACGCTGCAGCAGCCGGATGCGGGTGGCCGTGCGGTCGACCGTGAGCACACGGGTGCCATCCGGGGTGGGGGCCAGCGCGGCCACGCCTGCGGCGGTGCGCGCTGCGGCGTGGGCCAGGCGGGCTGCTGCGGTGCCCGAGGGGGCCGAGGCGGGAGCGGCCGTCGTGCCGGTCGCGGTCGCTGCGTCACCCGACGCCGCCGTAGCGCCGGCCGTGCGCGCCGGGGTGTCCGGTGAATCGCCACCGCCGCATCCTGCCAGCGACAACGCGAGGCACGCGCTCATTGTGGCCAGCGCGGCCGGCGCAGCGGTGGAAGCGGTGGAAGCGGTGGAGCGCGGCGGGTTCAGGTACATGGCCAGCAACACTAGACCGCATCGCCCGGGCTGTCCCTCCCGCACGCGCATGGCCGGCATCCCTCAGACGAAGTCCCGAGCCCCTATCCATCGGGATGGGCGGCCCGGGGCTTGAGTGCTGAACTGCAGGCATGCAAGAACACCGCCACCATCCTGGTTCCTCCCCCTCCCCCGCAGCAGGCGGCTCACCCCCCCGGACCGACGCGCCTTCGGCGCAGTGGTGGCGCGAGTGGCAGGGGCGGCTCGAGGAGCGCCGGCCGGCGGCGGTGCTCGGTCACGACGAGTTCCTGGAGCGGCTGTGGCTGGAAAAGCGCCGAGCCGACCGCTCGGGCGCGGCGCTTTCGCTCGTGCTGCTGCGCCCTTTCAGCCCAGCGCGCGAGCCAGGCCGCAGCGCAGCGGCCCACCCGCCGCACCTGCGCGCGGCCCTGCTGATGGCACGGCTGCGTGAACGGGTGCGCGAGACCGATCTGCTCGGCCAGATGGACAGCGGCGACTGCGCCGTGCTGCTGCCCGACACCGATGCCGCGGGACGGCTGGGATTCATCGCCCGCATCGGCCGGGCGCTGCGTGCAGGCGGCGGCCCCGAACTGGCGATGACGGCCGCCACCTACCCGGACCAGCTCTTCGAGAACCTCGATGCCGGACGCGAGGTGGTGCCGCTGGGCTCGCTGATGCTCGACGACACCGGGGCGGCGGCCCCGGCCGGCTATACGGGCAAGCGGGTGCTCGACCTGCTGGGCGCATCGCTCGCACTCGTGCTGCTGGCACCCGTGATGGCGGCGGTGGCGCTGGCGGTGGTGGCGTCTTCTCCCGGGCCGGTGGTGTTTCGTCAGTTGCGGCTCGGCCGCGGCGGCGCACCCTTCGTCTTCTACAAGTTCCGCACGATGACGCACGGGGCCGACGACACCGTGCACCGCGACTTCGTCGCGCGGCTGATCGCCGGACAGGCGCCGGGCGCGCCAACCTCGCCGGCGCCCGCCGGTGAAGAGGCGACGCAGGGTGGCTTCAAGCTGCAACACGACCCGCGCGTGACGCGGCTGGGCCGCTTCCTGCGGCGCACGAGCCTGGACGAGCTGCCGCAGCTCTTCAACGTCCTGCGTGGCGACATGAGCCTCGTCGGCCCGCGCCCACCCATCCCCTACGAGGCGCGCCACTACCGCGCCTGGCATCTGCGCAGGCTGCTGCAGCTCAAGCCAGGCATCACGGGGCCGTGGCAGGTGTCCGGGCGCAGCCAGGTGCCCTTCGACGACATGGTGCGCATGGACCTGCGCTACATCGCCCGCTCCTCGCTCGGCCTGGACCTGCTGCTGCTCGCGCGCACGGTGGGCGTGGTGTTCAGCGGCCGCGGCGCGCGCTGAAGGGGGTTTGCCGATGCAGCTCGAAGACACTCGCATCCTCGTCACCGGCGGCGCCGGGCTCGTGGGCTCCACTACTGTCGACCTGCTGCTGCGCGAGCACGCGCCGCGGGAGGTCGTGGTGCTCGACAACCTCTCGCGCGGCAGCCTCGAGAACCTCGCGCAGGCGGCCCCCGACCCGCGGCTCAAGCTCGTGCGCGGCGACGTGCGGGACCCCGCCACCGTGCGCAGCGCGATGCGCGGCATCGATGCCGTGCTGCACCTGGCGGCGCTGCGCATCACGGCCTGCGCGGCCGCTCCGCGCGAGGCGCTGCAGGTGATGTGCAACGGCAGCTTCAACGTCGTGGAGGCGGCGCACGCCGCGGGCGTGAAGCGCGTGGTGGCGGCATCCTCCGCCTCGGTCTACGGGCAGGCCGAGCAGTTCCCCACGAGCGAGGACCACCATCCCTGGGCCAACGACACGTGGTACGGCACCGGCAAGCTCATGCTCGAGGGCCTGCTGCGCGCCTACCAGGCGATGCACGGCCTGCAGGGCGTGGCGCTGCGCTACTTCAACGTCTACGGGCCGCGCATGGACACCGAAGGCGCCTACACCGAGGTGCTGATCCGGTGGATGGAGCGCATCGCAGCCGGCCGGCCGCCTCTGATCCACGGCGACGGCAGCCAGTCGATGGATTTCGTGCACGTCAGGGACATCGCGCGCGCCAACGTCGCGGCCCTGCAGGCCGACTGCGACGGCGGCGCCTTCAACATCGCCAGCGGCAGCGAGACGCGGCTGTCCGACCTGGCGCGCACCCTGCTCGGGGCGATGGACTCGCCGCTGTCGCCCGAGTTCGGCCCGCCTCGGGCGGTGAGCCCGGTGACGCGCCGCCTGGCCGACACCGCGCGCGCGCAGGAGGTACTGGGATTTCGGGCACAGGTGCCGCTGGACGAGGGCCTGCGCGATCTCGTGCGGTGGTGGTCTTCGCAGGCTGCGGCACGCGCGGCCCGGAACGTGGCGCAGCCGCGGGCGGTGCCTGCCGGTGCCGCTGCAACCGAGTTCGGGGGGGTGGGTTCCGCATGATTCCCATCAGCCGGCCCGCAATGGGCGAGCCCGAGGCGCAGGCGGCGCGGCGCGCGATCCT
>JBIIED010000379.1:0-2858 GCA_044237995.1 Rubrivivax sp. | reverse complement strand
GTTTCCGAACGCCGAGCGTCTGAGCGAGCTGCTGATCGTCGGACCGATTACGGTGCGCAGCGCCTGCTCGCACCACATGTGTCCGATCATCGGCAAGGTCTGGGTGGGCATCCTGCCCAACGAGCACTCCAACCTGATCGGGCTGTCGAAGTACTCGCGCATCTGCGACTGGATCATGAGCCGGCCGCAGATCCAGGAGGAGGCGGTGACGATGCTGGCCAACGTGCTCCAGGAGCGTGTCAAGCCCGACGGGCTGGCCATCGTGATGGAGGCCGACCACTTCTGCATGCACTGGCGAGGCGTGAAGGACACCGAAAGCGCGATGGTCAACAGCGTGATGCGCGGCTCCTTCCTGAAGGATCCGAACCTGCGGCGCGAGTTCCTTTCGCTGCTGCCCAACCGCAAGCAGGGGTAGGCGATGCTCGTCCGACTGATGTACGCAAGCCGGGCCGTGCCGGCCGTCGACCATGAGGAGCTCGTCACGATCCTGCGCCAGAGCAAGGGGCACAACCCCACGATCGGCGTCACGGGGGTGCTGTGCTTTTCCGGCGGCATCTTCCTGCAGGTGCTCGAGGGTGGCCGCAGCGCCGTGAACCGCCTGTACAACCGCATCGCGGCCGATCCGCGCCACACCGAGGTGGAGGTGCTGCTGTACGAGGAGATCGGCGAGCGGCGCTTCGCCAGCTGGTCGATGGGGCAGGCCAACATGTCGCGCCTGAACCCCTCGCTGCTGCTGAAGTACTCGGCCACCGCGACGCTGGACCCCTACTCCGTCTCGGGCAGCGTGTCGCTTGCGCTGTTCGAGGAGCTGGTCGCCACGGCCTCGGTCATCGGGCCGCAGTGACTTGGGGTTCCCCCCTCTTGCGCTGGATCGGAGAATATATCCATAATTGCTTATATCCAGAATAACGTTCGATCCTGAACCAGGAGGGGCCCTTGACCCATCCCGATCCCGGCCGCCTGCGCAAGGCGCCCGAAAACTTCATCTCCCCGGAAGGGGTCCAGACTGTCTGGCGTGAGGCCCGCGCCGGGCGGCGGGACTTCATGCGCGCGGCCTTCGCTGCCGCAGCCGTCGGCACCGCCACGGGCGTGCGCGCGCAGGTCAACCCCGTGCCCGCAGACGGCGGCGACCCGAACATCGTGAAGCTGCCCGCCCACACCACGGGCCTGGGCCAGGCGGTGGTGACCGACGGCTACGGCAAGCCCTCGCGCTTCGAGGCGAACGTGCAGCGCCGCCAGAGCCCCGGCCTGACGCAGACCACGCAGGCCTCGGTCTCGTTTGCGCCGATGCAAAGCCTCTTCGGGATCGTCACGCCCAGCGGCCTGCACTTCGAGCGCCACCACCAGGGCTGGTGGGACATCGACCCCTCGCGCCACCGCCTGATGGTCAATGGCTCGGACCCTTCGCTTGTCAAGACACCCAAGGTGTACACGATGGACGAGCTGATGCGGCTGCCGAGCGTGAGCCGCTTCCACTTCATCGAGTGCGGCGCCAACAGCGGGATGGAGTGGGGCAACGTGGCCGTGCCCACCGTGCAGTACACGCACGGCATGCTCAGCTGCAGCGAATTCACGGGCGTCCCGCTCAAGGCGGTGCTCGACATGTGCGGTGTCGACTACCGTCGCGGCCGCTACGTGCTGGCCGAGGGTGCCGACGGCTCGTCGATGACGCGCACCGTGCCGATGGAGCTGATCGAGAGCGGCGAAGTGCTGCTCGCCTACGGGCAGAACGGGGAAATGCTGCGCCCGGAGAACGGCTACCCGCTGCGCCTGGTGGTGCCGGGCGTGCAAGGTGTGAGCTGGGTCAAGTACCTGCGCCGCATCGAGGTGGGTGATCAGCCCTACGGCGCCAAGGACGAGGTGCTGCACTACGTGGACCTGATGCCCAGCGGGCTGCACCGTCAGTACTCGAGCACGCAGGAGTGCAAGAGCGTGGTGACGACCCCCTCAGGCGGGCAGTTGCTCCTGGATCGTGGCTACCACCACGTCAGCGGCCTGGCCTGGTCAGGGCGCGGCCGCATCAAGCGCGTGGATGTATCGGTGGACGGGGGCGCCAACTGGCGCACGGCGCGACTGGAAACGCCGGTGCTGTCCAAGTGCCTGACGCGCTTTGGCATCGACTGGATCTGGGATGGCAAGCCCGCGCTCATCCAGAGCCGCGCCATCGATGAGACGGGCCACGTGCAGCCCACCTACCGCCAGTTGCGCGCCGTGCGCGGCTCGCGCTCGATCTACCACAACAATGCGATCCAGACCTGGCTCGTGCAGGAGAACGGGGAGGTGAAGAATGTCCAGCTATCCTGAGCGCTGCCACCCGAGGCGCCGCCTGCCCTGCTCCGTGCGGACGGCCGCGGCGCTGCTGCTCGCCCTGTGCGTGACCGGGGCCGTGCAGGCCCAGGGCGCCCCGAAAGCCTCCTCCGGCACCGCGGTAGCCGCACCCGCCGCCCGGCAGGCTGCCGTGGCCGCAGCCGCCTTTCCCGGCATCGGGCGGCCCGCCACGCCCGCCGAAGTCGCCGCCTGGGACATCGACGTGCGCCCCGACTTCAAGGGCCTGCCACCCGGCAGCGGCACGGTCGCACGCGGCATGGAGGTGTGGGAAGCCAAGTGCGCCTCCTGCCACGGGATCTTCGGCGAGAGCAACGAGGTGTTCGCGCCCGTCATAGGCGGCACCACGAAGGACGACATCCGCACCGGCCGCGTCAAGCGCCTGACCGATGACTCCTTCCCCGGTCGCACGACGATGATGAAGCTCTCCAACGTCTCGACGCTGTGGGACTACATCAACCGCGCGATGCCGTGGAACGCGCCCAAGTCGCTGTCGACCACCGATGTGTACGCCGTGACGGCCTACATCCTGA
>JBIIED010000378.1:0-2867 GCA_044237995.1 Rubrivivax sp. | reverse complement strand
GCTGTGCGTGGAGGCGGGCGAGGTCGTCGGGGTCGAGCTCGAGCCGGTGCAAGCGGGTGCGCCCGGCGAGATGCTGCGCGCCGACCACATCGTGCTGGCGCTGGGCAGCCACTCGCGCGCGCTGCTGGCGCCGCTGGGCCTGGAGCTGCCCGTCTATCCGGTCAAGGGCTATTCGCTGACGATGCCGATCGCCGACGCCGGCGCGGTGCCCCACTCCACCGTGCTCGACGAAACCTACAAGATCGCGCTCACGCGATTCGACGACCGGCTGCGCGTGGGCGGCATGGCCGAGCTCGGCGGCTTCGATCTGCGCCTCGATCCTGCGCGGCGCGCCACCCTGGAGAAGGTGGTGCGCGAGCTCTTCCCGGGCGGCGATCTGGCGCGGGCGCAGTTCTGGACCGGCCTGCGTCCGATGACCCCCGACAGCACGCCCGTGATCGGCGCCTCGCCGCTGCGCGGGCTCCACCTGAACACCGGCCACGGCACGCTCGGCTGGACGATGGCGTGCGGCTCGGGCCGCCTGATGGCCGACCTGCTGACGGGCCGCCCCGGGGCGATCCGCAGCGACGACCTGGGCCTGGCCCGCTACGGCAGCAGCGGGCACGGCCTGGGGCGGCGGCCGCAGGCACGGCCCGTGCCGGCCTGAACCGCAGGCACGGCCCGTGCCGGCCTGAACCTCAGGCCCGGCCCGTGCCGGCCGGGGCCAACGACGCAAGAAGGCCAGCCGGGCACGGCCTGCGTGGGGCTTCCTACAATCGCGAGGTGCCCCACACCCCTGCTGCCGGCCCGGCCAGCGCGTCGCCGCGCCCCCTGACCCATCTCACCAACGCCGACCTGCACTGCCACTCGGCCGTGTCGGACGGCACGCTTCCCCCTCGAACCGTGGCCGAGCGAGCCCGGGCCAACGGCGTGCAGCTCTGGGCCCTGACCGACCACGATGAAGTCGCAGGCCAGGGCGAGGCACTGCAGGCGGCGCGCGCGCTCGGGATGGACTGCCTCACGGGCGTGGAGATCTCCGTCACCTTCGCCGACGTCACGGTCCACATCGTGGGCCTGGGCTTCGACCACGACAACGAGGCCCTGGTGCGCGGGCTGGCCGCCACGCGTGGCGGGCGCGAGGCCCGCGCACGCGAGATGGCCGATGAGCTGGCGCGCGTGGGCATCCGCGGCGCCTTCGAGGGCGCGCTCAAGTACGTGGGCAACCCGGAGCTGATCTCGCGCACGCACTTCGCACGCTACATCGTCGAGACGGGCACCTGCAGCGACACGCACGAAGTCTTTCGCCGCTTCCTGGGCGATGGCAAGCCGGGCTACGTGCCGCACCGCTGGGCGCGGCTCGGCGATGCGGTGAAGTGGATCACGCAGGCCGGTGGCGTTGCCGTGATCGCGCACCCCGGCCGCTACCCCTTCAGCCCGACGGCCGAGTACGCGCTCTTCTCCGAGTTCGTCGCCCACGGCGGCCGCGGCGTGGAGGTCATCACGGGTGCGCACACGGTGGCCGACCAGGCCAAGTACGCGGCGATGGCCGAGGAATTCGGCCTGCTCGCCTCGCGCGGCAGCGACTTCCACGACCCAGGCGAGAGCCGCGTGGACCTCGGCACCCTGCCGGACCTGCCCGGCCGGCTGCAGCCGGTGTGGATGGCGCTGGCGGATCGGGTGCAGCGCGCCGGAGCCTGCCAATAGACCGGGGCCAGAGGCCTGAGCCTTCAGCCTCGCACCGTCAGTCCGCGTCGCGCGAGAAGAGCCGCTCCATCGCCGCGTCGATCACGAGACCGCACACGCTGTAGAGCAGCGAGCCGATCAGCGCAGCGCCAAAGCCCGTGACCGACAGGCCCGAGAGCACCTCGGCGGCCATCCAGAAGGTGGTGGCGTTGATGACGAAGAGGAACAGGCCCAGCGTGATCACCGTCACCGGCAGGGTGAGCAGCACCAGCACCGGCCGCACGAGCGTGTTGAGCAGGCCGAGCACGAAAGCCGCCCCGAGCGCCGCCCCGTAGCTGGTGACCTTCACCCCGGGGTACAGGTAGGCCACCAGCAGCAGCGCCGCAGCCAGCAGCAACCAGCGCACGATGAGCTTCATCGCCTCAGCATAGCGCACGCGTGCGGCTTGCGCCGTGGCGCCGACTCAAGCGGCCTGCACACGGCTGCCCCGACAATCGCGGCTTCGTGTCGCAATACTTCGAGCTCCACCCGCAGGATCCTCAGCCCCGCCTGCTGCGCCAGGCCGTTGCGCTCCTGCAGGCCGGGGGCGTGCTGGCCGTGCCCACCGACTCGAGCTACGCGCTCGTGTGCCACCTCGACGACAAGGCGGCAGCCGAGCGGCTGCGGCGGGTGCGCCAGGTCGACGAGCGGCACCACCTCACGCTGCTGTGCCGCGACCTCAGCGAACTCGCCAGCCTGGCCCGCGTGGACAACCGGCAATACCGGCTGCTGCGGCTGGGCACCCCGGGGCCCTTCACCTTCATCCTGGAGGCCACCAAGGAGGTGCCGCGGCGAGCCTCACACCCCTCGCGGCGCACCATCGGGCTGCGCGTGCCGGCGCACCGCGTCACGCAGGGCCTGCTGGAGGCCCATGGCGCGCCGCTGCTGGCCACGACGCTGATCCCCCCGGGCGAACAGGAGCCGCTGAACGACCCGCACGACATCCGCAGTCGACTCGAGAAGCAGATCCAGGCCGTGCTCGATGCCGGCGCATGCCCGATGGCGCCAACCACCGTGGTCGACCTGACGGCCGAGCCGCCCCTCATCACGCGGCTCGGTGCGGGCGACCCGTCACGCCTGGGCCTGCAGGTCTGACCCGACCGTGCGCGCTGGCGGGCCCCCGGGCCCGCCCCGGAACGGCCGCGCGCCAACTCGGCGTCCGCTAC
>JBIIED010000377.1:0-2870 GCA_044237995.1 Rubrivivax sp. | reverse complement strand
CTGCGTACAAGGGCTGGCCAGCAACGCCTCGAAAAGCGCGCGCGGGTAGGGCGGCCCGGCGCGGCCCCATCGCTGCGCGGAGGCGGCATAGACCTCGAAGTAGGCGTCCAGCGCGGTGCGCTCGCGGGTGCAGGCGATGACGCTGGAGGCGATGCCCGCGCGCCGCACCTGGGCGCGCTTGGTGGCGTGGTAGCCAGCACGGATCTCCGCCAGGGGCCGATCCAGGTCGAGCATGTGGGTCTGCAGCGGCTCGACCCGGTAGCCCGCCGCGCGCGCAGCGCCCTCGAGCGCATCGGCGTGGGGCTCCAGAGGATGAAGGTTCACACGCACGCGCACCGCGTGCTGGGGAGCCTCGCGCAGGAAGACGGCCAGCGCCTGGGCGGCCCCTTCATCCGGGCACGCCGGCGCGCACAGGCCCAGCGGCCCGAGCTCGAACTGGCGCAGCCCGAAGCGGCGGTGCTCGAAGGCCCGGACCGTTCGCCCGGCAGCTTCGAACGCGACGTCGCGCAGGCCGATCGGCTCGGCGAAGGCAGCGCGCAGGGTTGCATCCTCCAGCGGATCGGCCGGCAGCTCCAGGGGTTCAGGCTTCGGCGTGGTCACCCGTGTCTCCATGCCGATTCCCTTACCGCCCACGGGCCGCCGCCGCACCGGGCCGGGCGATGACCACCGTGAACTCGAAGACGGTGGAGCCGATGATGTAGGCCGTCATGCCCAGCGACACCGTCCACATCGCGGCCTGCAGGCCCAGGCCGGCGAGCACGGCCGCGCCCAGCAGCGCGAAGGCCAGGAGCGTGGCCCCCAGGCTCAGCGCGAAGTCCAGGCCGAAGCGTTCTTTCACGAGGTAGAGCACGCTCAGCGGCGCGGCCACGAAAGAAGACAGCACCCAGGGTGCGAGCGCGCGCACGAAGCCGCCTACTTCGGCCCAGGCGGCGCCGAAGGCCCAGGCATAGAGGGCGTCGGGCAGGAGCAGCAGCAGCGGGAGCAACGCCAGGGCCACGAGGCTCGAGACGCGCAGGATGCGCAGCGCCTCCTTGCGCAGCCGGGCATCGTCGCCGCGCTGCGAGGCCGCGCGCGGGTAGTAGACCTGCGAGATGGCCCCGCTCACGAGCCCGAGCGGCGCCTTGAGCAGCCGACTCGTGAAGGCATAGTACGCAGCGGCCTGCGGGCCGAACAGGCTTGCAAGCAGCAGCGGCAGGCCGGAGGTCTGCGCGGCATCGGACAACACGTGCGGGCCGTTGTACGCGGCCAGCGGCCGGAAGTGCCGCAGCAACCGGCCGATACGGCGCCGCGGTACGCGCCAGCCAAAGCCCGAGGCAGCCAGGCCCGGGGCAAGCAGCGCGAGCGCGAAGACCTGCCCGGCCACCGTGGCCACCACGAGCACGAGCGGCACGGCCCCGGCTGCCAGGGCTCCGCCGATCGACAAGGCGGCCGTCACGCTGGCCTGCAGCACGCGCGCCAGCGCCAGGCGCCGGAAGTCCTGCATCCGCGCAGCCCAGTTCGACAGCACCTGCACGGCCCCGCCCAGCAGCACGTACAGCGGCAGCCACGCCAGCCCGTAGCGAGAGAGCTCCGGGCGCCACGCCAGCACCGCCGCCACGGCCAGCGCGCACGCCGCGGCCACCACGGCTGCCACCGCGAAGCTTCCCACGACGATCGCCGAGGCGCTGGCCACGCGCCGCGGCAGCGCCACCGCCACCTCGAAGCGCGCGCATACGAGCGGCAACACGAATCCGCCCCAGGCCAGGAACACGACGAAGGCGCCGTAGGCCTCGGGCGGGTACAACCGCGTGAGCACGGGCAGCGCCGCCAGCGCGATGGCCTGCGCCACGGCGGTGCCGCCGGCTACGGTGAAGACGTTGGCCAGGAATCCGCTCGAGCGTGGGGGGTGGCTCATGCAGCGTGCACCCCTGTCGCGCCTTCAGCCGCCGACGGGCCCGGATGCCAGGAAGGGATTTCGTACCGTCAGCCGGGCGGCAAAGCGCTTGCCGTGCTGCAGATCCTCGCTCCACAGCGTCTTGCAGCCTGCGCCGAGCGCGGCCGAGACGATCATCGCGTCGTAGAAGGACAGGCTGTGGCGCTGGAGAAGGTCCAGCGCGCGGTCGTGTGTGTCCAGGCCCACGGGCACGATCGAGCACAGCCCGCGGGCGACGTCGAGCACCTCCCGGATCTCGGGCCAGGGCATGCCGAACTTGCGCGAGGCGACCGAGGCGAACTCGTTGAGCACCTGCACGCTCATCACGCCACCCCGGGCCAGCAGCCGCTCGGCGACGTCCGCCTTGCGCGTGTCAGCGCTCACCAGGTAGAGCAGGACGTTGGAGTCGATGAAGGACTCAGCGGCCGCGATCATGCGCCGCCTCGCGGTCGAAGCCGATCTCGGCAGGCAGGCGACGCCTCAGGCGACGCAAGCCGATCAGCCGGTCCTGCATGCCCGGCTGCACGCTGACCGAGAAGCTGCCGTCACCCACGGCGACGATCTCGCACTGCACCCCGGGCTTGAGCTCGAGAGCTTTCACGAGGCTGGCCGGCAGGCGCAGCCCCAGGCTGTTTCCCCACTTGCTCACCTGCATCACAAACCTCGTTGATAGATATACAAATTAAAGATTGTATATCTATGGTGGATGCTGCCTCAGCTGCAGATTGCCCGCAGCGCAGCAGCCACCCTTTCCTGGTCGGCCTCGGTGAGGTCAGCGCTCATCGGCAGGCTCAGCACCTGCTGCGACACCTGCAGGCTCACCGCACAGCACTCGGGGCAGCAGTGCGCGGCATAGGCGGGCTGGTGGTGCAGCGGCTTGGGGTAGTGGATGGCGGTGGGAATGCCGGCTTCCTTGAGCGCGGCCTGCACGGCCGGGCGGTTCTCGACGAACACCGTG
>JBIIED010000376.1:0-2871 GCA_044237995.1 Rubrivivax sp. | reverse complement strand
CCCCGGTGCCTCGAACCGGCCCATGACGCAGCCAGCCCGCCGGCTGGCCAGGCTGCGCGCGGGCGCCGCCGCGGCGGCCCTGGCGTGCAGCGCATGGGCTGTGGCGGCCGCCTCCGCCGGGCCGCCGACCAGCCGCCCTGCCACGGGCGCAGCGGCCTGGTCACCGGACGACTGCAGCGACGGGGCGGGCACGCAGGTGGCCCGCACGCTGCGCGAAACACCCGCGCTGCCGGGCGACTTCGCGCAAGCGCGCGCCGCGTGGCTGGATGCGACGACGCTGCGCTGGGCAGGCGTGCAGCCCGAGCCCGGCACGCGCTTTCGGCTCGTGCACGCGCCGCAGGGCGGCCTGCGCGTGGCCCCGGGCGAGCCGGTGCAAGGCGCGGCGGGCGCGCTGGCCCTGCAGCCCTCGGCCCCGCCCGAGCCGACCGCCTCGACCCTGCGCATGAGCCACATCGGCGCAGGCGTGACGCTGCGCGCAGCGAACTGGCCCGCGGCCACGCAGCGCGCCTGGCACCGCGGCCAGCTGCTGCTCGTGCAGGAGGATGCGCAGGGCCGGGTGCGCGCGGCCACCCGGGTGCAGCACGCCGCAGCGCTCGACGCGCTCTATGCGGCAGCCGAACAGGCGCCCGGCCTGGGAGCCGTGCCGCGCGCCGCGCGCACGGAATTCGGGCTGTGGGCGCCCACCGCGCAGCGGGTGAGCGTGTGCCTGTATGAAGGCCCCGAGGGCGCCGTGCGCGCGCACGTGCCGATGCGCCGCGACGAGGCCACTGGCGTGTGGCGTGCGAGCGTGGCCGCGCCAGGCCAGATCCCAGCCTCGACCTCGGCCGCCCGCCCCGGCCGCGCCCCTTCCACCCCCTACACCTACCTGGTGGACGTGTTCGTGCCCGGCACCGGGCTCGTGCGACAGCGCGTCACCGACCCCTATGCGCTGTCGCTCACGGCCGACTCGGCCAGAAGCGCGGTGATCGATCTCGAGGACCCCGCGCTGGCGCCGCCGGGCTGGCGCGACACGCCGCGCCCGAACCGCGTGGCCGCGGCCACCGACCTCGTGATCTACGAGCTGCACGTACGCGATTTCTCGATCGACGACGCGAGCGTGCCGGTGGCACACCGGGGCACGTACCTCGCCTTCACGCACACCGACGCGCGCGGCATGCGCCACCTGCGCCAGCTCGCCGAGGCCGGCCTCACCGACGTGCACCTGCTGCCGGTGTTCGACCTGGCCACCGTGCCCGAGCGCGGCTGCGTGCGGCCCGAGGAGGCGCAGCTGCGCGCGCTGCCTGCCGACTCGCCGCGTCAGCAGGCGCTGATCGAGCCGCTGCGCGGCAGCGACTGCTACAACTGGGGCTACGACCCCTGGCACTTCACGGCCCCCGAGGGCAGCTACGCCACCGACGCGCGCGACCCGGCGGTGCGCATCGTCGAGTTCCGCCGCATGGTGCAGGCGCTGCACACGGCGGGGCTGCGCGTGGGGATGGACGTGGTCTACAACCACACCACCGCCTCGGGCCAGCACGCGAAGTCGGTGCTCGACCGGATCGTGCCGGGCTACTACCAGCGGCTGGACGCCAAGGGCGAGGTGGAGCGCTCCACCTGCTGCGACAACACCGCCACCGAGCACCGCATGATGGCGCGGCTGATGATCGACTCGGCCGTGGTGTGGGCGCGCGACCACCGCATCGACTCCTTTCGCTTCGACCTGATGGGCCACCAGCCGCGCGAGGCGATGGTGCGGCTGCAGCAGGCCGTCAACCGCGCCGCCGGGCGCCACATCCACCTCATCGGCGAGGGCTGGGACTTCGGCGAAGTCGCACGCGGCGCGCGCTTCGTGCAGGCCGCACAGGGCCGGCTGGACGGCACGGGCATCGCCACCTTCAGCGACCGCGGGCGCGACGCCGTTCGTGGCGGGGGCTGCTGCGACAGCGGGCCCGAGCAGGTGCTGCGACAGGGCTGGGTGAGCGGGCTGGGCACGGACCCGAACGAGGACGTGGTGGCTGCACGTGCCGCGGGCGGGCGAAGCTCGTCCGAGGGGTCCACCCCACCTGCGGCCGATGGCCGCCCTGCGCCCACCCCCGCCGAGCGCGAGGCCCTGCGCCGCAGCGCCGACCTCGTGCGCGTGGCGCTGGCCGGAACGCTGCGCGACTATGCCTTCACCACCCACGACGGCACGCTGCGCAAGGGCTCGCAGATCGACTACGCCGGCGGGCCCGCGGGCTACACGAGCCAGCCCGGCGAGGTCGTGAACTACACCGAGAACCACGACAACCAGACGCTCTTTGACCTGCTGGCCTTCAAGCTGCCGCGCGCGACCTCGCGCCAGGAGCGCGCGCGCGTGCAGCACCTGGCCAATGCGGTGGTGGCCTTCAGCCAGGGCATCGCCTACTTCCACGCCGGGCAGGAGATGCTGCGCAGCAAGTCGATGGACCGCAACAGCTTCGACTCGGGCGACTGGTTCAACCGGCTCGACTTCACCTTCACCGACAACGGCTTTGCCGCCGGGCTGCCCCCGCGCGGCGACAACGAAGGCAGCTGGCCGCTGATGGCCCCGCGCCTGGCCGACGGGCGGATCCAGCCCGAGCCGGCACAGATCGCGTGGACGCGCGATGCCTTCGTGCAGCTGCTCAAGATCCGCGCGAGCACGACGATGCTGCGGCTGCGCACGGCCGAGGACGTGCAGCGCCGCCTCACGCAACTCGCCACCGGCGCGCAGGCCAGCGGGGCGCTCGTGGCCGCGCACATCGACGGGCGCGGTCTGCAGGGCGCGAACTTCACGGGGCTCGTCGTGGCGATCAACGTGGACCGCGTGCCGCAGACCTTCACCGAGGCACGGCTGGCCGGCCGGGCGCTGGCGCTGCACCCGGTGCTCGCCGC
>JBIIED010000375.1:0-2875 GCA_044237995.1 Rubrivivax sp. | reverse complement strand
GGCCGTCTACTCGCCCGATCCGTCGGCGCGCATCCTGCTCATCAACGGCCAGGTGCTGCGCGAGGGCGACGCCGTGGCGCCGGGCCTGGTGCTCGAGCGCATCGGCCCGCGCCAGGCGGTGCTGTCGTGGCAAGGCACGCGATTCCAGATCAAGCTCTGATTCAAGTCCGGATACCCGACCCCATGAACGATCTCTTCGACCCTCCCCCGGCCGAGCCGGTGGCCCCTGGCGACGCCGTGCCGCTGGCCGACTACGCCGAGCGCGCCTACCTCGAGTACGCGCTGAGCGTCGTCAAGGGCCGGGCGCTGCCCGATGTGTGCGATGGCATGAAGCCCGTTCAGCGCCGCATCCTGTACTCCATGCACCGCATGGGGCTGGCCTTCTCCGGCGCCTCGGGCGCCAAGCCCGTGAAGAGCGCGCGGGTCGTGGGCGACGTGCTCGGCCGCTTCCACCCGCACGGCGACCAGGCCGCCTATGACGCGCTCGTGCGCATGGCGCAGAACTTCTCGCAGCGCTATCCCCTCGTGGATGGCCAGGGCAACTTCGGCAGCCGCGACGGCGACGGCGCGGCGGCGATGCGCTACACCGAGGCCCGCCTGGCGCCGATCGCACGGGTGCTGCTCGACGAGATCGACGAGGGCACGGTCGACTTCCAGCCCAACTACGACGGCTCCACCGAGGAGCCGCGCCAGCTGCCTGCCCGGCTGCCCATGGTGCTGCTCAACGGCGCCTCGGGCATCGCGGTGGGCCTGGCCACCGAGGTGCCCAGCCACAACCTGCGCGAGGTGGCAGCCGCCGCGGTGGCGCTCCTCAAGGACGAGCGGCTGAGCGACGACGCGCTGCACGCGCTGCTGCCCGCCCCCGACTTCCCCGGCGGTGGCCAGATCATCAGCCCGCAGGCCGACATCCGGGCTGCCTACGCGAGCGGGCGCGGCAGCCTGAAGATGCGCGCGCGCTGGAAGATCGAGGACCTGGCGCGCGGGCAGTGGCAGCTCGTCGTCACCGAGCTGCCCCCGGGCACGAGCACGCAGAAGGTGCTCGAGGAGATCGAGGAGCTCACGAACCCGAAGGTCAAGGCGGGCAAGAAGACGCTCACGGGCGACCAGACCCAGCTCAAGGCCAGCGTGCTGGCGGTGCTCGAGTCGGTGCGCGATGAGTCGGGTCGGGATGCGCCGGTGCGGCTCGTCTTCGAGCCGCGCAGCCGCACGGTGGAGCAGGGCGAGCTCGTGACGACGCTGCTGGCTCACACGAGCCTCGAGTCGAGCGTGCCGGTGAACCTGACGATGGTGGGCGGGGACGGCCGCCCGACGCAGAAGAACCTGCGCCAGATCCTCTCGGAGTGGCTGGTCTTTCGCCAGCAGACGGTGCAGCGCCGCACCCGGCACCGGCTCGAACGCGTGCTCGACCGCATCCACGTGCTCGAGGGGCGGCAGCTCGTGCTGCTCAACATCGACGAGGTGATCCGGATCATCCGGGCCGCCGACGAGCCCAAGCCGGCGCTGATGGCGCGCTTTGCCCTGAGCGAGCGCCAGGCCGACGACATCCTGGAGATCCGGCTGCGCCAGCTTGCGCGGCTGGAGGCGATCCGCATCGAGCAGGAGCTGGCGGAGTTGCGCGCCGAGCGCGCGCGGCTGGAGGAGATCCTGGGCAGCGCCGCGGCGCTCAAGCGCACGCTGGTGCGCGAGATCGAGGCCGACGCCAAGGCCTTCGGCGACGAGCGCCGCACGCTCGTGCAGGAGGAGCGGCGCGCGGTGGCCGAGGTGCGCGTGGTCGACGAGCCCGTGACCGTGGTGGCGAGCCTGAAGGGCTGGGTGCGGGCGCTCAAGGGCCACGAGGTGGAAGCCGCGACGCTGCCCTTCAAGCCCGGCGACGGCCTGTACGGGGCCTTTCGCTGCCGCAGCGTCGACACGCTGGCGGTGCTCGGCAGCAACGGCCGCGCCTACAGCGTGGCGGTGGCTCAGCTGCCCGGGGGCCGTGGTGACGGCGCGCCGATCACGAGCTTCATCGACCTGGAGACCGGCACGCAGCCGGCCCACTACTTTGCGGGCGTGGCCGACACGCGGCTGCTGCTCGCGCACACCGGTGGCTTGGGCTTGCTCGCGCATGCCGGCGACCTGCACGGGCGCAACAAGGGGGGCAAGGCCTTCCTCAGCCTCGAGCTGGGCGAGCGGCTGCTGCCGCCGGCCCTCGTCGAGCCGGCGCACCGCCAGGTGGCCTGCCTGGCCCAGGACGGGCGGCTGCTCGTCTTTGGCCTCGATGAGCTCAAGCTGCAGGCCAACGGCGGGCGCGGGCTGACGCTGATGGATGTCGATGCCCAGGCGCCGCTGGTGTCGGCCTGCAGCTTCGGCGAACTGCTTCGCGTGAGCGGGGCCGGGCGTGGGGGCAAGGAGAAGGTCGAGGACCTGCGGCCTGCCGCGCTGGCGACCTACGCGGGCCGGCGCGCGCGCCGCGGGCGCAAGGTCGAGGGCTTTCCGAAGCCGATGCGGGTGCAGCCGGCCTGAGCGCGGCCGGGTGGTCGCGCCAGTCTCAGCGTAGCCTTCAGCGGCGCGCGGCGCCGATTGCCACCCACGCCGCGATCGCGCCCAGCACCACGAAGAGCGCCAGGCTCCACAGGGCATAGGGCACACCGAGCATCGCCACCGACGCCTCGGCGCACGAGGCGCGCGCCGCGAAGACCTCCGGGGCCAGCCCGTCGAGCCCCAGGCTGCCCACGATCCGGTCGGCCAGCGTGAGCCGGCAGGAGGTGGAGGAGGCCGCCACGAAGTGCTGCCACAGCGCCGATGCCACCCCGCAGGCGGCCAGCAGGACCGCGCCCGCCGAGACAGCCAGCGTGCCCGTGCGCGTGCGCCACAGCAGGCCGGCGAGCGCGACGAG
>JBIIED010000124.1:0-9788 GCA_044237995.1 Rubrivivax sp. | reverse complement strand
ACTCCTGGGCTTCGTCGTCATTCAGGCCCGATATCGAGCCCTTGCGGTCAGCCATGTGAACCACTCCTTGATGAATCAGCCTTTCGGCCACGGTTGCGCCAAGCCTGCGCAATGAGGCAGCCGCGGCAGGGCGCCACGACATTCCTTGCAGGGCCAGGCTCGCGCCCGGACCGGTTTCGAGGCGCGCACGGCGCGTTCATGCAGACACCCCCGAGCGCAGCGCGGCATGTGCGGCATCCACCCGGTCGGGCGTGACGCGGGCGTCGCCGGCGCGCCGGGCCTCAAGCTCGGCGCGGTCGCGCAACCTCTTGGCCGCCGAGATCTGCACCAGCACCGGCTCGGCTTGCACCAGCCTGGCCAGCAGCGCCTGGGCTTCCTCTTCCCAGGGCAGCGGACGGCCCTGTTCGCGCACCGGGGTGGCCTCGATTCGGTCGAGATCCGGGCCCAGGGGCAGGATGTGGAAGAGCGCGTCGAAGAGCGCGTTGCAGAACTCCTGCACGAGATAGGTGGCCCCGGCGTAGCCCATGAAGGGCGTGCCGGTGGCGCGGCGGATGATCGCGCCGGGGAAGCTCGCGGGGACGAACATCGGCCTGGGGCCGTGACCGCCGCCGCCGAGCTCGGCCAGGTACATGCGCTCGTTGTAGCTGCCAAAGAGCACGAGCGGGGGGCGGGCGTGAACCTGCGCGCGCACCGCTTCGTTGTCGGTCTTGGCCCCTGGCTTGCGCGAGACGGCAAAGTGGCAGGGCAGGCCGAGCTCGTCCTCGAGGAAATGGCGCACGCCGCGGGCGTAGGTTTCGCTGGCGACGATGCCAAAGCTCGCGGTGCCGAAGAAATCCTGGGTGACCGAGCGCCACAGGTCCCACACCGGCTTGATGGTGGTGTGCTTCTCGCGCGTGATGAAGGGCTCGGGGTCGAGGTGCAACAGGCGGCCGAGCTCGCGCAGGAACGCTGTGGTGCTGTGCAGCCCGATCGGGGCCTGCAGGTAGGGCCGCTCCAGCGCCTCGGCCAGAGCGCGGCCGAACTCGCGGTACAGCACCACGTTGACGTCGGCGTTGGCCAGCTTTTGGACGTCTGCCAGGTGGCTGCCCAGCGGGAACACCATGTTCACCTCGGCGCCGATGCCCTCCACCATGCGCCGGATCTCGGCCAGATCGCTGGGCATGTTGAAGGTGCCGTAGGCGGGGCCCAGGATGTTCACGCGAGGCTTCTCGCCCGGCTCGCGCGCCTCGAAGGGCGTGCGCGCAGGAACGTGCCGCAGCCCGTGCTCCTGCCACAGCCACAGCATCGATCGGTCGGCGGCCTGCCACTGGTCTTCGTCGATGGTGCGGGGCAGGAAGCGCTGGATCGTCGTGCCCTCGGGCGTGACGCCTCCGCCGATCATCTCGGCGATGGAGCCGGTGACGACGACGCTGGGCAGGTCGGGGTCGAGCGCCTTGTGCGCGCGGCGCAGGCTGCCTTCGGTGCCTTCCCGGCCGAGCTGCTCTTCCGCCAGACCCGTGACGACGATGGGCAGCTCGTGCGGAGGAAGTGCGTCGGTGTAGTGCAGGACGCTCGTGACGGGCAGGTTCTCGCAGCCCACGGGGCCGTCGATGACGACCTGCAGGCCCTTGATGGCCGTGAAGACGTAGACGGCTCCCCAGTAGCCGCCGGCGCGGTCGTGGTCCAGGACGAGCATCAGGTGCGCTCCCGCATCAGATCATCTCCTCGGCCTTGCGCCTCTTGAGCACCTTGATCACCTGGCGCCGTGTCTCGGCACGGAACTCGGGCCGCAGCACCGGCTCTTCTTCCCAGACACCGGCCTGGTCGCCCTGGCCGACCTCGCCGAAGAACTCGCGCATCGTGTCGAAGCGTGCGCGGTTGCCGATGGCGGCGTTGATCACCTGGGCGAGCGAGCCGGCTCCCGCCACACCCATGAGCGGGCGCGCGGAAATCAGGTTGGTGAAGTACAGGGCCGGGATCGCGGCCTCCTTGGCGGCCTGCACCACGGGTGTGGTGCCGATGGCCAGGTCGGGGCGGAATTCGCGCACGGCGGCGATGTCCTGCTCGAGGCTGGCGCGGTATTGCACGTGCACGCCGCGAGCCTGCAGCCACTGCAGGTCAGGGGCGCTCCAGGCAGTCTTGGGGCAGGCGGTGCCGACGTAGGGCACCTCGGCGCCAGACTCGATGAGCAGCCGCGCCACGAGCAGCTCGCTGCCTTCGTAGCCACTGACCGTGACACGACCCTTGATGGGCGTGCGGGCAAGGGCGGCGCGAATGGCAGGCAGCCACTTGTTCTTGGCCGCGTCGATCATCGCCTGCGGCACGCTGGCGGCCTTGCCCACGGCCTGCAGCCAGGCCTCGGTACCGTCGTGGCCCACGGGGGCGGACGGCACGACGATGCGGCCGGCCGCCTCGAACTCGCGCACGCTGGCGGTGTAGAAGGGGTGGATGGCGGCCACCACCGGGGAGGCGAGCGCGGCGTAGAGCTCTCGCCACTCGCGCGTGGGCACGACCGGGCCGCTGGCCAGGCCCAGTGGCTCGAGCAGCATGCCGATGCCCACCGGATCGGCCGGGAACATCTCGCCCAGCAGCGTGACGGTGGGCCGCTCGCTCACGCCCGTGCGCGGGGCGGCTACCGGACCGGCCTGGGCTTCGCCGCGGGCGAACTTCAGCATCGCGCCGGCCAGCACGTCCTTGGCCTCGGCGTGCGTGGGCACGCCGAAGCCGGGCACGTCGATGCCCACGATGCGCACGCCGTTGATCTGGCCGGGCAGCAGCTGCAGCGGCACGCCGCTGGCTGTGGGCACGCACAGGTTGATGACGACGATGGCGTCGTACTTCGACGCATCGGCGCTCGCGTGCACGGCGTCGCGGATGTCCTCGAAGAGCTTGCCGGTGACGAGCGTCTCGCTGTTGAAGGGTACGTAGCCCACGCTGCGGCGGGCGCCGTAGAAGTGAGACGTGAAGGTCAACCCGTAGACGCAGCAGGCGCTGCCCGACAGGATCGTCATCGTGCGGCGCATGCGCAGGCCCACGCGCAGCGAGCCGAAGGCCGGGCACATGCTCTGGGGCTGGTCGTGCGGGCCGGCGCCCTCGGGCAGGGGATAGTCCTGCCGATAGCGCTCGAGCACCTCGGTCTTGCCGGCGGCCTCGGCGGCGGCGCGCATCTGGTCGCGCCCGGCGTGGCAGCCCAGGCCGTCGGAGGTGAGTGCGGCGGGCTGCGCGAGGGCAGCCTGCGCGACGGGGGTCTGGGCGTCGGAGGGTTGGGTCATCTCGGCGGCCTTGCCCTCAGGCGGCGTCGTAGATCACTTCGAGCGAGGGCTTGACCACCTGCTCGCTGCCCATCATGTCGGCCAGCGTGGCCGGCTGCAGGACCACGTTGCGGCCGACGGAGTCCGAGGAGAAAAGGCCGAGCAGCTGGTCTTGCGTCTGGGGACGCGGCCTGACGGGAGGGGCGTCCGCCACCTGCGTGGCGAGCTGCTCGAAAAGGCCAGCCCAGGGGGTGCCGGGCTTGCCGATGATCTCGTAGGAGGCGCTCTTGCGCCGGATGTCCTCGTGCGCGGGAATGGCCGCGAGCACCGGGATGCCGGCGTTGGCCGCGAAGGCCGCTGCCTCGCCGGTGCCGTCGTCCTTGTTGACGACCATGCCCGCCACCCCGACGTTGCCGCCGAGCTTGCGGAAGTACTCCACCGCCGAACACACGTTATTGGCGACGTACAGGCTCTGCAGATCGTTGCTGCCCACGACGATGACCTTCTGGCACATGTCGCGTGCGATCGGCAGCCCGAAGCCCCCGCAGACCACGTCGCCGAGGAAGTCCAGCAGCACGTAGTCGAAACCCCAGTCGTGGAAGCCCAGCTTCTCGAGGGTCTCGAAGCCGTGGATGATCCCGCGCCCGCCGCAGCCGCGGCCGACCTCGGGGCCGCCGAGCTCCATGGCATAGACGCCGTCGCGCTTGAAGCAGACGTCGCCGATGGCCACGGCCTCCCCGGCGAGCTTCTTGCGCGAGCTGGTCTCGATGATGGTCGGGCAGGCCTTGCCCCCGAACAGCAGGCTCGTCGTGTCGCTCTTGGGATCACAGCCGATGAGCAGCACCTTCTTGCCGAGCTGGGCCATCATGTAGCTCAGATTGGCCAGCGTGAAGCTTTTGCCGATGCCGCCCTTGCCGTAGATCGCGATGATCTGCGTGGCCTTGGTGACGGGCCCGGTGGCGGGCTCGTCGGGCTCGATGGCGGCCTCGGCACGCAGCCGCTCGCGCTGCATGAACTGGACGGTGGTGACCTGCGCACCCGTTGGCGTGGGACTCATTGCATCTGTCTCCAGTCGAGGACCATCTTCAGGCAGCCGGCGTCGTCGAACGCGGTGCGGTAGGCGTCGGCCGCGTGTGTGGGCGCGTCAACGTGCGTGATCAGGCCGTCCAGCGAGAAGCGGCCCGCGGCGGTGAGTTCCTTGACGGCCAGCATGTCGGCGCGATCCCACTCGGCGGCGGTGCGGATCTGCGCCTCGCGCATGAAGGCAGGCGGGAAGAGGAATTGCAGCGGCTCGCTGTAGAAACCCGCGAGCACCACCTCGCCGCCCTTGCGCAGGCGGGAGATGGCGGTGTCCAGGATGGAGCAGTCGCCGCTGACGTCGTAGATGGCCCGGTAGTCGCGGCGCGGATCATCGGCGGGCGCGAGTACGTGGTAGCCCTGCGCGCCGCCCTGGCGCACGGGGTTCGTCTCCCAGACGGTGGGCGGCTCGCAACCTGCGGCCACCGTCATGCGCGCGAGCAGCCGCCCGAGCACGCCGTGGCCGATGATGAGTTCGGGCGGGACGATCGGCTCGCGCCGGCCCCCCATGGCCACCGCGTGGTAAGCCGTGGCCGCCAGCGCCAGCAGCACCGCCTCCTCGCCCACGGACTCCTCGAGCGTGAACACGCGCTGTGCGGGCACCACCACGCGCGAGGCCGCGCCGCCGAACAGGCCGCGCACCTCGCCGTAGCAGCGGGCGCCGGGGACAAAGACGCGCTGGCCGATGCTCAACCCCGTGTGTGCCCCGGCGCGGCTGACGCGGCCGATGGACTCGTAGCCAGGCACGAGCGGGTAGCCCATGCCGGGAAAGGTCGGCATGCGCCCGGTCCACAGCAGCTTCTCGGTGCCCGTGCTGATGCCGCTCCACTCGATGTCGACGACGAGGTCTTCCTCGCCGGGTTGCTCGAGCTCCAGGTGGCGCAAGTCCAGCTGCTGCGGTCTGTCGAGGACGACGGCGGTGGTCTTCATGGGTGCAATGGCATGCCGGTGGTGAGGTGGCTTGGATGTCATCCTAGACTGACTTTGAATTGTGTCAAGTCAGGTTTACGATTTCTCGTGTTCGGGGGCCTTGGGTCGGGGGGGTCATCCCGGCCCCCTCTTGGCGACCAGGACGCCCACCTGCACGGGCAGCGCGGTGGGGCGCTCCTGCACGTCCTCGAAGCCGGCGGCTTGCAGCAGTTCAGCGAGGTCGGCGGCGGTGCGGCTGCGCCCGCTGCCCATCGCCAGGAGGTAGAAGCCGAAGTAGGCGTCTCCCATGCGCGGCGCGCCGGGTGCCCCGGCCATCGGCTCGGCCACCAGAAGCGTGCCGCGCGGCGGCAGCGCGGCGTGCACGGCGCGCAGGATGGCCAGCGCGCGTGCGTCGCCGTGGTCGTACATGACACGGATGAGGGAGACGATGTCGGCCCCCGCCGGCAGCGCGTCGCGCGTGAAGTCTCCCGCGTGCACCTCAGCGCGCGCGCCCACCCCGGCGCGGGCGAAGGCCTCGTGCGCGGGCGGCACCACGGCCGGAAGATCGAAGAGCTTCAGGCGCAGTTGCGGCGCGCGCTGTGCGGCGGCCAGCAGGAAGCGCCCCTCGCCGCCGCCGACGTCGAGCAGGCAGCCGTGGCGTGAAACGTCGTAGGCATCGAGCACCTCCTGCGCCACCAGAGGCTGCGAGGCCGACATCAACGCTGAATAGGCGGCAACCTGGCCCGTGGGCAGGGCACCTGGGGCCTCTGCGGTTGCATACGCCCAGTAGCGCGTCAGCGCTGGCGCGGGGCCGTCGCCGCGCAGCAGCGCCAAGGGGTCGGCGAGATCCGCGTAGAGCACCGCGTGGTGCTCGATCATGGCGGTCAGGGCCTCATTGCCCACCAGCGGCGCGCCCAGCGCGCCCAGGCCGTACAGGCCCGGGCCGCGGTGCTCGGCCAGCTCGAGCGCCACCGCGGCGTCGAGCAGCCGCTCGGCCGCCCCGGTGGGCAGCCCGAAACGCCGCGCCAGCGCATCCAGGGGCTGGGTGCCCTCGGCCAGCACCTCGAAGGCGCGCACGCGCACGCAGGCCAGCAGCACCTGGGAGTAGACGAAGCCGCCCACCAGATCGAACAGCGCACGCGCGCGTCTGCGCGCGACCAGGCGCGTGAAGGGCCAGCGCACGGCTTCGCGCTGGAAGCCTGGGCTGGTGAGGACGCGGTCGCGCCAGGCGCGCCAGCGTTCGCGCCAGCCCGCCGGCGCAGCCGCCGCGGAGGGTCGGGGGTGTGCCTCGAGCATGGCAGGGGCCCCGGCTCAGGCTGCAGCCTGCGCGACGCTGCGCACCGTTTCGGCCGGCAGCAGCCGCTCGGCCTCGGCGCGCACCAGTGCGCGCAGCGCCTCGGCCCCTTCGCAGCGCGGGATGTCGTGCTGGGCACGGGCAATCAGCCGGTCGAAGTGGGCCAGCGCCCCGGACAGGCCGAGCTCGGAGGCGGAGCTCGGCCGGTGCAGCGCCCGGTCGCGCCCGGGCGCCTTGCCCATGGTCTCGACGGTAGAGACGACGTCGCGGATGTCGTCGGCCACCTGATAGGCCTCGCCCAGCGACAGCCCGAAGGCGCGCCACACGCCGGGATCGGCGCCGGCGGCCAGCGCCCCGGCCTCCGTGCAGGCGGCAAACAGCGAGCCCGTCTTCAGGCGCTGGTAGGCCGCCA
Source organism: Rubrivivax sp. (assembly GCA_044237995.1). Lineage (GTDB taxonomy): Bacteria > Pseudomonadota > Gammaproteobacteria > Burkholderiales > Burkholderiaceae_C > Rubrivivax. The sequence continues at coordinate 2,866 of JBIIED010000124.1, read as the reverse complement.
GCGACACCGCAGGCTCGCACTCCCACCCTTGCCCGGCCACGATGCCCAGCGGCATGCCCACGCGCCGCCCGATGCCCACCAGCAGCGGCACGAGCAGCTGCGGCGTGGCGGTGGCGGCGATGGCCAGGCTCTGGAAGGCCAGCACGATGAGCGCGTCACCGGCGAGCACGGCCAGCCGCTCTCCGTAGGCGGCGTGCACCGAGGGCACGCCGCGCCGCGTGGCGGCGTCGTCGAAGCAGGGCAGGTCGTCGTGCACGAGCGAGGCGCAGTGCAGCAGCTCGATGGCAGAGGCTGCAGCGTCGGCCAGGCGCGGGTGGCGGTCGCCGCAGGCGAGCGACACGGCCAGGCACAGCTGCGGCCGGATGCGCGCTCCGCCTGGGAAGACGGCATGACGCATCGCCTGCGCCAGGCGGGGTGGGCAGCCCGGGGCTTCTGCGGAGGCCAGTGCGCGCCCGAGCGCCTGATCGATCCGTTCCTTCACCTGCATCGATTCATCCCTCCGGGTTACCGTGATCAGGCCGCCCCTGCAAGCGCGGGGAGACGGTCGTCACGATAGCGCGACAATTCCAATTGTCAATCCGACGTGACAGTAATAGGATCGGGCCAACGATGAGCCTGCTTGCCCTGAGCCTGAACCACCACAGCGCGCCGCTGGACCTGCGCGCGCGCTTTGCCTTTGCCCCCGCACAGTTGCCCGAGGCGCTGCAGTCGCTGCGTGCGCGGCTGCAGCGCGCCGCGCCCGAGGTGACGCTGTTGTCCACCTGCAACCGCACCGAGCTCTACTTCGCCCCGACTGCGCCCGTCTCGCCCGCCGACGCCGTGGCGCCGGCGCTGGAGTGGCTGGCCGAGCGCGGCGGCACGGCGCGTGGCGCCGTCGATGCGCACGTGCGCGTGGCACAGGGCGAAGAGGTTGCACGCCACGCCTTTCGCGTCAGCGCCGGTCTGGAGTCGATGGTGCTGGGCGAGCCGCAGATCCTCGGACAGATGAAGCTCGCGGTGCGCGAGGCCGGCCTGGCAGGCACGCTGGGCAGCACGCTGCACCAGCTCTTCCAGCGCTCCTTTGCCGTGGCCAAGGAAGTGCGCAGCGCCACCGAGATCGGCGCGCATTCGGTCAGCATGGCGGCCGCCGCGGCGCGGCTGTCGCTGCAGCTCTTCGGCAACCTCGCGCAGGCGCGGGTGCTGTTCGTCGGCGCGGGCGAGATGATCGAGCTGTGCGCCGCCCACTTCGCAAGCCGCAAGCCGCTGTCCATGACGGTGGCCAACCGCACGGCCGAACGGGGCGAGGCGCTGGCTCGGCGCTTTGGTGCGTCCTCGATGGCCCTGTCCGACCTGCCCGAACGGCTGCACGACTTCGACATCGTCGTCACCTGCACGGCCAGCTCACTGCCGATCATCGGGCTCGGAGCGATGGAGCGGGCCCTCAAGGCGAGGCGCCGGCGTCCCATGTTCGTGGTCGACCTGGCCGTCCCGCGCGACGTGGAGCCCGAGGTTGCACGGCTGCCCGATGTCTACCTCTACACGGTCGATGACCTCTCCGAACTCGTGCAGAAGGCTGGCGAGCGCCGTCAGGCCGAGGTGGCGCGCGCCGAGGCGATCGTCGAGGATGGCGTGCGCAGCTTCACGCAATGGCTGCACCAGCGCGACACCGTGCCCCTGATCCGCGCCATCCACGAGCAGGCCGATGCCTGGCGCGAGCACGAACTCTTGCGCGCCCGGCGCCTGCTGGCGCGCGGCGACGACCCCGCACAGGTGATGGACGCGCTCGCGCGCGGGCTGGTGGCCAAGCTGATGCACGGTGCACTGGCCGAGTTGCGCGGCGGCGATGGCGCTCAGCGCGAGGCCGTGGCGCACACCGTGGCACGCTGCTTCCTGCCGCAGCAGCGGCACTGAGGCCCGCGCGCCAGGCGGAGCGCGGCGCTCGTCACCGGAGACGCGGCCGGCCCTCTCTCACCAGGCAGTCGGCGCTCGATCTGGCCCGGCCTCAGCCGCCGATCATCGCCAGGATCATCTGCGACACCGCAGCGGGCTGCTCCTCGTGGGCCAGGTGACCGAGCCCGGGCAGGGAGGTGTGCAACGCGCCTGGCACGCGCGCCTGCACCCGCGCAGCGTCGGTGGGCGGCACGGTGCCGTCGCGCGAGCCCGTGACGAGGTGCAGCGGCACCGTGAGGCCGCCCAGGCGTGCCTCCAGGGCATGCAGGTCCCAGCGCGCCATCATCGCAAGCGCACCCTGGACGTGCGCCGGGTCGGTCACCAGGCGGCGGTACAGGGCCTGCCCCTGCGCGTCGAGCACCGAGCCGGTGGAGTCCAGGAGCCGCGCCACCAGGCCGCCGTGCGCGCCATGCCAGGCCACTGCGCGCGGCACGAGCGGGTTGAGCGCGAGCACCCGGGCAAGAGGCGAGAAGAAGGCGAAGTGCATGCCTGCCAGCGGCACCAGCGCGCCATTGAGGCTCACGATCCCGCGCAGGCCGCCCGGATCGTCCAGGGCCATCTGTACCGCGATGGCGGCTCCCGCGGAGTGGCCGACGATCCAGGCCGGCCGGGCGCCGAGCGTCTCCAGGAGCGCGCGCACCCCCGCGGCCATCCCAGGCAGCGTGCCGAGCCACTCGGGCGCGGGCGCACTGAAGCCGTGGCCGGGCAGGTCCACCGCCCACACACCCGTCTTCTCGGCCAGGTGCGGCGCCACCTCGCGCCACGAGTGCGTGGAGGCGCCGGTGCCGTGCAGCAGCAGCACGTCGAGGGACGCTGCGGCCGGTCGTGGCCAGGCCTGGACATGCCATCGCATTCCGGCTGCCTCGACGAGCCGGCTGCGCTCGTGGTGTGGCCAGGCGGGGCCGTCTTGCGCGAAGTCCATCGGCAGCGCGCGGCC
>JBIIED010000125.1:0-9788 GCA_044237995.1 Rubrivivax sp. | reverse complement strand
GCCTCTCAGGCGCTCAGCCGCGCAGCAGGTCCAGCCGCAGCGCCGAGGAGGTGCCAGGGAACACCTGGCGATCCAGCGCCGCGGTGGACACCCCGAGGTGGTCGCCCAGCACGCTACGAAAGACCGCGCGCAGGTCGGTGGTGGTGCGCAGGTCGCGGCCCTCGAAGCGCTCGCGCGGGGCCAGGCCCGGCCAATCGGCCAGCACGCGCGAGCCGGCCACCGCACCGCCCAGGACGAAGGCGGCTCCGCCGGAGCCGTGGTCCGTGCCCATCGTGCCGTTGGCGGCCACCTGGCGCCCGAACTCCGTCACCACGACGACCACCGTGCGCCCCCACGCCCCATCGGCCGTGGGCGCACTCAGCACCTCGCGCATCGCGCCCAGCGAGGCATCGAGCGTGCGCAGCCCGTTGGCCAGTGCGCCGTTGGGCGCCGCCTGGTTGGCGTGCGTGTCCCAGCCGCCGAGTTCGAGCACGGCAGCCTGCGGGCCGCCCGGCCGCACCAGGAATTCCGCTGCGCGCCGCGCCAGCGCCACGGCTGGGCGCCCCGCCGCGCCGGCTGGCCCCCCTGCGGGTGGCTGAGCGCCCATGCCGGCGGGGTTGCCCATTGCACCCGCCCCGCCCATGGGCCCCAGCGGCATGTTCGCCTCCTGGCGCAGCCCGCGCGCGCGCGCCAGCGCCGGCCCGAGCACACGGTCCTCGTGGTAGAGCCGCTCCAGCCTCGCGACCAGGTCGGGCGTGGGCTCGGCGCCGGCCGAAGGCGCCCAGGTGTCGACATCCCCCGGCCCGCGCAGCACCAGCGGCACGGTCGTGTTGAGGGCGATTGCGCGGCGTGCGTCGGAGGCCAGCGCACGCGCGAGCCAGCCCGTGTCGAGCTCGAAGGGGCGGGCCCCGCCCGACTCCAGCACCTGCTGGGCATCGAAGTGCGAGCGCTCGCGGTAGTGCAGGCCGGTGGCGTGCACGATGAGAGCCTCGCCCTGGCCGTACATGGCGTGCAGCTGTGCCAGTGCCGGGTGCAGGGCGAAGGGCCCTGTCAAGGGCAAGGCCGGGGTTGCGTCGCGTGCCAGCACGCCGCGCGCGGGCTCGAACTGCGGATCGCCCGGCACCGGTACCGCGGCCAGCCCGTCCAGGCCGCCGCGCAGCACCACGAGCACGAAGCGATTGGCGGCATGCGCGCCCCGCGCAGGGGCGGCCAGGGCCGGCAGCGAAAGCGCCGCAAGGGGGGCGCCGGCCAGGCCGGCCAGCGAGCCCAGGAGGTGGCGACGGTTCAGCATGGAGCGTTCCTTTCTGAAGGGGCGGGCGGCGTATCGGCAGCCGGCTGGGAGGGCGGGCGGCGGGCTTCAGCGCCGCTGGAATTCCGGCGCCAGCAGCAGCAGCGCCAGTGCCTGCGGCCCGTCTGCCGCGCGTTCGATCTCGCGCGCGGTGGCCTCCTGCAGCAGCGGGCCCATGGCCTGGCGCGCCACGATGCGGGCGTCCATCGTGCGGCCCACCCGGTCGGCCACGCGCGTGGCCCACTCCACGCGCTTCCACACGGCGTCTGGCCCCAGCCACTCCTGGGCCCGATCGGGCCAGCCCGCGGGCGAGGGCGCAGCCAGCACGCGCTGGCCCATCCCGCCTACACCGGCGTCGGGCACGCGCGCAAAGGGCTGCGCGCCCAGCCCCAGCATGCGGGCGGTGGAGATGGCGAACTCCGCCGGCGTCTTGAGCTTGACCGGCTGCGCATCCCAGGCTTCGGGTGCGGTGACGAGGGCGCGGTAGACGGTCGGCAGGTCACCGTCGCTGCGCTGCCAGGCTGCCACGAGCCGGTCCACCAGTGCAGCCGGCGGCTCGTCGGCCACGAAGTGCCGCGCGAGCTTGGTGGCGACGAAGCGCTGCGTGGAGGGATGCCGGGCGAGGTCGCGCAGCACGGCGGACAGGCCCTCCGGGCCCTCGGGATAGGAACGCCCGAGCACGGTCTTGCCACCGGGCTCGTGCCAGTCGGGGTCGAAGTGCGAGGCGGCCTCGCGCGCCCCACTGGCGCGCACCAGCGGCCCGGCGCCGACGCGCCAGCCAGTGAGCACGGCCGCAAAGGCGGTCACGTCGGCCTGCGTGTAGGCGCGGCCGGCCACCCCCAGGGTGTGCAGCTCGAGCACCTCGCGCGCCAGGTTCTCGTTGAGGCCCGAGATGCGCGGCAGGTTGGGGACCTGCGCGGAGGCGACCCGGCGCGTGCGCCGCTGCACGACCACCGAGTTCGGCCCCGCGCTGACCTCGTTGTCCAGGTAGCGCAGCATCGCGCCGTGGCGCACGGCGTGGCCCAGCAGGTTCTCGAAGGAGCCTGCGATGTGGGGCCGGATCGCCTCGCGCTCGAAGGCACCCGCCAGCCCGCGCGTGGAGCCCTTGGCGATCGACACCGTGAAGTGGTTGGCCCAGAACATCACGAGCCGCTCGGTGAAGGGGCGCGTGGAGGCAGCCGCCGTGGCCAGGTGCGAGCGCACATCGGCCTGCACGAGGCTCTGGAAGTGCTGAACCAGCCGCTGCTCGGCGCTGCGCGCATCGGCCGCGGGCGCCGAGGGGCTACCTGTCGGCGGCTGGCCCTCGGCGTTCCCGGGACCGCCCGGATCTCCCGCCATCCCACCCTGCATCGCACGGGCCGCAGCACCTGGCATGGTACGAGCTGCGGCACCCGCCATGTCGGCCCCGGCGGGGTCGCCGGCCAGGGCCACGTTGCGCTGCGCCTGCAGGAAGCGTGCGTAGCTGCGCAGGCCTTCTCCGAGAGTGGCGAGCTGCTCGCCCCTGGCCGGATCGGCCGGCCCGATCTGCGCGAGGAGCCAGCCTGCGGCGTCGGACCGCAGCGGCTGCAGATGGGCTTCGGCCAGACCGAATCGATGTGCCGCGATCGCGGCGGCGAGTTCGGGGTCTGGGGTGGAACGTGCCATTCGGGCGCCTCCGGCCATGCAGTCGACCGAGTGTGCCACCGCCCGGTTGCGCGCGGGTGTCCGCTGTGTCAAGCAAGATTGCTCGAACCCGCCGGCGCGGGTTCGGGCCCGGGCTCGGGCAGCTTAGCGCGGGGCCGGCGAGGTCGAGGCGCCGGAGGCCGGCGCATCGCCGGCCGCGTTGACCATCGGTGCCATCGGTGCAACCGGTGCCGCAGCAGGAGCCGCAGGAGCCACCGCCGATCCCGGCGGCTGCACGATCACCAGCACCGCCTCGGAAGACTGCCGCACCTGGTAAGGCGCGATCTCGCGCAGGTTCAGCACCACCCGCGTGCGGTCCTCAGACTCGACGATCCGCGCCGAGCGCACGTTGCCCTGGGTGAATTCCTGCACGCCCCGCCCGACGAGGCTGCTGGCCCCGGGGAGGTCGACCGCGATGCGCGGCGGCGTCGGCGTGGAGAAGGACTCCGCCGACCCCCCGAGCGGGCCGCTCAGGCCCACGCGCACGATCTCGGTGTCGTCCTGCACGCGGCTGGTGATGCCCTGCACGCGCACGGCCTCTCCCGGCAGCGTCGGCGTGGAGGCATCGGCTTGGGTGCGGCGCAGCAGCGCGCTCACCGCGCGCAGGTCTTCCGGGCGCAGCTGCCCGGAGGCCTGGCGCAGCCGCAGGCTACCCACGATGACGTCGTAGCGGGCCTTGGAGAGGTCACGCTGCGTCTGGAAGAGCTGGGTCTGGGCGTTGAGCACGTCCAGGTTCACGCGCACGCCCACCCGGTAGCCCAGCTGCGTGGCCTCCAGGGCAAGCTTGGTGGACGATTCCGCCGCCTCCAGCGCCCGGATCTGGGCCAGGCCAGACTGCACGCCAAAGAAGGCCTGGCGTGTGGCCTGGGCCACGGCACGCCTGGCGGCCTCCACGTCGTTGCGCGACTTCTCCTCGAGCGCCACCGTCTCGCGGATCCGGTTCTCGGTGGCCTGCCCGGTGTAGAGAGGCCAGTTCAGCTGCACGCCCACCGAGGCGCTGCGCGTGTTGCCCGGCAGCGTGGACGAGCTGCCTGCCGCGCGGTTCGCGCCGACCGTCCCCACCGCATCCACGGTGGGCAGCTGCGCGGCCCGTGCCCGCTCGGTCTCCAGCAGCGCCACGTCGAGCGCCACGCGCGCCTTGCGCACGAGCGGGTGCCCGGCATCGGCCTGGCCGACCCAACGCTCCGCATCCGCCGGCTCGGGCGGCGGCAGCACCACGGGCGTGAGCAGGCCGTGCGGGGCCACGCCGGTGCGCCCCACGAGCTGGTCCAGGGCGATGCGCTTGGTCCGCAGGTCGTTCTCGGCGGCGATCTCCTGGGCGCTTGCCAGGTCGAAGCGCGCCTGCGCTTCGCGCGTGTCGGTGATCGTGGCCGTGCCCACCTCGAAGTTGCGCTTGGCCGAGGCCAGTTGCTCGGTGATGGCGGTCTTGTTGGCCCGCGAGGCCCCGAGCGCGTCCTGCGCCGCGAGCACGTCGAAGTAGGCCTGGCTCAGCCGCACGATCAGGTCCTGCTCGGCCGTCTCGAGGTCGGACTGTGCGGCCGCGAGCGACTTGCGCGCCTGCGCGATCGTGGCCTGGTTGGCCCGGTTGAACAGCGGGTAGCGGCCCGACACCGTGGCGCCCATCGAGTTGGTGTCGCCCGTGCCGATGCGCGGCGCATCGGCCAGGCTCGTGGTGGCGCTGGCGCTCAGCGAGGCAGAGGGCTTGGTCAGCGCCTCGGCCTGTGCCGCGCGGAACTCGGCCGATTGCGCCTGCGCGCGGGCCGCGAGGAAGGCGGCGTCGTAGGCGCGCGCCGCTTCGTACAGGTCCTGCAGGGTCTGTGCCTGCACGTGCAGGCCCGACATCAGGGCCAGGCAGGCTGCGCCGACGAGGGTGCGAGGCGACGGGATCATGGGCAGTCCTTCGGGCAACGGCGGTGGAGGCAGCGGGGGCAGGCGTGGGTGGGCGGTGACGACGCGCGGTTCAGAAGCGGAACTGGCTCGGCTCGGGAAAGCCCAGCAGGCGCGGCGCGACGGTGTCGAAGAGCTCCGTCTGCGCGAAGGCCTGCGGCCCGCTTCGCGTGTAGAGCGTGGCGCGCATGATCGGTTCCTCGCCGACGATGGCCACGAGGCGGCCGCCCTCGCGCAACTGCTCGAGCAGCGGGCGCGGCACCTGGGGCACCGATCCGGACAGCACGATGATGTCGAACGGTGCCTCGGCCGGCAGGCCGGACGACCCGTCGGCGTGGCGCACCTGCACGTTGGCCGCCCCTGCGGCTGCGAGGTTGGCGGCGGCAGACTGCGCCAGATCGGCGCGGATCTCCAGCGTGAGCACGCTTGCGGCCTGCTGCCCGAGCAGGCAGGCCATGAAGCCCGAGCCTGTTCCCACCTCGAGCACGCGCTCGTGGGGCTGCACGCGCAGCTCCTGCAGCAGCCGCGCCTCCACGCGCGGCTCGAGCATGCAGGCGCCCTGCGCAGCGCCTTCCACGAGCGGCACCTGCGTGTCGACGAAGGCCAGCGCACGGTGCGCCGGCGGCACGAAGTGCTCGCGACGCACGCGCGCGAGCAAGGCGAGCACGCCGGAGTCGAGCACGTCCCAGGGGCGGATCTGCTGCTCGATCATGTTGAAGCGGGCCTGCTCGAGATTCATGGTGGCGCGGACGGGTCGAAAGGACAACACCTGATTCTAGGCCGGCCCCTGTCCGGGGTCTGACGGGAGCAAGCGCCGCTTCGCCCAGGCCGAGAGGTCGTCCAGCAGTTCGTAGATCACCGGCACCACCACCAGCGTGAGCACCGAGGAGGTGATGACCCCGCCGATCACCGCCTGCCCCATCGGTGCGCGCTGCTCGCTGCCCTCGGTCAGGGCGAAGGCCAGCGGCACCATGCCGAAGATCATGGCCAGTGTCGTCATGAGGATCGGCCGCAGCCGCACGCGCGCGGCCTCCAGCAGCGCCTGGCCACGCGCCATGCCCTGCTCGCGTGCACGGTTGGCAAAGTCCACGAGCAGGATCGCATTTTTCGTCACCAGGCCCATCAGCATGATCACGCCAATGATCGAGAACATGTTGAGCGTGCTGCGCCAGATCAGGAGCGCCCCCACCACGCCGATGAGCGTCAGCGGCAGCGAGGCCATCAGCGCCACCGGCTGCAGGAAGCTCCTGAACTGCGAGGCCAGGATCATGTAGATGAAGACCACCGCCAGCGCCAGCGCCGACAGGGCGTAGACGAAGCTCTCCTGCATGTCCTTCGTCGAGCCGCCGAAGCGGTAGCTGTAGCCCGGCGGCAGGGGCGTGTCCGCCAGGATGCGGCCGATGTCGCCCGATACCTCGCCCAGCGCGCGCCCGGCGGTGTTGGCCGTGATCTCGACCTCGCGGTTCAGGTCGCGCCGGTTGATCTGGTTCGGCCCGAAGCCCGGCGTGAGGGTGGCCACCTGCCGCAGGCGCACGATGCGCATGCTTCCGTCGGGGTTCGTGCCGGCGGCCAGCCCCAGGCGCGCGAGATCCTCGAGGTTCTCGCGGCTCTCCGGGTGCAGCCGCACGCGGATGTCGGCCGTCTGGTCGGCGCCCGCGCGCCACTGGCCCACCGTGTCGCCGGCCACGAGCGTGCGCAGCGTGCCCGTCACGGCGCCCACCGACAGCCCCGCGTCGGCGGCCGCGTCGCGCTTGACGACCACGCTCACCACCGGCTTGCTCGGCTTCATGCTCGTGTCCAGGTCGATGAGCCCGGGCACCTCGCGCATGCGCGCGGTGAGCTGATCGGTGAGCCGCTGCAGTTCCTTGAGATCCGAGCCCTGGATCGACAGCGAGATCGGCTTGGACCCGCTCACGCCGTCGAGCAGGCCCACGTGCGTGACGACGATGCCCGGCACCGAGGCCAGGCGCTCGCGCAGCACGGCCGAGAGCTGATCGACGTTGCGCGCGCGGTCCTTGCGGTCCACCAGCCGAACGTAGACGGCCGCGTAATTGCGCCCGAGAGACTGCCCGGTGTTGATCGTGGCCAGCGTGTAGCGCACCTCGGGCAGCTCGCGCAGGATCGCGTCGACCTGGCGTGCGCGCGCCTCCGTCACCTCGATGGGCGAGCCCACCGGGGTGTAGAAGTTCACTGTCGTTTCGGAGTAGTCGGCCTTGGGCACGAACTCGGTGCCCACCAGGCGCACCAGCGCCAGGCTGGCCACCAGCGTGGCCAGCGCCACGGCCAGCGTCGTCCAGGGCCTGGCCAGCGCCACGCGCAGCACCGCCACGTAGCCTTCGCCCAGGCGATGCTGGGCACGGTCGAAGGCGTGTGTCACGCGCCCAAGCGTGTGGTCGTACAGGCCCTTGGGCACGAAGGGTCGGCCCTCGCGGTCGATGGCCGGGTCGTGCCACACCGAACTGAGCATCGGGTCGAGCGTGAAGCTCACGAACATCGAGATCAGCACCGCCGCCACGATCGTCAGGCCGAACTCGTGGAAGAACTTGCCGATGATCCCGCCCATGAAGCCGATGGGCAGGAACACGGCGACGATGGACAGCGTCGTGGCCAGCACCGCCAGCCCGATCTCCTGCGTGCCGTCCAGCGAGGCCTGGTGCGGGGTCTTGCCCATCTGCACGTGGCGCACGATGTTCTCGCGCACGACGATCGCGTCATCGATGAGCAGCCCCACGCACAGGCTCATCGCCATGAGCGTGACCATGTTCAGCGAGAAGCCCAGCGCGTACATCACCATGAAGGTGCCCACCAGCGCAATGGGCAGCGCGAGCCCCGTGATGACGGTGGAGCGCCAGGAATTGAGGAACAGGAAGACGATCAGCACCGTCAGCACCGCGCCCTCGATGAGCGTGCGCTGCACGTTCGTCACCGCCACGCGGATCGGACGCGAGTTGTCGCGCACCACCTGCGCCTTCACGCCCGCGGGCAGTTCAGCCTCGAGTGCCTTGGCCGCGCGCAGCAGCCCGTCCACCACCTCGATCGTGTTCTCGCCCTGGCTCTTGAGCACGTCCAGCGCCAGCATGCGCTGGCCGTTGAAGAGGGCCAGCGACTCCACCTCCTCGGGCCCGTCGACCACATCGGCCACCTGCCACAGCTTGACGCTTTGCTGTGCCGAGCCGCGCCGGGCCACGACGATGTCCTTGAGCTCGCGCGGGTCGGCCACCGCGGCGTCGATCTGCACCACCCGCTCCGACTCGCGCGAGCGCAGCGCACCGGCGGGCAGATCGCGGTTCTCGGTGCGCAGCGCCGAGGCCACCTGCTCGGCCGTGACGCCGAAGGCTTCGAGTCGCGCCGGACGCAGGTAGACGTTGATCTCGCGCTTGCGGCTGCCCACGAGCGTGACCGAGCCCACGCCGCGCACGTTCTCCAGCCGCTTCTTGACGGTTCGCTCGGCCACGTCGGCAAGCTCGGTGGCCGAGCGCGAGCCGTCGGGGGAGGTGAGCGCCAGCGTGAACACCGGCCGCGAGGCCGGGTCGAAGCGCTGCACGCGCGACTCCTTGACCTCGGGTCGAAACAGCGGGCGCACCAGCGCGAGCTTCTCGCGCACGTCCTCGGCGGCCTTGCGGCTGTCCATGCTCAGGTCGAACTGGACGATCACCACCGACACGCCCTCGTAGCTGCGCGAGAAGAGCTGGTTGATGCCGGCGATCGTGTTGAGCCCCTCCTCCACGCGCTTGGTGACCTCGATCTCCACGATCTCCGGCGAGGCGCCCGGGTAGTCGGTGGAGACGACGACGGTGGGGAATTCGATGTTGGGGAACTGGTCGACCTTGAGCCGCTGCACGCCCGCGATGCCCAGCACCACGAAGGCGAGCATCACCATCACGGCCATCACCGGGTTGGCGATCGAGACGCGGGTGAACCACATGGGCGGCGGGATCGGGCTAGGTGCGCACCGGCCGGAGCCGGTCGAAGAAGAGAGCGGGGGCGAGGGCGGGGGCGGGGGCGAGGTGCGTCACGCGGCGTGGTTCCGGCGGGCTCAAGGCTTTCCGGGCGCCATGCGCCAGGTGCGGCCCTCGGGCACCGTGCCGGCCCGCTCGGCCAGCAGCCGGTCGCCCCGGGCCAGGCCCTCCGTCACTTCGACCCAGGCCACGCCGTCGACTTCGGCCCGCGCACCCAGCGCCACGGTGCGCACGGCCACGCGGTCGCCGTCCAGGCGCAGCACGTAGGGCCGCGGCCGGTCGGTGCGCACGGCCGAGGCCGGCACCGCCAGCGCGCGCCGGCGTTCGACCTCGATCCTCCCGGTGGCAAAGAGCCCCTGGCGCAGGCCCGGGTGCGGCTGCAGCGCGAGGTAGACCGGCACCGTGCGCGAGCCGGGCTGGGCGCTCGGGTTGATGCGCGCCACCTGCGCGCGCACCGGTTCGGCCAGCCCCTCCACCTGCAGCCGGGCCGGCCGGCCCACGCGCAGGGCCGCCACGTCCTGCGGGGCCATTGCCGCCTCGAGCTCCAGGCGGGAGAGGTCCACGATCTCCAGGATCCGGGCGTCCACGCCCACGCGCTCGCCGGGCTGCGCCAGCCGCTGCGCGACCAGGCCTGAGATCGGCGCGAGGAGCACCGCGTCCGCACGCGCCTTGCGCGCGATGTCCACCGCGGCGGCGGCGCTGGCCACGGCCGCCTGCGAGGCGGCGTCGTTGCTGATGGCGCCTTCCAGGGCGGTGGGTGAGATGAAGCCCTGCCCGACGAGGGCCCGGTTGTTGGCCAGCGCGCGCTGCGCGATCTCGGCCTGCGCGCGCGCCGAGGCAAGCTGCTGCTCGGCCTGGCGCAGGCGCAGCTCGAGCTCCTGCGCATCCTGCTCCACCAGCACCTGTCCGGCCTTGACGGCGTCGCCCTCGCGCACCGTCAGCCGCACGATCTCGCCAGCCACGCGGGCCTTGACAAGGGAGGTGTTGACCGCTCGCACCGAGCCCGAGAGCTC
>JBIIED010000123.1:0-9840 GCA_044237995.1 Rubrivivax sp. | reverse complement strand
GATCATGGCCGCTGCAAGTGCCGTGACCATCAGCACCAGGGTGGCCGGCAGCCGCTCGGCGATGAGCGTGGCCACGGGTGTGGCCTGCACGTGCGAGTAACCCAGATCCAGCGTGAGCAGCTTGAGCACGAAGATGCCGAACTGCTCGATCAGCGGGCGGTCCAGCCCGAAGTCGCGGCGCAGCTCGGCCACGAACTCCACGCTGCCGTGGCCGGACTGGCCCGCGACGATCTCGGCCGCATCGCCCGGCGCGAGATGCAGCAAGACGAAGTTGAGCGAGGCGATGCACAGCACCACCGGCACCACCAGCAGCAGGCGGCGCAGGACGTAAAGCCGCGTCATGCGCGCGTACCGCTTGCGTGGCGGCTGACCCTCACCCCGGTCACTGCTTCCAGACCCCGTCCCAGCTCGAGTACATCGAAATGCCGTTGCTGATCATCCCCTGCACGCGGCGGTTCCACAGGTGGGTGTAGGCGATCTCCACGAGGAAGATGACAGGCAGCTCGTCCTGCAGGATCACCTGGATCTCGTCGAACATCCTGCGCCGCTTGGCGGCATCCACCTCCACCAGCGCCTTCTCGTAGAGCTCGTCGATGCGCGGGTTGCGGTAGTTCATCGAGTTGGTGAACGTCGCCCCCTTGGCGATCGTGCCGGAGATGAACGAGCGCTGCGTGCCGATGCTCGGGTCGGAGTAGTTGTGGGTGAAGTTGCTCGTGAAGCCGTAGTCCCAGTCGGTGTAGATCTTCTTGAGCCACCCGCCCAGATCCAGGCTTTGCGTCTCCACCTCGATGCCGACCTTGCCGAGCTCCTGGCGCACGTACTCGCCCAGCCGCACCCAGCTCTCGCCGTAGGGCAGGAAGTTCTGCTGCAGCTTGAAGCGCATGTTGTTGGCCCCGCGCTTGTAGCCCGCGTCGTCGAGCAGCTTGTTCGCGGCCTTGGGGTCGTAGGCCAGGGGCTTGAGAGCCTTGTTGTAATAAGGGTTGCCCGAGACGATCGGCCCGTTGGCAGGCTTGCCCTGGCCGAACCAGATGATGTCGACGATCTTGCGCCGGTCCAGCGCCATGCTGATGGCCTGGCGCACGCGCTTGTCGGACAGCGGCTTGTCGCGCAGGTTCACCTCGAGCCACAGCAGCGGGCCCAGGCCTTCGGCCCCCTTGTCGGAGAGCTCCAGCTGCTTGAGCGCGGCCAGGCGCTGGATGTCGGCTTGCGGCACGGCACTCATGGGCGCGAGGTCGACCTCTCCGTTCTCCAGCGCAATCGAGCGCGCCGCACCATCAGGTATCACCTTCAGAACGACCTGGTCGAGGTACGGCCGGCCCTTCTTCCAGTAGTCCGGGAAGCGCTCCAGCGTGATGTGCGAGCCCTTCTTCCACTCCTTCAGGCGAAAGGGCCCGGTGCCGATCGGGTTCTGCATGAAGGCCGAGCTGCGCACGGCGCGGGCATCGTCGACGTTGAGCTTCTCCAGGATGTGCTTGGGAAACATCGGCGACTCGCCGGGCTGGAAGGACTTCAGGAAGAACGGCACAGGCTCGGTGAGCTTGAACACCACCGTCAGCGGGTCGGGCGTCTCGATGATGGCGACGTTGCCGAAGTAGACCTTGCCCCTGGAGTGCAGCGGCCGCACGATCTTCTCGACGCTGAACTTCACGTCGGCGCTCGTGAAGGGCGCCCCGTCGTGCCATTTCACGCCCGGGCGCAGCTTGAAGGTGTAGATGCGCTGGTTGGCGTCCACCGTCCACGACTGCGCCAGGCCCGGCTTGGGCGTGAGCCCCGGACCCTCGTACTCGAGCAGGCTCTCGAAGATCTTGGTGGAGATGATCGCCACCGGCACGGCCGACGTGGCGATCGTGGACAAGGCCGTCGGCTCCGGGTGGTAGGTGTAGGTGAGCGTGCCGCCGCGGCGGGGCTCCTGGGCCTGTGCGGGCAGCATGGCAGCCGCGCAGGCCAGTACGACGAAGCGGGCAAGGACGAGCAATCGCATCGTGGGGGCTCCGGTTGAAGGCATGAGGTCGTGGGAAAGAAGGTCCGACAACTACGCAGACACCGCGAGCGTCGGGATGAGAATGGGATCAGTCACCGCCATGGATCGAAGGCTTGCGAGCCTGCCAGTCGAAGGCCCGCTCCCAGGCTGCGCACAACTGCAGCACCCGCAGATCGGCAAAGCGCGGGCCCACGACCTGCAGCGCCACGGGCAGGCCGCCATCGGTCCAGCCGCAGGGCACGGCAGCGGCCGGCTGGCCGGTGAGGTTGAAGGGATAGGAGAACGGGGTCCAGCGCGCCCAGGGCACCGGCGGGCGCTCGTCCATGTCGGGCGGACCGTCGGCCTCGGCAGTGAAGGGCTGCACCGGAACCATGGGCGTCACGAGCAGGTCGAAACCCTCGAAGGCACGCTCCACCCGACGACAGAAGGCAGCGCGCTCCTGCAGGGCCTGCAGATGCCCGGCCAGATCGAGCGCAGCGGAGCGCTCCACCAGGCGCACGAGCCCGGGATCCATGAGGGCGCGTTCCGACGCCGGCCGACCCAGGTACGGCGCGCCGCGCGCCACCCACAACCTGTCGAAGATGTCCACGGGATCGGGCAGGTCGAGGTTGGTCTCGATGCACTGCAGGCCGGGCACCTCGCGCAGGCGCGAGAAGGCCGCCTGCACGCAGCGTTCGACCTGCGGGTCCAGCGACCGCCCGAAGAGCGTGGGTGCCAGCCCCACCCTGCAGCCAGCGGGCAAGGCGTCGAGCGCCGCCAGCCAGCTCGATCCGTCACCAGGCAGCGAGTTGGGATCCTGCGGGTGGGGGCCCTTGAGCACGTCCAGCGCCATCGCGGAGTCGGCCACGCTGCGCGTCATGGCGCCCGCGTGAGACAGATGCTCGGAGCTGCTCAGCGGGTAGGTCGGCACGCGCCCGAGCGTGGGCTTGAGCGAGAAGATGCCGCAGAAGGCCGCCGGAATGCGCAGCGAGCCCCCGCCATCGGAGCCCAGGCTCAGCGGCACGTGCCCGGCTGCCACCGCCACGGCCGAGCCTGAACTCGAGCCACCCGCACTCAGGCGGGTGTCCCAGGGATTGCGGGTGACCCCGTAAAGAGGCGAGTTGGAGGCAGCCTTCCAGCCGGACTCGGGGGTGGTGTTCTTGCCCACCATCACCGCCCCGGCGCGCAGCATGCGCTCCACGGCGGGGGAATCTTCGGTGGGTATCGCGTCGGCATACAACCGCGAGCCGCGCCGCGTCGGCACACCCGCGGTGAGGAAGAGGTCCTTCACGCCGATGGGCACGCCATGCCAGGACCCGCGCAGTTCGCCCCGCAGTGCCTCAGCCTCGCGTTCAGCCGCCTCTGACAGCGCACGCTCGGCCAGCACCTCACACCAGGCATTCAGCCGGGAATCGGTACGTTCGATGGCCTCCAGCGCCGCCCTGACGAGTTCCACGGGGGACAGCGTCCGGTTGCGAACGCCGCGCGCCATGTCCTGCGCGCTCAGGGATGCGTACTCGCGTCGATCCAGTTTCAGCTCCCCGTTGGAAGCGCCTGCGGCGTGCCGTCACCCTCCCTCTGCTGCGGTGCGGCACCCGAAACCGCGCCCGGGCGGTGCGAGTGCCGCCTGGGCCGGACACGTCAGCGTGCGTGTGGTCTGTCACAAATGTGCCATCCTCGGCCTGCCCTGGCAAGACTGCCCGACGCGACTGCCGCAGATTGGCCATTTTCAGGGGAAGTCTGCCTACCATTGCGGCCTGAGCCGCCCGACCAGGAGCCCGATCCCATGGCACGCAAGAGCGAAGCGACCGCTGAACACCCCGCACTGGCTGCGGTTCGTGCGAGCCCTTCGGGCAAGGTCAAGGTCGCCGTCAGCGACATCGATGGCATCCTGCGCGGCAAGTACCTGCACCGCGACAAGTTCTTCGGCGCCGCCGAGGGCGGTTTCGGCTTTTGCGACGTCGTCTTCGGCTGGGACTCCAGCGACAACTGCTACGACAACACGCAGGTCACCGGCTGGCAACACGGCTTCCCGGATGCACTGGCCCGGCTGGACCTCTCCACGGCCCGCCACGTGCCGTGGGATGGCGGGGTACCCTTCTTCCTGGGCGAGTTCGTCAACGCCGACGGCAGCCCCTACCCCGTGTGCCCGCGCCAGGTGCTCAAGCGCGTGCTCGCGCGGGCAGCCAAGCTCGGCGTGCACCCCATGGCCGGCATGGAATTCGAGTGGTTCAACTTCGCCGAAACGCCGCAGACCTGGGCCGGCAAGCGCGGCGTGAACCCGGAGCCGATCACGCCAGGCATGTTCGGCTACTCACTGCTTCGCATGGCCGACAACCGCGGCTTCTTCAACACGCTGATGGACGAGATGGCGGCCTTCGGCGTACCCATCGAGGGCCTGCACACCGAAACCGGCCCCGGCGTGTACGAGGCGGCCATCGCCTTCTCCGGAGCACTGGAGGCGGCCGACCGCGCCATCCTCTTCAAGACCGGCACGAAGGAGATCGGCAAGCGCTTCGGCATCATGCCCAGCTTCATGGCCAAGTGGGCGCAGCAGTACCCGGGCTGCTCGGGCCACATCCACCAGAGCCTGTCGGACGGGAAGAAGAACCTCTTCTTCGACGCCAAGTCCTCCCGCTCGATGAGCAAGCTCTTCGAGAGCTACCTCGCCGGCCAGGTGGCCTGCCTGATGGAGTTCGCGCCCATGTTCTGGCCCACCGTCAACAGCTACAAGCGCCTGGTGGACGGCTTCTGGGCCCCCGTGAAGCCCACCTGGGGCGTGGACAACCGCACCGCGAGCTTTCGCGTGATCGCGGGCAGCCCCAAGAGCACGCGACTGGAAACCCGCTGCCCCGGCGCCGACGTGAACCCCTACCTGGCGATGGCCGCCGTCATTGCCGCGGGGCTGCACGGCGTGGAGAAGGGCCTGAAGCTCACCGCCCCTCCCATCACCGGCACCAATCAGGGCGCGGAGAACATCCCGCGCGCGCCGCGTTCGCTGATCGAGACCACGCGCATCTTCCGCGACAGCGCCATTGCCCGCGACTGGCTCGGCGACACCTTCGTCGAGCACTTCGCTGCCACCCGCGAGTGGGAGTGGCGCCAGTGGCAGGATGCCGTGACGGACTGGGAGCTCAAGCGCTACTTCGAGATCATTTGAGCGGCTCGAAGCCCGGCATCCCGAACTGCCACAGCACGAACGCCCAGGCATCGGCCTGGCGCTGCTGGGCCTGCTCGCGCGAACTGCCGCTGCCGTGGCCGGCCTCGTAGTCCAGGCGTATCAGCACCGGCCGCTCGCTGGCCTGCGCCGCCGACAGCCGGGCGTAGA
Organism: Rubrivivax sp.; assembly: GCA_044237995.1. GTDB lineage: Bacteria > Pseudomonadota > Gammaproteobacteria > Burkholderiales > Burkholderiaceae_C > Rubrivivax. The sequence goes on along the minus strand of JBIIED010000123.1, from coordinate 4,552 downwards.
ACTTCGAGCTCTGCCACACGTCCACGCGCGCATCGTTCACGCCGTGCAGCAGCAGCACGCCGGGGTAGCGCGTGTCCTCGCGCACAGCGTGGTAGCTGCTCATCGCCAGCAGGCCGCGGAACTCGTCTTCCTTCTTCACCGTGCCGTACTCGGGGATGTTGGCCACGCCGTTGGCCCGCAGCTCCGAGCGCACCGTGTCGAGCACGGGCACCGAGGGAAGGGCCGCGGCGAAGAGATCCGGGCGCTCGGTGATGGCCCGGCCCACCAGGATGCCGCCGGCGCTGCCCCCTGACAGAGCCAGCCGCGCCGGCGAGGTGTAGCGCTCGCGCACGAGCCACTCGGCCGCCGCGATCGCGTCCTTCCAGGTGTTGTGCTTGGTCGTCTTGCGGCCCGCTTCGTGCCATTCGCGGCCGAAGATGCCGCCTCCGCGCACGTGCGCGATCGCGTACACGCCGCCGCGCTCCAGCCAGGCCAGCAGGCGCGGGCCGAAGGACGGCTCCTGCACGTTGCCGTAGGCGCCGTAGCCATAGAGGATCGTCGGGTTGCGCCCGTCCATCGTCAGGCCCTCGCGGCTGATCACCGTCAGCGGCACGCGCACGCCATCGTGGCTCGCCACCATCACCTCGCGCACCTGCAGCCCCGGCGGCGCGTCGAATGCGCCCTCGCGTGCGAGCTGCAGAGCCTGCGCGCCGGTGCCCGGCTCCCAAACCATCGTGCGGCTCACGCGCGTCCAACTGCCCTGGCGAAGGGCCACGCCGTCCAGGCGGCGGTCGGCGCCCAGGATGTCGACGCTGCCGGTCATGGGCAGGCTCACGTCCTCGATCGTGGCGGCCGCGCCATGTGCGCGCCGATGCAGGCGCGTGTTCACCCCTTCGCGCCGCGTGAAGTACAGGCCATCGCGCGCCGCCGCGATCTCGCCGATCGTCCCCTCGCCGTGGGGCACGACCACTTCGGCACGGGCCAGCTCGGGCTCGCGCGTGGACATGCGCAGCACCTGGAAGCGCGGAGCACCCTTGGCGCTGAGCAGGTAGAAGGCATCGGCCGCGCTCACCAGGCTGCGCACTTCGTCCTCGGCGCCGAAGACCTTGCGCCACTTCGCGCGTCCGGCCTTCGCGTCCTCGAGCCCGGCCACGAAGAAGAGCCCGTTGCGCTCCACCCCGAGCGCCACCCACATGCCGGCCTGCCCGGAGCCGGGTATCTCGAAGATGTAGCCGGTGGCAAACACCGGCAGAGCGAGCGCGGGCTCGCGGCTTGCGCTGAAGACGAGGCGGTCGCCGCCGTCCAGCGTCCGGAAGTGGCGTGCCGTGTCGTTGAAGCGCTCGCCGCGCGGCCCGCGGTCGTAGCCCTCGCGCAGGCGTGAGTAGAAGAAGCCGCTGCCATCCTCGAGCCACGACACGCTCGCGCCGCGGATACGGTCGATGGGCGGCATCACGGGGCGTCCTGTGGCCACCTCCACCACGTGCAGCTCGCCGATCTCGGCCCCGCCTGCCTGCAGGCCGTAGGCCAGCAGCCGCCCGTCCGGAGAGGCGGAAAACCCCTGAAGGGCCACGGGCCGGCCCGCCGCCCTGGACAGGGCGTCCGGGTCCACCAGCACGCGCTCGGCGGCGCCGCCGGCTGACGCAGGCTCGCGCAGCATGAGCTTGAGCTGCTGCTCGCCGGGCTCGCGGCGCGTGAAGAAGACCCTCGAGCCGGGCTTGCGCACCACCGCCCCTACCGTGCCTCCGGCCTGGGCATCGATCGCCTCGATGCGGGCAAGCAGCTCGCTGCGCCCCGGCAGCCGCTTGAGCACCTGCTCGGTGGCCTGCCCATGCGCGCGCATCCACTGCCGCACGCGCTCGTCGGTGACGTTCTCGAGCTCGCGGTAGGGGTCGGGCACGCGCACGCCCCAGTGCGTGTCCGCCGCATCGCCGGCCGGCCACGCCGCAGGCATGGCCACACCGGCGACGGTGCGCGGGGGCACGGCCGGCGAGCCTGCGGCGGCCGGAGCCATCGTGGCCGCAGACTGCGCCCGGGCCTGCCAGGAGCCCAGTACCAGGCAGCCCAGCGCCAAGCAGCCGAGCACCTGGCAGGCCAACGTTGCGCCACGCCCTGCACGCACCCAAAGCCTCTGCTTGACCCTCATCTGTTCCTCTCGCCCTCACACCCAAAGGTAGCGATTGTCCGCAGAAGCGGCGTAATCTCACGGTCTCGTCGCCTTTCGACCCCTCATCGCCCTTTGACTTCCATGTCGATCTCCCGCTTCGCCTTCCCCACCCCCATCCACTTCGGCGCCGGCGCCCGGGCGCTCGTGGCGCCGCACCTGCTGGAGCAAGGCCTGCGCCGCCCGCTCATCGTCACCGACCGCGCGCTCGCCCGGCTGCCCGTGATGCAGGAGTTCCTGTCGCACCTCAAGGGCCTGGAGGTCGCCGTCTACGACGGCGTCTTCGGCAACCCCACCTGCGCGCAGGTGATGGCCGGCGCGGCCGCCTTCCGCGCGCACGGGGCCGATGCCGTGATCGGCTTTGGCGGCGGCGCGGCGCTGGACGTCTCCAAGGTGGTGGGGCTGGCCGCCACGCACGAGGGCGACATCCTCGAGTACGTGTGGGACCACCCGCAGGTGCGTCCGATCGTCCATGAACTCCCGCACTACGTGGCGCTGCCCACCACCTCGGGCACGGGCTCGGAGGTGGGGCGCTCGGCCGTCGTCTCCGAGAACGACACGCACCACAAGCGCACCGTCTTCAGCCCGAAGATCCTGGCCCAAGCCGTGTTCGCCGATCCCGAACTCACCCTCGCGCTGCCCGCATCCGTGACGGCCGCCACCGGCATGGACGCCCTCACCCACAACATCGAGAGCTACCTCTCGCCGGCCTACCACCCGTTGTGCGACGGCATCGCGCTGGAGGGCCTGCGCATCGGTGCGGCCGCACTGGCCACCGCGGTGGCCGAGCCCGGCAACCTGCAGGCGCGCGCGGACATGATGATGAGCTCGATGATGGGCGCCATCGCCTTCCAGAAGGACCTCGGCTCGGTGCACGCCTGCGCGCACGCGCTGGGCGCCGTGTGCGACATGCACCACGGCCTGGCCAACGCGCTGATGATCGACACCGTGCTGGCGTGGAACTACGAGGCCGTGCCGCGCAAGTTCGACGAGCTCGCACACGTGGCCGGCGTGGCCGGCGGCGGCTTTGCCTTCGTGGGCTGGCTGCGCCAGCTCAAGTCGCGCATCGGCATCACCGGCGGCCTGGCCGCGCGCGGCGTCACGGCCGAGATGCTGCCCGCACTCGTGCCGCTGGCCGCGAAGGACTTCACCGGCAGCACCAACCCGCGCCCGGCCACCGAGGCCGACTACGAGCGGCTGTTCCGTCAGGCGATGTAAGGGTGGAGTGATTGCATCGATTCGGCCTTTGCTATCATTTAGTTCATGAACTCCAGGCAGAGGAAGACCTGGGAAGCCATCTGGCAGGATCCCGTCAGCGGCACCATCGACTGGTCCCGGATCGAGGCGCTGTTCTCAGCACTTGGCTGCCGAACCGTCGAAGGCCCTGGATCATCCGTGACCTTCGAGTACCAGGGAAGACGGGCCACGTTTCATCGCCCCCATCCGGGCAAGGAAGCCCTTCGATACCGCGTCCGCGCGGCGCGCGAGTGGCTTGAAAAGATCGGGCACGCACCATGACCAACCTCATGCAACACAGGGGCTACACGGCCAGCATGACTTTCGACACCGAAGACAAGGTGATCGTCGGCCGGGTTCTCGACATCGACGACATCATCACCTTCCACGGGGAGTCTGTCGCTGAGTTCGAGGCCAACTTCCATATGGTCGTCGACGACTACATAGCCGCCTGTGAAGCGCTTGGCAGCGAGCCGGAGAAGCCGGCCAGCGGCAAGATGATGCTTCGCGTCTCGCCTGAGGTACACGCCGCCTCGCTGAAAGCCGCTGCGCTGAGCGGCACGAGCCTCAACCGCTGGGCCGAACAGGCGCTGAAGGCCGCTTCGCGCCGCATGGGCAAGGCCCGCTCCAGCCGTGCCGGAGCGGCCGGATGAGCACCTCCCCCCTGCTGATCGGCGTCTCCGCCCGCATCCACTACCCGCTGGACCATGAGGGCCTGCCGCGCGTCTTCACGAAGACGCTGCACTTCCTGGAGCAGTCGGTGGCGCACTGGGTGCTGTCGGGCCACGCCATGCCCGTGATGGTGCCAGCCGTGACGAAGGACAGCATCGTCACGCGCAGCGAGCTCGACCTGGACAACTACGCGCAGGCGCTCGACGGACTCGTGCTGCAAGGCGGCAACGACATCGCCCCGCAGGCCTATGGCGAGGAGCCCCTGAACCCCGCCTGGGCCGGCGACCCTGTGCGCGACCGCTACGAGATGGAGCTCATCGAGGCCTTCGCGCGTGCGGGCAAGCCCGTCTTCGGCATCTGCCGGGGCTTTCAGCTCATCAACGTGATGTATGGCGGCTCGCTCTACCAGGACATCGAGACCCAGGTGCCCGGCTCGCGCGAGCACCGGCGCCTGGAGCGCTACGAGCAGCACTACCACCCCGTCGAGATCGTGCCGGGCACGCG
>JBIIED010000122.1:0-9846 GCA_044237995.1 Rubrivivax sp. | reverse complement strand
CCAGGCCAGCGCGAAACCCGAAACGACAACGAACTGATCATCAACCGGGGGTCAGTTCTCAATGTCGTCAGGGGGTCAGTTCTGGATGTCGCTTGACACCTGCAAGCGGTGGGCTGTGCCCGGGAACCTCAGCCCGCCCCCAACCCCGCCCACTGCGGGGCAGGGCCGCTCAGCGGCCCGAGGTCCGCCAGCGTCTGCGCGTGCGCACGCTGCGCACGCCCGGTCACTTCGGCCGCCTGGGGGTCGCCCGCGGCAGCCAGGGTCTGCTGCGCGATCCACAGCCAGTGGCAGGGGAGCAGGTCAACGGGCCACAGCCCGTCGGCGAGCAGTTGGCGGGCCCGCTGCGCCGCATTGGCCACCTGCCCCGCGCGGCGGAGCGCATCGACATGCCACCAGGCGACGCGCACGGCCAGCGCGGGCTGTCCGCCCTCGTGGCATTCGAGTTCGAGCTGTGGCATCCACTGCCACTCCCCGGGGACGGCGGCGGCGCAGGCTTCTTCGATGCGCAGTTCCAGCTCGTGCTCGATGCACCAGGCTTCTTCGTGCGCCTGGCGGGCCAGCTGAAGGTGGGGCCACGGGCTGCGCCCCAGGGCGGCCGCCACCCGAGCCCTGGCCCGTTCGCGGTTGAAATGCCACCAGGGGCTTGCGCGCGGTGGCAGCTCATCGTCCAGAGCCTGCGCACGGTGGGGGTCGCCCCGCAGCAGGTGGCTCAGCATCAGGCTCGTGCGCGCACTCGTTTGCCAGCCGACGTCGGGCTGCCCTGAGCCGCCGGGGCCCTGGAGCACCCGCTCCCTGTGGGCGATTGCGCTACCTACCAGGCCAGCCATGAGCATGGCGTCGCCAGCGGCGTATTCGGTCCAGCCGTGCATGACGCCACCAATCGGGCCCAGCCTGTCGCGTGCGCGCAGCATCGAGGCGCACTGGCGCAGGGCCTCTTCAGCCTGCCCCGCACACACCAGGATGCTGATCGTTCGGGCGTGCATGGCCGTGACCACGCTCCAGTCCTCCTGTGCCTCCGCGCGCAGTGCCTCGGCGCGTGCGACCGCGATCCCCTCGGGCAGCCTGCCCGCCGCCCAGTAGGCGTCGGACAGCGCGCAGAAGATCGCGTATCGAACACGCGGCTCGGCCCGATGCGCCGCCGCATAGACCGGCTCAAGCAACCGCAGCGCGTCGCCGTCGCGCCCCAGCCCAGTCAGCGCCCACGCCACCTGTGCCACCGCGTACAGCGCCACGGGCTCGTCGCCTTCACGGCGAGCCATCTCCAGCGCCTCCTCGGCGAGGGGCAAGGCCTCCGCCTCGCGGTCGTCGCGATTGACTTGCTCGGCCAGCGTCGCCTGCGCCAGCGCGATCTGCTGGCGGCCCTGGGCGCGGGCCACCAGACTCCGCGCCAACTCGACAGCCACACCCACACCATCGGCCACCATGTGCGGGTAGACGCTGGCCTGCAAAGCCTCGAACTGCTCGCTCGGCCGGCCCGCGCGCGCCCAGGCGGCAGCCGCCCGGTCGAGCAGCGCAGCCTCTTCCGCGGGGCGCGAGGCGCGCAGTGCTGCGCGGGCCGCTGCCCTGAGCAGTGGCGCCGCCTGCAGGGGGTTGCCGGCTGCTTCGAAGTGCTCGGCGGCCTGCGCCAGGTGTGAGCCCTGTGCCTGCAGCCAAGAGGCGATGCGGCCGTGCAGCCTCCTGCGCTCGGCCCCCGACATCGAGCTCGCCACCGAGCTGGCGACGAGATCGTGCATGCGCAAGTCGGTGTCGAGCCACTGCTCGGCTTCCAGGGCCTCGAAGCTGGCGTCCCAGGCCATGGCTTCGCCACCCAGGATCGCCGCCACCGCCTCGGTGGACAGGCCCTCGCGACACAGGGCGAAGAGTTGAGCCAGCTGGCGCGCCTGCGCAGCCAGGTGTGCCAAACGAGCGCAGATGGTGCGGGTGGCGTCCCCCGCCAGCTGCAGGGTCGACAGCCCCTTGGCCGGCTCGAGCGCGAGTGCCCGCAGTGCCTCCAGCGTGAACAGCGGAACCCCGCCTGCGCAGCGCGCGAGCTCGGCGGCGTGCACCTCACCGGCAGCCTCCGGCAGTTTCAGGCTGCTCAGGAGTTCGGCTACCTCGGCCGGGGTGAGAGCGCGCAGCCGCAGGTGATGCGGGGCCGTGGAGCTGTGCAGCCATTGCCGCACCGGGCCCGGTACCTCACCCGCGCGGCTGGCGAGCCACCACGCGGGCAGCCCCGCCCCGACCAACGACGGCAACAGCTCCAGCGAGGCCAGGTCCGCCTGCTGGACATCGTCGATGACGACCGCGATGAGATTGGCTTGTGCCAGCGCGAGGCTGCTCGCGCGTTGCAGCCGCAGCGGCTCGATGCTCGGCTGACCCTTGCCCAGTTCGGGCAGGAGCGTCGCGAGTTCGCGGCGCGCCCAGTCGGGCAGGGCTTCGAACCCGCGCGGCTGGCCGGCGCCGGGATCGAGCCAGAGGCGGCTGAGCAGCCGCACCAGCACGGCATAGGGGAGTGCCTGGTCGCCCGGAAGGGACCCCACCGCCAGTGCCTGCCGGGAGGGCTGGCGGGCCAGGAAGTCTTCCAGCAGCCGCGATTTGCCCAGGCCGGGTGCGCCCTCGACCAACACCGAACGGCGCTCGTTCCAGGCCCGTTCGAGGGTCGTCCATTCCTGGTCCCGGGCGATCAGCCGCGGCGGGCGCCGAAGCGAGGGGGGCAGGGGCCGTGCCGTTCGTGTCGGAGCGTCCCCCAGGCGCAACTCGGCGGCGAGCGTGGCGGTCTCGTCGTCCGGCGCTTCGCCGAGCTCGGCATCCAGGCGCTGCGCGAACTGACGGTAGACCTCCAGCGCTGCACCCAGGTCGCCACGCAGGTAGTGCAGCCGCATCAGGCGGCGGTGCACATGGTCGGAAAGCGGCTCCTCGGCGGCCAGGCGCTGCGCCAGTGCGAGCGCTGGCGCCACGCGGCCGGATTCTTCGAGCCGGCTCGCTGCCCGAGCCAGGGCCTGCGCACGCAGGGCGCGCCAGTTGTCGCGAGCCGCGCCCAGCCAGTCCTCGAAGCCGGGGCAGTCTTCGTAGGAGAAGCCCTGCAGGAGCTCTCCATCCAGGGCAGCCGGGTCGTTGGCCAGCAGGGTGTCCGCATCGGTGACCGTGTGGCGGATGCCGCGCACCAGGCGCAGCACCTCGTCGCCTTCAATCATGGCTGCGGATGCTGCGCGTGCGATCCGGAACCGGCGCTGGCGCAGGCTCGCCTGTGCCTTGGCGATGCTCACGCCGGGCCACAACATCGTCGCCAGCGTGTCGCGCGCGCGGGGGCCATCGAGCGCCAGCACGCACAGCAGCGCGGCGTCCTTGCGGCTCAGTGGCAGCCAGGAGTCGTCCGGGCTCGATAAGGCCGGCTCGCCCAGCAAGCGCAGTGCGGGGGAGTGAAACCGGCCGGTGCCTGGGGGGTCACCGAGGCCTGCCTGGGCGCAATCGGTGGCGGCGGCGAAGTCGGAGTCGGGGTTGAACTGCAACGGGGTGTTCGAATCGCTCACGGCGCACTCTGCTTGGTCGCTGCAATTCACCCGAGTCCGACGCTAACCGTCGCAAGTCCTTGATTTACCTGGGCTGACTTCAATCAGGTGCTCATACAAAAGGCATTGACGTCTCCCAAGCACAGTTGCGGGATCCCGCCTCACACGCAGAGCCCCAGAGACGGGCCAGGGTGCCCAACCCAACGCGCAGGGCGCTGGCTTGCAGCGTCTTGGGAACGGAGAAGCCCCGATGAGGGGGCTGGGTCTGTCAGGCACCTGCAAGAGCCGCGACCAGCTTACTCTAGCGGGCGAGCAGCAGCCGTACGCCGTGGTTTTCCGATAAGGGTTGGCCCTAGTGAGTCTGCCGAACCACACATTCGGCGTCGGAAATTTACCAACGAGCAGACACGCCTCGGGCCCGCAGCCCCGCAAAGGGCCTGCACCGGTCGGGAAGCCTGCGGGCTCTCCCGCAACCGGCGCTGTTCGGCAAGTCGCTTGCTCTTTTCCTACCCGCGCTGACCTTCATGGCTGCTGCATCGAGGGTCGTGTCCCAGCGCATGGTGTAAGTCCACAGCCCGGAGAGAGCTGAGATGCGCGTTACTCAGCGAGCCACAGCGGACAGCCGAGTGGGAACAGTATCGCTGAGGGTCTGCAGGCCCTCAAGCTGCATGTAGCGCCGGTTCAAGCTCCACTCGTCGTTCTGCTCGAGCATCATGGCGCCGACCAGGCGGACGATGGACGCGTCGTTGGGGAAGATGCCCACGACGTTCGTGCGCCGCTTGATTTCAGCGTTCAATCGCTCCAGCGGGTTGGTGCTGTAGATCTGGCTCCAGTGCGCCCGTGGGAAGGTCATGAACGCAAGCACGTCGTTCTCGGCCTCGTCCATCAGGGTGCCGAGCTTGGGGAACTTGCCGCGCAATTGATCGGCCACGCTTCGCCACTGCGCCCGCGCTGCCTCGGCCGAGTCCTGCACGAACACCGTGCCGATGGCCGCGCTGACCATGCGTCGCTGCGTCTTGCCGGCATGCGCCAGGGCGTTCCTCATGAAGTGCACCCGGCAGCGCTGCCAGGTGGCCTTCAGGACCTTGGCCGCGGCTGCCTTGATGCCCTCGTGGCTGTCGCTGATCACGAGCTTCACGCCGCGCAGGCCTCGCCGGTTCAGGCTGCGCAGGAACTCCGTCCAGAAGGGTTCAGCCTCCGAGGCGCCCACCTTCAGGCCCAGCACCTCGCGCTGGCCGTCGGTGTTCACGCCCACAGCCACTATCACCGCCACGCTCACGATGCGCCCGGCCTCGCGCGTCTTGACATAGGTGGCATCGATCCACAGGTACGGCCAGTCGCCCTCGATCTGGCGGTTCAGGAACGCGCCCACGCGCTCGTCGAGTTCAGCGCACAGCCGGCTGACCTGGCTCTTGGAGACGCCGCTCATGCCCAAGGCCTTGACCAGGTCGTCCACCGAGCGGGTGGACACGCCGTGCACGTAGGCCTCCTGGATCACGGCCGTGAGCGCCTTCTCGGCGGTGCGGCGCGGCTCCAGGAACTCTGGGAAGTAGCTGCCCTGGCGCAGCTTGGGAATCTTGAGATCGACGCTGCCGGCCCGTGTGTCCCAGGTGCGCTCGCGGTAGCCATTGCGGCTGTTCAGCCGCTCGGGGTTCTTCTCGTCGTAGCCGGCGCCGCAGCGCCCTTCGACGTCGAGCTCCATCAGGCGCTGGGCCATGAACTGCACCATCTGGCGCAGCACGTCGACGTCGGCTCCCTTCTCGGCGAGCTCGGCCAATGCCATAGTGGCGGTGGTCATCGTGGAATCTCCTTGGACAGGTTGGTGGGTCGCACCTCAACCATATCCGGGCCCACGATGGCCACCCCTTGCGGGAATAGCCGCCACAGCTTCGCGGCAAGCCGCTACGCAGTGGTTGGACTTACACCACTTCCTGGGACATCACCGCATCGAGTGCGGCCCATGCCATTTTTTGGCAGTTCCAGCCGAGCGGCGGCCTCGGGGATGGCTGGCGTCCCGACCCGCGCTTCTTCGTCCATTCCGCGCATCGACCGATACAGGGCAGGGACGACTCGCTCAGGGCGCACTGTGTCCAGGCGCGGCATTTCAGCGTCGCCATGCGAGGGGCGGCACAGGCCATACCCTGGCCTGCGACAACATGACCTCGTGCACCCGCCTCCGGTGTCAGCCCGGTGTGGGGTGCACCTGCCGCACCGCCACCACGTGGCGCAGCACGACGGGGCTGGCGAGTGCGATGCCCACGAGCGTGGGCACCAGGCCCGGCGCGATCATCAAGAGCGCCGCGGCCGCGCACAGCCACTGCTCGCCGCGCCGCATTTCCACGAGCAGGAACTTCGACAGCGCTGCCGCCAGCAGCGTGATGCCCAGGATGCAGCCGATGAAGGTGACGGCGAAGTCATACGGCGTGAAGCCCTTGGCGACGATGAGCAGGCTCGGCGAGAACACGAACACGAAGGGCACGAGCACCTTGGCCAGCCCGAGCCGGAAGGCGGTGTTGCCGGTGCGGAAGGGGTCGCTGCCGGCCATGCCGGCGGCCGCGTAGGCGGCCAGCGCCACGGGCGGCGTGATGTCGGCCAGCACCCCGTAGTAGAAGACGAAGAAGTGCGCCACGAGTGGCTCCACGCCCAGGAGCGTGAGCGTGGGCGCGGCCACCGTGACCATGATGATGTAGTTGGCCGTGGTGGGGATGCCCGCGCCCAGCAGGATGCACACGAGGCCCGTCATGATGAGCGCAACCAGCAGCGTGAGCGTCTTGGGCTCCACCAGGGCAGCCGGGATGAGCGTGCCCACGCCGCCGGCCACGGCCTGCGCGGCACCGGTGATGAGCGTGGAGAGCTTGAAGCCCACGCCAGTGAGCGTGACCACGCCGATGACGATGCCCACGGTGGCCGCGGCGGCCCCCACGGCCAGCGCGTACTTCGCCCCCGTGCCCATCGCCTCCACGAGCACCGGCAGGCCGATGCGCCCATCGACCTTGAGCGCGCGCAGCAGCAGCGGCACGGCGGTGGCGGCCACGAGGAAGATCGCGACCTTCAGGTGCGTGTCCTGGATGCCGCCGAAGACGAGCACGAGCAGCACCGCGTGCAGTGCGGCAAAGAGCCCCCAGTGGCGCGCCGTGTTGCCGCTCACGCGCGTGGTCAGCCCCACGATGGCACACGAGGTGATGCCGGCAAAGGCGGCGAGGTAAGGCGTGCGCCCGCTCACGAGGATGAAGACGAGCAGCACCAGCGGCATGAGCGTGGGCCAGCGCTGGCGAAACGACTCGCGCAGCTTGGGCATCTCCTCGGGCGTGAGCCCGCGCAGGCCAAAGCGCTTGGCCTCGAAGTGCACCTGCATGAACACGCCGAAGAAGTGCATGAAGGCGGGCACGGCCGCCGCGGCGATGATCGTCTGGTAGGGCAGCGACAGGAACTCGATCATCAGGAAGGCCGCCGCGCCGAGCACGGGCGGCGTGATCTGCCCGCCGGTGGAGGCCGCGGCCTCCACGCCGCCTGCGAACTCGCGCTTGTAGCCCACGCGGATCATCGCGGGGATGGTGAGAGAGCCCACGGTCACCGCGTTGGCCACGGAAGACCCCGAGAGCATGCCGAACATGGCCGAGCCGAACACGCTCACCTTGGCCGGCCCGCCGGCATAGCGCCCGGCCACGGCCGAGGCCACGTCCAGGAACAGCTGCCCCAGGCCGATGCGCGTGGCCAGCACGCCAAAGAGCACGAAGTGGAAGACGTAGGTGGCCACCACGCCCACGGCCACGCCGTAGATGCCCTGGCTCGTGAGGTACTGGTGGCTCACGAGCTGGTTCCAGCTCGTGCCCGCGTGCTTGAGCAGGCCCGGGAACATGGGGCCGGCCAGCGCGTAGATGATGAAGATGATCGCGATCACGGGCAGCGGCCAGCCCATGCTGCGTCGCGTGGCCTCCAGCAGCGCCACGATCATGATCGTGCCCATGATCACGTCCAGCGTGCCGGGGTTGCCCACGCGGAACATCAGGTCGTGGAAGACCCATGGGATGTAGAGCGCAGCCGCCGCCGCGGCCAGCGCCAGCACCCAGTCGAACCAGGGCAGCCCGCCGGGGTTGGCCCAGCTCGGGCGTGCAGCCGCCGCCAGCAGCGCCGGGCGGTGCGGGAAGACGAGAAAGATGAGCCCGAGCACGAAGGCCAGGTGCACGCCGCGGTGCGTGATCTCCTGCAGCAGCCCGAAGCCGGCGGTGTAGTAATGAAAGAGCGACAGCGCGATGAGCAGCGCGCCCACGAGCGTGGTGGCCGCCGCCGGCAGGGGCCGAAAGCGCATCTCGGGGTCGAACTTCTGCTCGAGCTCCTGGAGCTTGCGGTCGTCGAGGGCGGGCGTGGTCATGGGCGGTTGCTGCAGGGTTCTCGCAAGGAAAACGGGCGGCCGCAAGGCCGCCCGTGTCGGGTTGCGTGCGGGAGGTGGCGCCTTACTTCAGCACGCCCACTTCACGGTAGTAGCGCGCAGCACCCGGGTGGAAGGGGATGCCTGCGCCCTGGACCGCGTTTTCCTTGGTGATGAACTTGCCCTTGGCGTGGCCCGCGCCCATGGCCCGCTGGCCGGCGTCGGAGAAGAGGGACTTGACGATCTCGTAGACGAGGTTGGCGTCGACCTTGTCACTCGTCACCCACTGCGCGCCCACGGCCAGCGTGCGCACCGCGCCCACGCCCTTGTAGGTGTCGGCGGGGATGGTGTCGGGGGCGAAGAAGCTCGAGGCGCGGCGGATCGTGTCGGCCTGCGGGCCCTCGATGGCCACGAGCTCGATGCCCGCGCCGGCGGAGGCGAGCTCGGAGATGGCACCCGCGGGCCAGCCGCCGGTGAAGAAGAAGGCGTCGAGCGAGCCGTCCTTGAGCTTGTCGCCGGCCTGGTTGGGCTTGATGTACTCGGGCTTGAGGTCGGCGTCCTTCAGGCCATAGGCGGCCAGGATCGCGCGCGCGTTGATGAGCGTGCCCGAGCCGGGCTCGTCCAGCGCCACGCGCTTGCCCTTGAGGTCGGCCACGGTCTTGATGCCTGCGCCCTTGCGTGCCACGATGTGCACGCTCTCGGGGTAGAGGTTGGCGATCAGGCGCAAGCCGGCGACGGCCGGGCGGCCTTCCCACACGCCAGTGCCGCTGTGGGCCCAGGTGGCGACGTCGGCCTGGGAGAAGCCCGACTCGAGCTGCCCGCTGGCCACGGCGTTCACGTTGGCCACCGAGCCGGCGCTGGCCTGCGCGGTGGCGGAGATCTTGCCGGGCTGGCTCACGGTGTTGGCCACCATGCCACCCACGGGGAAGTAGGTGCCGGCGGTGCCGCCTGTGCCGATGCGGAAGAACTGCTGGGCCTGTGCGGCGCCGGCAGCCAGCGCGAGCGCGGCGGCTGCCACGAGGACGCGTGAGAGCTTCATGGAAGGAATCTCCGGAAGAGGGGAATGCGAAGGGGCTCAGTATCGCCGCGCGGGCAGGCGGCGGCGATGGGGCTTGGTGAAACTACCGAGGCTCGCTGCGAGGGCGTGCGCGTGCCGGCTCAGCGCAGCGCCAGGTCGAGCGCCGTGCCCGCAAAGAGCGTGAAGCCGAGCCAGTGGTTGGCCCGAAAGGCCGCAAAGCAACCCTCTCTGGTGCGGTGGCGCACGAGCCAGAGGTAGCCGGCGGCCTGCATGGCGGCAGCCCCCACACCGACGAGGAACCAGCCACCCAGGCCGAGCCAGCGCCCGAGCAGCGCCCAGCTCAGCAGATGCAGGGCGTGGAAGGCGGCCACCGCGGCCACGTCGAAGCGCCCGAGCGTGATCGCGCTCGTCTTCATGCCCACCTTCAGGTCATCGTCGCGGTCGACCATGGCGTAGACGGTGTCGTAGGCGAGCACCCACAGCAGGTTGGAAGCAAGCAGCGCCCAGGCGGCCCAGGGCACCGCGGCGCTCACCGCCGCAGCGCTCCATTCGCGCCCGCCGAGGGCGGCGGCGAAGGCCATCGGGATGCCGAAGCTGAAGGCCACGCCGAGCACGGCCTGGGGCATCGAGACGAGGCGCTTGGCGTAGGGGTAGACGAGCGTGACGGCCAGGGCGGCGAAGGACAGGAGGATCGTGGGCGGGTTGGTGGTGAGCACGAGACCGAAGGCGGCCAGCGCGAGCACGGCGCCCAGGGCGAGGGCCTCGCGCACGCTCACGGCGCCGGTGGTCACCGGGCGCTGGGCGGTGCGCTTGACGTGGCGGTCGAAGTCGCGGTCGGCCACGTCGTTGATGCAGCAGCCGGCGCTGCGCATGAGCACGGTGCCGAGCACGAAGACGGCCACGAGGTGCCAGCCGGGGAAGCCGTCGCCGGCGATCCACAGGGCCGAGAGGGTAGGCCACAGCAGCAGCAG
>JBIIED010000121.1:0-9867 GCA_044237995.1 Rubrivivax sp. | reverse complement strand
GGCCCGAGGGCACGGGGTACTGCACCACGTTCACCGCGAAGGGGATGACGCGAAAGGGCCAGGGCTCGGTGGCGGGGTCGCGCGCGCCGCACATCAGGGAAAGCGGCACCGTCAAGCCGTGGTCCACGTCCATGCGGTTGACGATCGTGAGGTCGAAGTCCTCCTGGATCACGCTTTGCGCGATGTGCGAGGCGAGTTCCGGGTGCCCCTGCACCGCCGGCACCGGCCGCGGGCCCCAGCCCTCGTCGGCGGGCGCGTACTGCGCGGCCGTGCCGATGGCAAAGGTGGGGATCATCTCCAGGCTGAAGGCGGTGGCGTGGTCGTTGAAGACGAGGAAGACGACGTCCGGGCGCTGCTCGCGCAGCCACTTCTTGCCGAACTCGTAGCCTGTGAAGACCTTCTGCCAGTAGGGCTCGTGGCTCTTGCCGAGGTCGAGTGCCGCGCCGATGGCTGGCACGTGCGAGGTGTAGACGGAAGCGGTGATGCGCGCCATGTTCAGAACCCCACGGTCTTGCTGCTGCCCTGGGGCTGGCGGTGCGGCTGCGCGCTGCCCTCCTCGCCCCGGTAACGGTTGCCCTCGGGGCTGCGGCCACCGGCGATCATCATGTTGCGGTACTCCTCCTCGGTCATGCCCGTCATGCTGCCGGCCATCTGCTGGAAGCTCTTGCCGTAGGTGGCGCCGATCTTGGCCAGGAAGTAGATGTTGCCGCCGGCGGCGATGCAGCGGTTCAGGTCGCGCGCGAGCACCGCCTGCTTCTGCTCCTCGGTCATCGGCCACTCGTCGAGGTAGGCGCGCGGGTCGGCGAGGAAGCGCTCGCGGTTGGCGGCCTTCATCAGGCTCATGCAGAACTGGTTGAGGTGGAAGCCCTTGCGGGACTGCTCGGCATCGAAGATCGTGGTGCCGGGGACGTCGAGGTAGGGTTTGTCGAGGGGCATTTCGGGTCCTTCGTTCAAATGTGACGTTCGAGCACCTCGCGAGCCGCCGGGCTGGGGCAACCCCCTCCGCTCATGTCCCCCGGTCTGGGCTGCGCCCAGACCTCCTCCTCTACTTCGCTGCGGGGGTTGCCCCATCCCGTCGGCTGGCCAGCCTTGTAGGCACGCCTACCGGTAGCCAGCCCGTCGGGGTGGGGTGCCCTGCGCAGCGAAGTAAAGGGGGAGCCATCGGCCTGCGGCCGATGGCGGAGGACATGAGCGGAGCAGGGTACCCCGCCCCGGCGGGCCCGCGATGCAGTGGCCCGGACATTCGGTCCAAAACGTAACCGCGTCCTGGCCGATGGAACCGCGCAACGAGGCCTCAAGACTCCTCCGGCCAATACAACCGCATCGGGTTGTCCACCAGCAGCTTGCGCTGCAGCTCGGCGGTCACGGCGATGTGCGGGATGAAGTCCACCAGCAGCCCGTCGTCGGGCATGTGGTCCTTCAGGTTCGGGTGCGGCCAGTCGGTGCCCCACAGCACGCGGTCGGGGAACTCCTCCACCACGCGCCGCGCAAAGGGCACGACGTCGCGGTAGGCGGCCTGTTCGCCGTCACGCGCGGCAGGGCCCGACACGCTCAGCCGCTCCGGGCAGCTCACCTTGCTCCACACGTTGCCGTGCTCGCGCATGAAACGCAGGAAGAGCGTGAACTCCGGGCCGTCGAGCGGCTTGCGCACATCCGGGCGGCCCATGTGGTCCACCACCACGGTGGTGGGCAAGGCGGTGAAGAAATCCCAGAGCTCGGGCAGGTCCACCGCCTCGAAGTAGATCACCACGTGCCAGCCGAGCGCGGCCACGCGCGCGGCGATCTCCATGAGCTCGTCCTTGGGCGTGAAGTCCACCAGCCGCTTGACGAAGTTGAAGCGCACGCCGCGCACACCGGCGGCGTGCAGCGCCTGCAGCTCGGCGTCGCTCACGCTGCGGCGAACGGTGGCCACGCCGCGGGCCCGGCCGCCCGAGGCCTGGCAGGCGTCGACGAGGGCGCGGTTGTCGGCCCCGTGGCAGGTGGCCTGCACGATCACGTTGCGCGCGAAGCCGAGCCGGTCGCGCAGCGCGAAGAGCTGGTGCCTGGAGGCGTCGCAGGGCGTGTACTTGCGCTCCGGGGCGTAGGGGAACTGCGCGCCCGGGCCGAACACGTGGCAGTGCGCGTCCACGCTGCCGGGCGGCACGCGAAAGCGCGGCACGCTGGGGGTCGGATGCCAGTCGAGCCAGCCGGGGGTCTTCTCGAAGGTCACGTCAGTCGTCCTCGTGGGGCCGGTGGGCGCGCGGATGGGTGCCCAGGTGCGCAAGCATGCGGTCAGCCTCGAGCCGCCAGTCGGGGCTGCGCGCGAAGCCCGGGGTGCCGCGCTCGCCGAAGAGCCCCTGGTCGGCCAGGTCGGCCACCCACGCCTGGCGATCGGCGGTGCCGGCGGCCGACCAGGGCTTGAGCCCCGCCTCCTGCACCGTGACGGCCACCTCGCGCACCTCCTCGCTGCGGCGGCGGCCGTGCTCGATCACGCGCTGGAAGAAGTAGGCGGCCTGTTTCTCCCAGTCGATGCCGGGGAAGGTCTCCGCCAGCGAGGCGATGACGGCATCCTCCACGCCGTAGTGGCGCGCGGTGGTGAAGCTCTCGATGACCATCGCCTCCAGGCCCTTGATCATCACGCTGCGGCACATCTTGGTGGCCGAGGCCAAGCCCAGGCGCTCGCTGGCGACCTTGGACACGAAGCCGATCGCGTTCAGGCGCGGCTGCAGCACCGGCGCATGCGGGCCGCCCAGCAGCAGGGGCACACGGATCCGGTAAGGCGGCACGGAGGTCATCACCGCGCCTTCCACGTAGCGCCCCCCTGCCCCGTCGACCATGCCGGCCGCACGCGTCTTCGCACCGGGCGAGGCGGAGTTGAAATCGAGGAAGAAAGCGCCGGGCGCGAGCCCGGGCGCGCAGGCCTCGGCCACGGCCACGGCCTGGCTGGCCGTGACGGCGCTCACCACGAGCTCGGCCCCCTGCACCGCATGGGCGTGCGAAGTGCCGAGCGCCACGCCATGGCGCAGCGCGTGCTCGCGCATCGGCTCGCCGGCCTCGCCGCGCAGTTTCACGTCGTACGCCGTGACGGGCAGGCCCTGCGCGCGCAGGTCCTCCGCGAGGATGCGGCCGACCTCGCCGTAGCCGATGACCGTGATGTGCATCGATGAATCCCCTCTGGCTTGCCGGCCGGCACTCGCGTCTGGCCCGAAGGCCCCGGCGCGGAGCCCGCTGGCTCAGTCGATGTAGCGCAGACCCGCCTTCTCCAGCGGCTCGCGCATCTTGTACATGTCCAGGCCGAGCACGCCTGCGGCGAGCTTGGCGCGCTTGTCGGCCTCGGCCGCCTCGCGCGCGGCCGCGGCCTGCGCCACCTTGCCCACCTGTGAAGCCGGCACCACCACCACGCCGTCGTCGTCGGCGACGATCGCATCGCCCGGGTTCACGAGCGCGCCCGCACACACCACCGGCACGTTCACCGAGCCGAGCGTGGCCTTGATCGTGCCCTTGGCGCTGATGGCGCGGCTCCACACCGGAAAGCGCATCTCGGTGAGGTCGCGCACGTCGCGCACGCCCGCGTCGATGACGAGCGCCATGGCCCCCCGGGCCTGGAACGAGGTGGCCAGCAGATCGCCGAAGTAGCCGTCGGTGCACGGGGCGGTGATGGCCGCCACGACGATGTCACCGGGCTGGATCTGCTCGGCCACGACGTGCATCATCCAGTTGTCGCCCGGGTGCATCAGCACCGTGACGGCCGTGCCCGACACGCGCGCGCCGGCGTAGATGGGCCGCATGGCCGAGTGCATCAAGCCCAGCCGCCCCATCGCCTCGTGGACGGTGGCGGTGCCGAAGTGGCCGAGTTCGTCGACGGCTGCGCGCTCGGCGCGCTCGATGCGGCGCCGCACGACGCCGAGTTCCTGGATCATCTTCAAGCTCCTTCCAATCCGATGAGGCCTGACGCCCCTTTTCCCGCGATGCGGGCCCCTCAGTGCCCGCGGGCCTTGAGCGCCGCGTCCAGGCGCGGATAGACACGCCGCGCGTTGCCCTCGAAGATCTGGTGGCGCGCCACGGGATCGATCGAGGCGGATTCGATGTAGCGCCTGGTGTCGTCGAAGTAGTGGCCGGTCTCGGGATCGATGCCGCGCACCGCGCCGATCATCTCGCTGGCAAACAGGATGTTGTCCACCGGGATCACCTTGGTCAGCAGGTCGATGCCGGGCTGGTGGTACACGCAGGTGTCGAAGAAGACGTTGCTCAGCAGATGGTCCTTGAGCAGCGGCTTCTTGAGTTCCTGCGCGAGGCCCCGGTAGCGGCCCCAGTGGTAGGGCGCGGCGCCGCCGCCGTGCGGAATCACGAAGCGCAGGGTCGGGAA
Source organism: Rubrivivax sp. (assembly GCA_044237995.1). Taxonomy (GTDB): domain Bacteria; phylum Pseudomonadota; class Gammaproteobacteria; order Burkholderiales; family Burkholderiaceae_C; genus Rubrivivax. The sequence goes on along the minus strand of JBIIED010000121.1, from coordinate 5,522 downwards.
GTCCTTGAAGAGGTCGCCCTGGATGAGCTGCATGAAGGCCGTGGTGTCGGCGTTGATGTAGTGCGCTCCGGTGGTGTGGAAGCAGGCATTGCAGCTCGTGCTCACGTGCACCATCGCCGGGATGTCGTACTCGACCATCTTCTCGTAGATGGGGTACCAGTGGCGGTCCGTCAGCGGTGGGCTCGTCCAGTGGCCGCCGGAGGGGTCGGGGTTCAGGTTGATGGCGACGTTGCCGTACTGCTCCACGCACTTCACGAGCTCGGGAATGCAGGTGGCGGGGTCCACGCCCGGGCTTTGCGGCAGCATCGCCGCGGGGATGAAGTGGTCGGGAAAGAGCTGGCTCACGCGGAAGCACAGCTCGTTGCAGATCGCCGCCCACGTGGCGCTCACCTGGAAGTCGCCGATGTGATGCGCCATGAAGCTCGCGCGCGGGCTGAAGATGGTGAGGTCCGAGCCGCGCTCGCGCATCAGCCGCAGCTGGTTTGCCTCGATGGACTCGCGCAGCTCGTCGTCGCTGATGCTGAGCTCCTCCACGCGCGGCCGCGCGGAGGGGTCGGCAATGCCGGCGATCTGGCGGTTGCGCCAGTTCTCGAGCGCCTTCGGGGCGGTGGTGTAGTGGCCGTGGCAGTCGATGATCATGGTCGGCTCGGGGTGAGTCTTGGGAGGCTGGGCAAGGGGAATCGGTGCCGGGGGGGTCGCGCCGCTCAGGCGGGCGCCATGCCGTGGCGGCGTGCCACGGCAGCAGCCGGCTCGGACCGCAGGAAGTCGAGCACGCGCTGCATCTCGGGCAGCGCCGTCTGGGCCTGCACGCCGCGGGCGACGGAGAAAGTGGTGATGCACGCCACCGGCTCGGGTAGCAGCCCGAGCACCTCGATGCCTGGCGCGTGCATGAGCTCGCTGAGCTGCTGGAAGCCGAGCGCGGCCCGGCCCGAGGCCACGAGCGAGGCCACCGGCACACCCGGGGAGGCCTGCACCGTGCGGCCCTGCAGCCGGGCCTCGAGCCCCCACTGCGCGAAGAGCTGCATCAGGAAGGTGCCGCTGGGCCCGGTGGAGTAGCCGATGCTGTCGGCAGCCTCCACCGCCTCGCGCAGCGCTGCCGCCGTGGAGATGTCGGGCCGCGGCGCCCCCTGGCGCACGGCAACCGCCACCGGCGAGCGCAGCAGGTCCACCTGGCTGCCCGGGGCCACGGCGCCCGCGGCGGCGAGGCGATCGAGTGCGTCGCGGGCGAGGAAAACGAGGTCGAAGGCCTCGCCGCCTTGCACCCGGCGCGCCGCGTCCACGCCCCCCACCGACTCCACGCGCAGCACGAGGCCGGTGGCCTCCTGCAGCGCCTGCGCGAGCTCGGCCAGCACCTCGCGGGTGGCCATGGAGGAGATGGCGGTGACTTCAGGGCCCATCGGGCAGCGCTCGGTTCGGCAAATCGGACCTCCATTTTCGCGTCCTTCCAGCAGGCGCTTGCCAATTTCCAAGGAGACTATTAAAGTGATATCACTTTGATTCCGGAGTTGTTCCCATGAACTTTCCCGTCGACAACCCGCCGCCTCTGCGCGAGCGCGAGCTGCGCTCGGCCAACGGCTACGCCGCGGCGTTGCTCGGCGTACTGCTGATCGGTGCCACCGTCGCCTCCTTCGTCATCGTGCCCTGGCTCGGCATGCTGGCCCTGCTCGGGCGGGTGCTGCTCATCGTGGCCGGCGTGGCCTGCCTGGCGGGCCTGTACATGCTCCAGCCGCGCGAGGCCGCCATCCTGACCCTCTTCGGCCAGTACCGGGGCACCGACCGCAGCGAGGGCCTGCGCTGGGCCAATCCGCTGCTGGCCAAGCGCAAGATCTCCCTGCGTGCGCGCAACCTGAACCCGCCCACGATGAAGGTCAACGACAAGCGCGGCAACCCCATCGAAATCAGCGCCGTCGTGGTCTGGCGCGTGGAGGACACGGCACAAGCCGTCTTCGAGGTCGACGACTACGAGAACTACGTGAGGATGCAGGCCGAGGCCGCGATCCGCCACATGGCGACGCTCTTCGCCTACGACGAGGGCGAGGACCTGGCGCCGGGCGAGACCACGCTGCGTTCGGGCGATCCGGCCGTCGCGACGCTGCGCGAGGAACTGCAGGCGCGCTTCTTGGCCGCCGGGGTGGGCGTGGCGGAAGCGAAGATCTCGCACCTCGCCTACGCCCCCGAGATCGCGCAGGTCATGCTGCGCCGCCAGCAGGCCGAGGCCATCATCAGCGCGCGCAGCCGCATCGTGCACGGCGCGGTGAGCATGGTGGAAGATGCGCTCAAGGGCCTGTCGGAGCGGCAGATCGTGCACCTGGACGACGAACGAAAGGCCGCCATGGTGAGCAACCTGCTCGTGGTGCTGTGCTCGGACAAGGACACCCAGCCCATCGTCAATGCAGGCACCCTCTACAGTTGACGGCTGCCGGACCATGCCCGACACGCCCGACACACCCATCTACCGCCACGTGCAGACCTACTGGATGCTGTGGGTGATCCTCCTTGCCACCGCAGGGGTGGCGGCCCTCAAGCTGTCGGGCAAGCAGGCTGCCGGCTCCGCCGACGCGCTGGGCGGACTCGTCCTGATGGCCGCAAGCCTGGGCGGCGGCCTGCTGTGCCTGGGGCGCCTGGTGATCGAGGTGCACACACGCGAGCTGCGCTGGCACTTCGGCTACGTGGGCTGGCCGGGCTGGTCGGTGCCGCTGGAGCAGGTGACCCGCACCGAGATCATCCGCGCGAGCTACGCGTGGGGCTCGGGCATCCGCGGGCCCCGGGCGCACCGGCTCTACAACGTCACGCTCGGCGGGCCGGCCCTGCGCCTGCACCTGCGCGACGGCCGCACCGTGATGCTCGGCACGCCCGAGCCCCAGCGGCTGCAGGACATCCTTCAGCCCGGGCTGCCCGCGGCGCGCCGCTGACGGCCGCCCGGCACGACCCTTGCCCCCCTCGATGGCCAGCCTCGGCAAGAAGAGCTTCCTGCTGCGCGTGGACCCGGCGCTGTGGGCCGACGTCGAGCGCCTGGCCTCGCAGGAGCTTCGCAGCGTGAACGCACAGGTGGAGTACCTGCTGCGCGAGGCGCTGATGCGGCGCGGGCGGCGTGCGGCCGCCTCCCCAACCGAGCCAGGCTCCATGCCGGCTGCCGCGACTCCCGAAGAGGACCGATGAATCGACGCGACTGGCTTCGCCACGGCGCGGTCACGGCCAGTGCCTGCGCGTGGCCCCTGGCGAGCCGCGGGCAGGACGCCACTGCGCCACCCGCAGCCGCCCCGGCCTCCTTCGCGCCCGCGCTGCAGGCGCGCGTCCGCCACGAAGGCATGGGCCTGGCCGGCGCGCGCGCCGACCCGTCGGGCACGCAGTTCGCGTTCGCTGGGCGGCGCAGCGCGCGCGACGACAGGCCGCCCGAGGCGGCTTCCGTTTTCGAGTGGGGATCCATCACGAAGACCTTCGTGGGGCTTCTGCTGGCCGACATGGCGCTGGCGCGCGAGCTCTCGCTGGACGAGCCCGTGGAGGCCGTGCTCGGCCAGCGCCTGCGCGACGACAAGGGCACGCCGTTGACCTGGGCCGACCTGGCCACGCACCGCTCCGGGCTGCCGCGCCTGCCCACGAACCTGCGCCCGCGCGACGGCCGTGACCCGTACGCCGACTACGACGCCACGGCACTCTCGGCCTTCCTCGCCGACTGGCAACCCAGCTTCAGCCGCGATGCGCGCTGGGAGTACTCCAACCTCGGCTTCGGGCTGCTCGGCCACGCCCTGGCACGGCGTGCGGGGCAGGGCTTCGACGAGTTGCTGCGCCGGCGCATCCTCGAGCCACTCGGGCTGCAGGAGGCTCGCCTGGCGCTCACTGGCCGGCCCGTCCCGGAACTGCTGCCCGGGCACGACGGGCAGCGCCGCGCCGTGCCGCGCTGGCAGTTCGATGCGCTGGCCGGGGCCGGCGCGCTCGTGGGCCCGGCGCGCGCCCTGATGCGCTACGGGCAGGCGGCAGCCGGACTGGTGGAGACGCCGCTGCGCGCGGCCTTCGAGCTCGCCCTGCAGCCCCGCACCGATGGCCAGGGCCGCAGCCGCATGGGACTTGGCTGGATACTCGCGCCGCTGCGCAGCACGCTGGTGGCCAACCACGACGGCGGCACCTTCGGCTTCTCCGCCTCGCTGTGGGTGGATGCGGCCGGCCGTCGCACGGCAGGCGTCCTGGCCAACGCGCAGGTGCCCGTGGGCGACCTCGCCTTGCACGTGCTCGAACCGGCCGTCCCCCCGCGCAACCTGGAGCAGGAGGCAGCCACCCCGCAGCGCGAGGCGGCGAGCGTGGAGGCCGCTGCGCTGGCGGTGCTGCCCGGCACCTACGTGCTCACCCCGCAGTTCGCCGTGACAGTGCGGCTGCGCGGCGGGCGACTGCACGCGCAGGCCACCGGCCAGGGCGAGTTCGAGCTCTACGCGATCGACGCGCGACGCTACTTCGCGCGCGTGACGGCACTGGAGATCCACTTCGAGGGCGAGGCAGGTGTGCCGCCGGCCTTCGTGCTGCACCAGGGAGGTCAGCAGCTGCGCTTCGTGCGCCGCGCCGATGCCGGGCGTAACGCCGACGCCCCGGTGCCTCGCTAGCCTGCCGGGCGTGCCCGCAAGCCCGCGCTCGCTCGGGCGGCCTCACACCCTTCCTGCGCACCGACCGCAGCCGCATCGCGCGGGCCTTCGTCTTCCTTGTCATGGCTGCTGCCAGCACGCTGCTGCTGCCCGTGGCGCTCAAGTTTCGGGTCTCCTGCTTGCCGACGCTTGGTAGCATTTCGGTAACCGGCCTCCACGGGCCCCACTCGCCCTCCATGGGCTCAGGCAGGATCCCCCTCATGCAACGTCTTCCGGCCGGCTCCAGCCGAACCGCCGCGCCTGGCCTTCTCCTGCGACAAGCTCGTGCACTACTCGTGTGTGCAGGGCTCGTGCTCGCCGGCTGGCTGCCCCTGGGCGCGCATGCAGCCGTGGTCATCGCGAACCTCCCTGTGGCCACCAACGGGGGGTCTGAAGTCAGCGCCACCAGCTGGAAGGCACTGGTCTTCACCACCGGCTCCTCCGCCACGAGGATCGATCGGGTGGTTCTGGGCCTGAACCCCTTCTTCGTGGTCAACGTGCCCTCTGGGGCGAAGGTCGAGATCGCGCTCTTCGGGTCGACCGCCAGTGTTCCGACCGTCCAGCTCGCGACGACCGGGCTGCAGGATGTCAGCATCCAGCAACTGCAGCAGACCTACGAGTTTCCGATCGCCTCCGGGTTCAACCTCGCAGCCAACACCCAGTACGCGCTGGTGATCCGCTCCGACGGTTCAGCCATCAAGTGGGGCAACACGGCCGGCTCGCAGCCCACGGCCTCGGGCGGATTCGCCTACAACGCATTTGCCAGGTCCGCTGACTCGGGTGCCACCTGGACTTCGTTGGGCGTCGACACGGAGAACGCATTGCAGCTCAGCGTCACCGCGCCAACACCCACGCCTGTGCCGGCACTCTCCGGATGGGCCTTGGCGGCCTTCGGTCTTCTCCTGGCGGGCG
>JBIIED010000120.1:0-9874 GCA_044237995.1 Rubrivivax sp. | reverse complement strand
GGTCTTGAAGGGCTTGGCCAATGACGGCGTCGGCTACGTCAGCAGTGCCTCGTATAGCTGCCGCTCAGGTTCGGAGCCAGCGGCCGAGCCGAACGTCAGCTTGATGCTGCGTACCGCGAGTACGACCAACGGCGGCCAGCGGCCGCAACCGCTGCCTTGCTGTCCTTCGTTGCAGACCACCAAGGGACCACCGCAGGCCGGCGCGGCTCCTGCCATGCAACCCTCCCTTCGCGAGGTAAGGGTGCGAAGGGTCCGGCGCTTGTGTGGAGTTGTTCTGGCAACGCGATCCGCTCGTGTCAAGTGTTAGCGAAGCCGGTCACATACCAACGCGTTGCGCCAGCCCCAGGCGCCGCGGCAGCGGGCGCAGGGCTAGTCCTGCGCTTTACCCTGGGCCAGGTTCGACGCCGCTTGCGGACCATGGTCTTCTGCCGCATCAACCCTCATCCATCCAGGCCGGAACATCCCGCCGCTCGTGCAGCACACGCCAGACGTCGATGTGATCGTCACGTTCGACATAGAACACGAGATACGGGCATCTCCCCAAGGGCCAGAACCGCAGGTCGGACAGGCCCAGCTGATGGGCGTACCGGGGCGACCCCGATGCGGGCTGGCGCGCGAGGTGAAGGAACGCCGTTTCGAGCGCATCGACGAAGCCCAGTGCCACGTCCGTACCGGCTTCGGACAGATAGTGATCGACGGCAGCTTGCACATCGGCGTTGGCCAGCTCCCGCGGGATGACGGCCTTCGGGCGCGTCACAGCAGGGTGCGGCGGCCGATCTTGTCGCGCAGGGACTGGAAGTAGGCGCTGTCCGCGGCCTTGGCCGGCTGAGAGGCGGCGCCTGCCAGCAGCAGGCCGCGAAGCTGCAGGCGTTCCTGGTCCTTGCGGATGAGTTCGCGTACGTATTCGCTGCTCGTGCCGAAGCCGCGGCTGTGCACCTGCTCGTCGACGAAGGTCTTCAGCGCCTGCGGCAGCGAGATGTTCATCGTGCTCATGCTGAGATCGTAGTGGTCTTGGCAAATTTTGGCAAACGGGTGCCCTGCAGCTGATTCCCGGTTTGGGAACGCGCGTCATCGCATGTCGCGGTGTCCCCGCCCGATCGGTTCGACTTACGTCACCGACGCCTTCTCCACGATCTCGGCCAGCACCGCCCCCAAGGCATCGAACGCCACCGCCTGCGCTTCCTCCCGCCGATTGCGGATGTACACCCGGCGGACCTTGCTTTCGATGATGTGGTTCAGGCACTCATCGATGACATCACCGCTGACGCCGATCTCTGCCATCAGCGTCGCCGCCGTCCGCCGCAGATCGTGCGCCGTCCAGCGACCGCCCGGCAAAAGGAGCGCCGTCGTGTTGCGTGCCCGGCCCGACATCCGCTTCTCAGGCGGTCGTTGCCGGTCGGCCAGCTGTTTGCCGAACGACTTGACGCACACCGGCCCGCTAGCGGCCGTGCTCGGAAACACCCAGGGGCAGACCTGCGCTTGGAGGTCCAGCGTCCGCAGGTCCCACAGCGTGGCAATGCGGCTCAAGGCGAAGTCGCTGAGGTGGATCGTGTGGTCGCGCTGGTTCTTCGTCTCAAGCAGGTGCCAGGTGCGCGCTTCGCGATCGATCACGCCCAGCTTCACGCCGTCTGCATCGGCCAGCGATCTCAGTTGCTCCAGGTTCTGCGCGGACGACTTCCAAACGGCACCCATCAACTCGCCCACGCGCACGCCGGTGGCCAGCGTCAGCCAGATGGCTTCGGTGCTGCGTGCGTTGAGCCCGCAGTCCTCGCCACGCCGTGCGAGCAGCAGCAGTTCGTCGCGCGACAGAACGCGGTCGCGCTCGACGGCGGCGCCCCCGACATCTCGTTTGAGGATGGTCTCCAGCGGGTTGCGGTCGATGATGTCCCGTGCGAGGGCGAAGCGAAGCATCTGCTTCAGATCCGTCAACAGCACGTTGGCCGTGCGCAGCTTGCCTTCGGCCTTCACCTGGTCGAGCACCGCCAGCCACTCGCCGCGCGTCACCTCGGCAACGGGACGGTGCCCGAGCTTCGGGAAGATTCGGCGGTTGAACTGCTCCCGGGTGTACTGACCGCCATCCTTGCGGCCTTCGCGCTTGCCGTCCGTGCGCAGGCGCGGCTGCAGGTCGGTCTGCGCCCAACGGTCGAAGAGGGAGAGCACGGTGACCTTGCGTTCTTCCTCGATTCGTTCGGCTTCGGCCTTGGCGCTGACCTCCTCGATCTGGCGCTGTCGGGCCTGCCTCGGGTCGACGCCCGTGGACCGCAGGTTCCACAGCCTGCGCGACTCTTCGCGGGCATCAGCCAAGGTCTTGTGGGGGTAGTGTCCGGACGGGTCATCCGGAAACAGCCGATGCCACTGCTCTGCGCCAGAAGCCGGGTCGGTCAGGCGCAGGTACCACCAGGCGGCCGCATCACGCTTGCGCAGGTAGAGGCCTCCTCCGTCATGCAGCGGTCGATCCTGGCTGCTGGCTTCGGCGTAGCGCTTGACGGTCAGCGCGGTCAGTCTGTGGAGCTTTGCGGTGCGCGCCATGGCGGTTCCTGTCGGGCCTGCGTTGCCGCTTCCGAGTGGATTGCACTCGCTTCAGAGTGGATTGCACTCCGAAATTGGCAACAGAATTGGCAACAGAATTATCGGCGCTTGAGCGAACCCTGACGAGACGTTCAGAAACAACAGTCTTTGCCAAGCTATTGATTTCAAATGAGTTATTGAGATTTCTTGGGACGTCCTGGGATCCCCGAAAACAGCCAAAAAATTGTATGGGGTGCAAGGGGTAGCGAGTTCGAATCCCGCCACCCCGACCATTCGATTCGACGGGCCAGCATTCACAAGATGCTGGCCCGTTCGTCTTGATGGGCTCGCCTGCGAGCCTGCCCGCGCCAGGCCCCTCATTGGTTGAGGAATTCACTTCTGCGTGCCCCGGGCGGCATAGTCCTGCGTATTCGCGGCTCCCCCGAACACCATGCTGCACGCCGCCGTCATCTTCGTTTCGGCCTTCCTGATCTTCCTCGTCCAGCCGCTCATCGCCAAGCAGATCCTGCCCTGGTTCGGCGGATCTGCGGCCGTGTGGGCCACCTGCCTGCTGTTCTTCCAGACGGCGCTGCTGGCGGGCTACGCTTACGCCCACGCGCTCACGCAGTGGCTGAGCCTGCGCCTGCAGGTGCTCGTGCACACGGTGCTGCTGGTGCTGGCGTGCGTGACGATGCCCATCCTCGTGGACGCCTACTGGCGGCCCGTTGGCGTGGAGGAGCCCATCTCGCGCATCCTGCTGCTTCTGGCGGCCACCATCGGGCTGCCTTACTTCCTCCTGGCCACCACCACCCCGCTGGTGGGCGCGTGGTACGCGCGGCGCTACCGGGCCGCTGCCCCGTACCGGCTGTTCGCGCTGTCGAACTTTGCGTCGCTGCTGGCGCTGCTCGGGTTCCCCTTCCTGATCGAACCCACGCTCGGCAACCGGGAGACGGCGCTCGGGTGGTCAGCGCTCTTCGTGGGGTTCGCGCTGCTGTGCGCGACGCTGGGCTGGCGCACGCTGCGGGCCGTGTCACCGCAGGCCGATCCTGCGCAGGCCCCGGCGCCCGCACCAGTCGGTCAGGCGCATGAGGGCGCTCCACCAGCCACCACCTCTGCTTCGCAAGCTACGTCTGCGGCTCCTGATGCGCCTGGAGGCTGGCCGGCCTGGGTCGGGTTCTCGGCAGTCGGCTCGGCGCTGCTGCTGGGCGTGAGCAGCCACCTGACGCAGAACATCTCGTCGGCACCGCTGCTGTGGGTGGTGCCCCTGGCGTTGTACCTCGTGACCTTCATCGTCAGCTTCGACCACCCCCGCTGGTACCACCGCGGGGTCTTCCTGCCGCTGGCCGCGATCGCGCTGCCGCTGATGGCCTGGCTCGCCGATTCGCTCGAGCTGGGCCTGGTCACGCCCGTCTACGCCGCTGGCCTCTTCGTGCTGTGCATGGTGTGCCACGGCGAGCTCTATCGCCTCAAGCCCGAGCCGGCCCGCCTTACCCAGTTCTACCTGGGGATGTCGGTGGGCGGCGCGCTCGGGTCGCTGCTGATGGCGGTGGCGGCCCCGCTCCTGCTGGACGGCCACTACGAGTTCTACGGCGCGCTGGCGGTGGCGTCGGCGCTCGGCGTGGCCTTGCGCGTGGGTGAAAGATCGTCGAGCCGTCTGGCGTTCCGCGCGGCTGCCGGCGCGGTGCTGGTCGGCGTGGGTACCTTGGGCTGGAGCAGCATCGACGCCTACGCGCGCGATGTCCGCTTCATGGCTCGAGACTTCTACGGAGTCGTGCGCACGCGTGACAGCGACACCGGAGGCGAGTCCTTCCGCACGATGTACCACGGCGGCATCGCCCACGGCGGGCAACTGCTTCGGCCCGATCTGCAGATGACCGCCTCCAGCTACTTCGGGCCGACATCGGGCTACGGGCGCGTCTTCGCGAGCCTGCCCGAGGGTCCGCGCCGCGTGGGAATCATCGGGCTCGGAGCAGGGGCGCTCGCCGCCTACGCCCGCCCCGGCGATCACTGGGTCTTCTACGAGATCTCGCCCGCCGTGGTGGAGGCGGCGCGTCGCGAGTTCAGCTTTCTGCGTCAGATGCCCGGCACCCACGAGGTGGTGCTAGGCGATGGCCGCCTCGCGCTGGATCGCGAACCGCCCCGGCAGTTCGACGTCATCGCGATGGACGCCTTCGCAGGCGACTCGATCCCCTCGCACCTCATCACGCGGGAGGCCATGGCGATCTACCTCAAGCACCTCAAGCCTGACGGCGTGATCGTGTTCCAGGCCACCAACCGTTTCGTCGATCCGCTGCCTGTTATCCGCCGACTCGCCGACACCTTCGGCATGAAAGCGGTACTCGTGTCGGATTCGCCCACCTACGACAGCGGCGCGCAGTACTGGCTGTCTCTGACCGATCAGGTCGTGGTCACGCGCAACGACGCACTGCTTGCGGCGGGGCCCCTGCAGGAGGGGGCGCAGGAGATTGCTCCGCGGCCGGATTTGCCGCTGTTCACCGACGACTACGTGAACCTGCTGAAGATCCTCAAGCGCTGAGGGCTGCCCGGCACCAGCGAGCTGCGGGCTTCGTCATCCCACCCGCCATGTGCAAAGGGCCGCACCCTGTCGGGTGCGGCCCTTCATGTTCTGGCCTCAGTACGCCGCTCTACCCCAGCGCCACTGGCGCCAGGGCCCTTGACGCAACGACCTACTTCGAAGCGGCTGCTGGCGCAGCCGAGGCCGCCACGGGTGCCACCGTCGCAGCCGGCGCGGCCGGGGCCGGTGCCGTCACCGCAGCGGGTGCGGCCACGGCGGGCGCAGGCGCCTTCTGCGCCGCACCGGCCGGCAGCAGCGGCACGATCAGCAGCGCCACGATGTTGATGATCTTGATGAGCGGATTCACCGCCGGGCCGGCCGTGTCCTTGTAGGGGTCGCCCACCGTGTCGCCCGTCACGGCCGCCTTGTGGGCGTCGCTGCCCTTGCGATGGGTCACGCCATCCTTGTCGGTGAAGCCCTCTTCGATCAGCTTCTTGGCGTTGTCCCAGGCGCCACCGCCCGTGCACATGCTGATGCCCACGAACAGGCCGGTGATGATGGTGCCCATCAGCAGCCCACCCAGGGCCGCCGGGCCCAGCAGCAGGCCCACCAGGATGGGGGCCACCACGGGCAGCAGCGAGGGCACGATCATTTCCTTGATCGCCGCCGTGGTCAGCATGTCCACCGCCGCGCCGTATTCGGGCTTGGCGGTGCCTTCCATGATCCCCTTGATGTCACGGAACTGCCTGCGCACCTCCACCACCACCGAGCCCGCGGCGCGGCCCACGGCCTCCATTGCCATGGCACCGAACAGGTAGGGGATCAGGCCGCCGATGAACAGCCCCACGATCACCTTGTGGTCGCTCAGGTCGAAGTCCAGGACCATTCCACGTGCTTCGAGGGCATGGGTGTAGTCCGCGAACAGCACCAGCGCGGCCAGACCGGCCGACCCGATGGCATAGCCCTTGGTCACTGCCTTGGTGGTGTTGCCCACCGCATCCAGCGGATCGGTGATGTCGCGCACGCTGTCGGGCAGCTCGGCCATCTCGGCAATGCCGCCGGCGTTGTCCGTGATGGGGCCGTAGGCGTCCAGGGCCACGATGATGCCGGCCATGCTGAGCATGGCAGTGGCTGCGATCGCGATGCCGTACAAGCCTGCCAACGAGTGGGCCGCCCAGATCGACATGCACACGAAGGCCACCGGCCAGGCCGTGGACTTCATGCTCACCCCGAGGCCCGCGATGATGTTGGTGCCATGGCCCGTGGTCGAGGCCTGCGCCACGTGTTGCACGGGCTTGAACTGGGTACCGGTGTAGAACTCGGTGATCCAGACCATGGCAGCCGTGAGCACCAGGCCCACGACGCAGGAGCCGAACAGCGCCATGGCACTGGCCGTGCCTCCCCCTGCCAGCTTGAGCGGCTCGGGGATCATCATCGTCGTGACGAAGTAGAAGGCGATCAGCGACAGCCCACCCGCCACGATCAAGCCCTTGTACAGGGCCGGCATCACGTTCTTCATGCCTTCGGAGGCCTTGACGAACGAGCAGCCAATGATGGAGGCGATGATCGACACGCCACCGAGCACCAGCGGGTAGACAACCGCGGTGGCGCCGCCTGAGGTCACCATCAGGGCGCCCAGGGCCATGGTCGCGATCAGCGTCACGGCGTAGGTCTCGAAGAGGTCCGCGGCCATGCCGGCGCAGTCGCCCACGTTGTCGCCCACGTTGTCGGCGATCACGGCAGGGTTGCGCGGGTCATCCTCGGGGATGCCGGCTTCCACCTTGCCAACCAGGTCGGCGCCCACGTCGGCACCCTTGGTGAAGATGCCGCCGCCCAGGCGCGCGAAGATGGAGATCAGCGAGGAGCCGAAGGCCAGGCCCAGCAGCGGCTTGAGCGTGGACGAATCGGGCTTGGCCAGGCCGCCGATCAGCAGGAAGAAGATCCCCACCCCCAGCAGGCCCAGGCCCACGACGAGCATCCCCGTGATCGCGCCACCCTTGAAAGCGACGTCCAGTGCCGGGCCGATGCCCCGGGTGGCAGCCTGTGCAGTGCGCACATTGGCCCGCACCGACACGTTCATGCCGATGAATCCACACGCGCCGGAGAGCACCGCGCCGAGCACGAACCCGATGGCGGTCATGGTGCCCAGCCCCGGCGTCACCAGGATGAGCACCGCCAGGATGACACCGACGATGCCGATGGTCTTGTACTGGCGGGCAAGATAAGCAGCCGCGCCTTGCTGAATGGCCCCGGCAATTTCCTGCATCCGCGCGTTGCCGGCATCCTGAGACAGGATCCAGCTCCTCTGCACGAACCCGTAGACAACGGCCAGCAGGCCGCATCCGAGCGCCAAGTAAAGCGCCATCGATGTGGACATCGACTTTCTCCTTGTGGTGGTTGGAACGTTCCTCGCAAAGCCCGGGATGCTACGGGAAGCGCATGACGCCTCGCCAACGCGTTTCTAGGGGAATGTCCGAAGCACGGCTGCCGCGAACGTCACGGCCGCGCGCCAGGCCAGCCTCTTCGAGGCCGTGGCGCACTTCAGGTGGACGCGCCGTAGAATGCGGGACAACCCTGATTTCCCGCGGCACCCGCTGCACACTGCCATGAGCCTGCACAACGTCACCCCTGGCGCAAAGGTGCCCGACGAGTTCAACGTGATCATCGAGATCCCGATGAACGCCGACCCGATCAAGTACGAGGTCGACGAGGAGTCGGGCGCGCTCTTCGTGGACCGCTTCATGGCCACGTCCATGCACTACCCCTGCAACTACGGCTACATCCCCCAGACCCTGGCTGACGATGGGGATCCGGTGGATGTGCTCGTGATCACCCCCGTGCCCCTGATTCCGGGCGTGGTCGTGACGTGCCGGCCCCTGGGCGTCCTGAAGATGGACGACGAGGCAGGTGGCGACAACAAGCTGCTGGCCGTTCCCACGGACAAGATCCTCTCCATCTACACGCAATGGAAGAAGCCCGAGGATCTCAACCCGCTGCGCCTGAAGACCATCCAGCACTTCTTCGAGCACTACAAGGATCTCGAGACGGGCAAGTGGGTCAAGGTGCTCGGCTGGGAAGGCCCGGACAGCGCCAAGGCCGAAGTCTCCAGCGGCATGGCGGCCTGGGCAGCCCGGCACGCTGCGCCGCTCAATCCTTGAAGGGATTGCGCTCGCGCAGTTCGTCGACGTAGGCCTGCACGCCTGCGCCCTCACGCGCGAGGAAGTCCGCCACCGCGTCGGCGAAGCGCGGGTCGCGCAGCCAGTGTGCCGAGTGCGTGTGCACCGGCAGCAGCCCGCGTGCCATCTTGTGCTCGCCCTGTGCACCGCCCTCGAAGCGGCGAAACCCCTGCTCCAGGCACCACTGCAGAGGCTGGTAGTAGCAGGCCTCGAAGTGCAGGCACGGTACGTGCTCGACGCAGCCCCAGTAGCGGCCGAAGGCCACGCCCGCGCTACGGTCGATGGCCACCAGCGATGCCCCGAGCGGCTGCCCCTGGCGACGCGCCACGAACATCAGCCACAGCCCCGGCAACGTGCGCGCCGTCTCGCGAAAGAAATTGCGGCTCAGGTAGGGGCTCGATCCGTGCGCCTCGTAGGTGCGCACGTAGCAGGCATGGAAGAAGTCCCATAGCCCCTCGTCGATCGCTTCGCCCTCGTGCACCGTGAAGTCGATGCCCGCCTCCCGTACGCGGCGTCGCTCCTGAGCAATGTTCTTTCGCTTGTGGCGCTGCAGCCTGGCCAGCAGGGCGTCGAAGTCCGCGCAAGGCTGCTGCGGGTCGGCCTGCCAGTGAAACTGCACGCCCTCGCGGATCATCCATCCCGCCGCGGCCAGCGCCTGCCGGTCCGCATCGTCCATGAAGAGGATGTGTGCCGAGGAGAGCCCCGATTCGTCGGCGAGCGTGCGCACCGCCTGCGCCAGCGCCACCCGCGCAGCCGCGTCTTCGGCCAGCAGCCGCGTGCCGGGCACTGGTGTGAAGGGGCTCGAGCCCAGGAGCTTCGGGTAGTAGCGCAGACCGTGCCTGCGGTAGGCATCCGCCCAGGCCCAGTCGAACACGTACTCGCCGTAGGAGTGGCTCTTCAGGTAGAGCGCGGCGGCCCCGGCCAGGCCTGAGGCCCCCTCCAGCGTGAGAAAGCGCGGGCTCCAGCCGGTGGCCGCGACGGCACTCCCGCTGCGGTGAAGCGCCAGCAGCCAGGCGTGCCGCATGAAGGGCGTGGGCGCCTCTTGACGCTGCAGCAGCGCGTCCCAGGCCTGTGCATCGAGCGCTGCCGGGTCGTCGTGCACCCGGATGCGATACTCGGCCGCCGTGGAGAAATCGTTCCTGCTCATTCAGGCCGCACCATGCTGAAGGCCGCCCTCGCACAGGTCAATCCGACGGTCGGTGACCTGCCCGGCAACGTGCGCATGCTCGAGGCTGCCGCTCGCACCGCCCATGCCTGCGGGGCACGTGTGGTGCTCGCCCCCGAACTCGCGCTCACCGGCTACCCGCCCGAGGACCTGCTGCTGCGCCCGGCCTTTCTCCAGGCCTGCGAGTCGGCCCTGGAAGGGCTGGCGCAGTCGCTGTCGGACCTGGTGGGCTTGCATCTGGTGGTGGGGCATCCGGCTCGTGCGCCGCAAAGGGCTGACGCACGCACCAAGTCTAGGGCCGTGCCTCCCGTCTTCAACGCGGCATCGGTGTTGACGGGCGGTCGAGTCGCGGGTACGTACTACAAGCGCGAACTGCCCAACTACCAGGTCTTCGACGAACGCCGCTACTTCGTCTCGGGCCGCGAGGCTGGCCACGGCCCGCTCGTCTTCGAGGTCGACGGCCTGCGCGTGGGCGTGCTGATCTGCGAGGACGCCTGGCTCGAGGAGCCG
>JBIIED010000119.1:0-9889 GCA_044237995.1 Rubrivivax sp. | reverse complement strand
CGAGCTGGATGCGGCCGATCAGCGCGCTCAGCCGGTCGCCGCGCGACAGGGCTGCGTCAGTCTGCAGCCGGGCCAGCGCCGCGTCGTAGCGCTCGGCCAGCGCGCGGCGTTCGGATCCGTCTTCGGGAGCCAGCACCTTGACGATGTCGGACACCTCTGCCGCGAGCACGTCCATCTGCGCCCGAGAAAGTGAGGAATCACTCAGCACGCGGTCCACACGCTGCCGCAGCGCGCTGTCGGGTTTCAGGCCCTTGCCGTCGTCGCTGGCGCCCAGCGCCTTGAGCCACAGCCGGGTGGTCGTTTCGGCGTCTCCAGCCGGGCTGCGGGCGGCCAGGTCGGCGAGCACGCCCGGGCGCTCGGCCGCCGGCACCGTCTGGCCTTCGTCGACCTCCCAGCCGTGGAAGGCCAGCATGCGCCACTCGTTGGCCGAGAGCGTCTTGCCGGCACGCGCATCGGCCAGCACCGCCTTGATGGCACGCCCACCCGCCAGCCCCGCCTGCAGCGCAGCCATCATCTGCGCCGGGTCGGCATCGCTGGCCAGGCGCGAGATCTCCGCGCCGTCGGCGCTCATCAGGATCACGGTGGGGTAGCCCCGCACCTTGAAGCGCGAGCCGAGCTTCTGTGCGCCGGGGCGGTCGCCATCGACATGCACCGCCACGAAGTTGCGCGCCTGCTGCGCGAAATCCTGCCGGTTGAAGAAGGTGGCCTTGAGCTGGTTGCACGGCGGGCACCAGGTTGCGCCCCAGTACAGCAAGACGGGCTTCTTCTGCTCGCGCGCCTGGGCGAAGGCGCGGTCGATGTCGGCGTCGGCCGCGGCCGGCACCCACGCGACATTGGTCGAGGGCAGGCCAGGCGCTGCCAAGGCAGGCGCGCCGGCCAGGGCAAGCACGAGCACGGCGGCGGCATGAACGAGGGGCAGGCGAGACATCGGGCGCGATCTCCGTTGGCAGGGCGCCGATTCTGCGCGAAGCAGTCGGCAGCCGCATCCACTATCCTGCGTCCACCCGACACCTGCCCGCGCGCCCCAGCGCCCCCGACACCATGGAACTGCTCGCCTCACCGGAAGCCTGGATCGCCTTTGCCACGCTCACCGCGCTGGAACTCGTGCTGGGGATCGACAACGTGATCTTCATCTCGATCCTCGTGGACAAGCTCCCGCGCGCGCAGCAGGAGTTCGCGCGCCGGCTCGGGCTGTTCATGGCGATGTTCATGCGCGTGGCGCTGCTGCTCGTGCTGGCGTGGATCGTGGGGCTGGTGGAGCCGCTGTTCACGGTGCTCAACCAGGCGATCTCCGGGCGCGACCTGATCCTGATCGTGGGGGGCCTGTTCCTCGTGTGGAAGGCCACCACCGAGATCCACGGCTCTCTCGAGGGCGAGGAAGGCCACGCCCGGTCGGCGGTCAAGGCCACCTTCGCCGCCGTGATCCTGCAGATCCTGGTGATCGATCTGGTCTTCTCGTTGGACTCGATCATCACCGCGGTGGGCATGGTCGACGATGTGCGCATCATGATCGCCGCCGTGATCACCTCGGTGGCCTTGATGCTGGTGTTTGCCGGGGCGATCGGGCGCTTCGTCTCGGCGCACCCGACGATCAAGATGCTGGCGCTGTCCTTCCTCGTGGTGGTGGGCGTCGTGCTGATTGCCGAAGGCTTCGACAACAAGGTACCCAAGGGCTACGTGTACTTCGCGATGGCCTTCTCGCTGGGCGTGGAGATGCTCAACATCCGGCTGCGCAAGCGCTCGGCCCGGGCCGTTGCGCTGCACAGCCCCTACCAGGGAGGCGAAGGCTCGCCGCCGGCCCCGCCAGAGAAGTCCTGAACGCGCGGGGGCGGCCGGCCGCCCTGCTGCTCAGGCCTCGCGCAGCGGCACCTGCGCCGGGACGTCGGGCACGGGCAGGGCGCCGGCTCGCGCCAGCGCGACCCAGGTCGCGAAGTCGATGCGGTGCGCGCGCACGGGTGCGGGCCGCAGCACCTCGAGCCGCCCGCCGAAGAGATCCGATTCCGGCGCAAACCGTCCAGGCGCGACCGCACCGGCCCCGGCGGGGTGCGCCACCATCACGCCGCACTCCAGCGGGACTTCCTCGGGCTCGGCAATGCCCGCCTTGAGGACGTACCAGCACTGGCTGGCCAACGCCAGATAGGCTGCGCGCTTGTCGCGCTGGCGCAGGTCGGCCAGCAGGTCCGCGCGCCTCACCTTAATCTCGTGCACCAGCGGCAACGCCAGGTCCTCGCGCGTGGTGTGGCGGATGGAGTAGACGTCTGGCATCGCCTGCACCCAGCGGACGCGGGGCCGGGCGTCGACGGTGGCGTCGGGCCGCAGGTCCTGCACGGCCACGCCGGGCTGCGGGTCCTCCAACGCGGCGCCAGGCTGCAGGCCTGCCGCGGCAGAGCCGGGCTGCAGGCCCGGCAAGGGCGCACGCAACACGAGCCCGCGCCAGACGATGCGCCCGTCGCGCTGCATCTCGCGCGCCACGCGCGCCACGAGCAGCTCGTGCAGGCTGCGCACCTGCCGGTTGTGCGCGAGCGTGCCGGCCAGCGCGCGCACGCCTGCGTCCGTCACGCGCAGCGTCTCGCGCCCGCCGCCGTCGCGCACCCGCTCGAGCAGCCCCGCGGCCAGCAGTTCGACCTCGATCATGTCCTGGCTCGGCCAGCCCGCCGAGCGCCACAGCTCGCGCAACCGGCGGCGGTGGGCGGGGGGGAGCGTTGCCATCACGGCCGGGCCGAGGCCAATGCCGGGGGCAGACGAGGCAGACGAGGCAGACGAGGCAGACGCGGCAGAAGTGGCGGAAGCAGCAGACAGGGCCGTTAGGCTTGATCGGTCGGACATCGGGTGCGCAGGCAAAAGCCGCTGCGCGGCTGCCTTCGACCCGCTTGAACCCTGCGTTCAAGGCCCGGGGCCTGGCAGCGCGCGCCGCATGCCCCATCATGCCGTGCATGAACACCCTGCGACACCCCCGGCCGGTCGAGCGACTCGTCGCCGGCCGCGCCACCAGCGACGGCGCCGGCGTCAAGCTCGTGCGCGTGCTCACGCATGAGCTGCAACGGCGCCTGGACCCCTTCCTCATGCTCGACGCCTTCGGCAGCGACAGCCGCGACGACTACATCGGCGGCTTCCCCGACCATCCGCACCGGGGCTTCGAGACCGTGACCTACATGCTTGAAGGGCGCATGCGGCATCGCGACTCGGCCGGCAACCAGGGGCTGCTCACGGGCGGGGCCGTGCAGTGGATGACGGCCGGCCGCGGCGTCATCCACAGCGAGATGCCCGAGCAGGACGACGGCCGCATGGAGGGCTTCCAGCTGTGGCTGAACCTGCCCGCGCGCGACAAGATGTGCGCGCCATGGTACCGGGACATCCCGTCAGCGGATGTCCCCGAGGCGCGCGCCCAGGGCGTGACGGTGCGGGTGATCGCCGGGCAGGCGCTGGGCGTGGCCGGGGCGATGCAGCGCGAGGCGACGGCACCCACCTACCTGGACCTGCACCTGGACGCCGGCGCGCGCTTCGCGCACGAGCTGCCCGATGACCACAACGCCTTCGTCTACGTCTACCGCGGCGAGGTGACGGTGGGCGAGGTGGCGGTGCCGCAGCAGCGCATGGCGATCCTGGCCAACACGCCGGGGGCCGACGGCGTGTCGCTCACGGCCGGGCCCGAGGGCGCACGGGCGATCCTCGTGGCAGGCCGGCCGCTGCGCGAGCCGATCGCGCAGTACGGGCCCTTCGTCATGAACACGCAAGATGAGATCTACCGTGCCGTGGAGGACTACCGCGCCGGTCGCCTGGCCTGAGCGGCGGTTGCACCGCCCCCGGGCTGCGCCGCGGCGCGGCGAAGGACTCAGGCACGGGCCGTGGCAGCAGCGCGCGCCAGCATCCCCGACGGTGCATCGGACACGGCCAGCGCGTCCACCCCTGCGAGCATCACCACGGTGAGGAAGGCAGCACCGAGCAGCGAGGCGGCGCGGGCGGCAAGGTTCATGTTCTTCATGATCGATTCCTTCTGTTCAGCAGAGCCCTCAGCGGGCCCGGTGCATGCACTGTGCCCGGGGGACTGCGCGCGGCCAACCACGTTGCGACGAACGGCATGTCAGGCACCACGAAGTGCCCTCAGGGCCGACGGGCGTCGGCCTGCAGGCCTGCCCACTCGATCCACCACGACAGCGGCAGGTCGTTGACGATCGGATCGAGCACCTGGTGCTCCCGCACGTCGGCACCCTCTCGCAGCGTGCGGCTCGACTCGAACCAGCCGCATCCGGTCGGCTCGGAGACCTGCCGGGACGGGGCTGCCTGCGCGCTGGCGGGTGACTCGGGCGTGCGGGCTGCGAGGGCGAGGCGAGGGAGGTCGGCCGATAGGTCGGATTGGCCCGACTGATCGGATAGCCCCGACTGCGCCGCCTGCATCGCGCCCAGGGTGTGAACCGTGTGCGCGGCACGCCGCCTCCAGCCGCTTCGCATGTGCCCTCCCGGCGGGCGACAACCGCCCGCACGGGCATCGTGCGGGGCACGGCCGCACCGCACCATCGCCCCGAAGGCGGTGGCGTGGGGGGCCCCTGGAAGGGGGAGGGCGAATCAGCCCGCGGGCGCGCGGATCGACCCGGTCAGCCGAACGGCCGCACGCCGATCCAGGCGCCGTGCGCCCAGAACGCAAACACGGCCCAGGCAGCCAGGCCGACCACGACCGCGATGACGGTACGCGAAGCCTCTGCGGGGGCCGCCACGACGCCAGCGGCGCGGTCGCGCGCGCGCGCGGCCCGAAAGCTCAGCACCGCCCACAGCAGGAAGCCGCCGAAGAGCAGCAGGTCAGCCAGCGTGTTGTTGGCCACCAGGTGCGCCAGGGCCCAGGCCTTCACGCCCAGCACCATCGGGTGGCCCAGGCGCGCCTTGATCGCGTTGCGCGGCACGTAGGCAGCGGCCAGCAGCACGAAGGACGCCAGCGTGAGCAGGCTCGCCAGATGGCGCACCCACAGGGGCGAGCCCCACAGCACCACCGGCTCCTGTCGCGCCTGACCGTAGCCCCAGACGATGAGCGCCAGGCCCACGACCGACACCACCGTGTACATCCCCTTCCAGGCGTTTGCGCCACGTTGCGCGATGAAGCGCTGGCGCGCACCTTCGGAGAAGACGCGGCTGGAGTGAATCCCCAGGAAGAGAACGAGGCCGAGGACGAGCAGGGTCATGGCGATGGGGCGCCGCGCGGGCGCGTGAAAGGGGATGAGGCCGGCGGCAGGCACCGCGATAGGTCTGCCAGACGCACTACCGCTTCGCCGCGCCCCAATTGTCCGGCCAAGCGAAGGCCTGCGCCAGGACCTCGCCGCGACTCGGTCGCAGCGGTCGTGCGGGCGCTCCACCCACCAACCGGGCGCACCCAGCGCCCGGGCAGCCCGCTATGCTCGGGGCCATGAACGCAGATGCTGCCGGCCCCGACATCGCTTCGGTGCCCGATGCGCAGGCTCGCCTGCACTGGGAAGACTTCCCCGTCGGCCACGTGGCGGAGTTCGGGCACGCGCAGGTGCGACGTGAGGCGGTGATCGACTTCGCGAGCCAGTTCGACCCGCAACCCTTCCACCTCGACGACGAGGCGGCAGCCGCCTCGCTCTTCGGGCGCCTGAGCGCCAGCGGCTGGCACACCGCGTGCCTGATGATGCGCATGCTGTGCGACCACCACCTGCTGCGCACCGAAGCCCTGGGCTCCCCGGGCATCGACGCGCTGCGCTGGCTGCAGCCGGTGTACCCCGGTGACGTGCTCTCGGTGCGCCAGGAGGTGCTGGAGGCACGCCCCATGCGCAGCCGCCCACAGGTGGGGCTCGTGAAGTCGCGCATCACGGTGCTCAACCAGCGCCGCGAGGCGGTGATGACGGTGGAGAGCTGGGGGATGATGCGCCGGCGCGATAACCCGCCCGCCGCAGCCGATTGACCGCCTGGAGAGCAAGCGCATGCGCATCGAGCACCTGATCGACGGCCGCGCAGTGGGCGGCACGCAGTACTTCCAGACCGTGAACCCTGCCACGCAGGAGGTGCTGGCCGAAGTGGCGCGCGGCGGCGCGGCCGAGGTCGATGCTGCAGTGGCGGCGGCCAGGGCGGCGTTTCCGAAATGGGCGGGCACCCCTGCGGCCGAGCGCGCGCGCGTGATGCGCCGGCTGGGCGAGCTCATCGCCGCCCACGTCGGGTCGATCGCGCGCACCGAGACGACGGACACGGGGCAGGTCATCGCGCAGACGGGCAAGCAGCTCGTGCCGCGCGCGGCCGACAACTTCTCCTACTTCGCCGAGATGTGCGTGCGCGTGGATGGCCACACCTACCCCACGCCCACGCACCTGAACTACACGCTCATGCACCCGGTGGGCGTGTGCGCGCTCATCAGCCCCTGGAACGTGCCCTTCATGACGGCCACGTGGAAGGTGGCGCCGTGCCTGGCCTTCGGCAACACGGCGGTGCTCAAGATGAGCGAGCTCTCGCCGCTGACGGCCGCCCGCCTGGGCGAGCTCGCGCTCGAGGCCGGCGTGCCCGCGGGCGTGCTCAACATCGTGCACGGCTACGGCCGCGAGGCGGGCGAGGCGCTCGTGGCGCACCCGGACGTGCGCGCGATCTCGTTTACCGGCAGCACCGCCACGGGCGACCGCATCGTGCGCACCGCGGGCTTGAAGAAGTTCAGCATGGAGCTCGGCGGCAAGAGCCCCTTCGTCGTCTTCGACGACGCCGACCTCGCGCGCGCGCTCGATGCCGCCGTCTTCATGATCTTCTCCAACAACGGCGAGCGCTGCACCGCGGGCAGCCGCATCCTCGTGCAGCGTTCGATCTATGCGGACTTTGCCGCCGCCTTCGCGGCGCGCGCGCGCAAGCTCGTGGTGGGCGACCCGCTGGACGAGGCCACGCTCATCGGCCCGATGATCAGCCGCGAGCACCTGGCCAAGGTGCGGCGCTACATCGAGCTCGGGCCGAAGGAAGGCGCCACGCTGCTGTGCGGAGGGCTGGACGCCCCGGCGCTGCCCGGGGCGCTGGCGCAGGGCAACTTCGTGGCGGCCACGGTCTTCGGCGACGTCGACAACCGCATGCAGATCGCGCAAGACGAGATCTTCGGCCCCGTGGCCTGCCTGATTCCCTTCGACGACGAGGCCGACGCGATCCGCATCGCCAACGACACCACCTACGGGCTGTCGAGCTATGTCTTCACCGAGAACGTGGGCCGCGCGCTGCGCGTGGCCGCGGCCATCGAGGCCGGCATGTGCTTCGTCAACAGCCAGAACGTGCGCGACCTGCGCCAGCCCTTCGGCGGCACCAAGGGCAGCGGCGTGGGGCGCGAGGGCGGCACCTGGAGCCACGAGGTGTTCCTGGAGCCGAAGAACGTGGCCGTGAGCCTGGGCTCGCACCACATTCCGCACTGGGGCGTCTGAGGGCGGCCGAGGGCGGCCGAAGGCGACCCCGCACGCGCGAGGAACACGAAGATGGGCAAGCTCGCACTGGCCGCCAAGATCACGCATGTGCCGTCGATGTACCTGAGCGAGCTGCCCGGCCCGCGCCAGGGCACGCGCCAGGACGCGATCGACGGGCACGCGCAGATCGGCCGGCGCTGCCGAGAGCTGGGCGTGGACACGATCGTCGTCTTCGACACGCACTGGCTCGTCAACGCCAGCTACCACCTCAATTGCGCGGCGGGCTTCGAGGGTGTCTACACGAGCAACGAGCTGCCGCACTTCATCTCGAACCTGCCCTACGCCTTCCCGGGCAACCCCGGGCTCGGCCAGTTGCTCGCACGCACGGCCTGCGAGATGGGGGTGGAGACCCTTGCGCACACGGGCACCTCGCTCGCCCCGGAGTACGGCACGCTCGTGCCGATGCGCTACATGAATGCCGATGGTCGCTTCAAGGTGGTGTCGGTGTCGGCGCTGTGCATGGCGCACTACCTGGACGACAGCGCGCGGCTGGGCTGGGCGCTGCGCCGCGCGGTGGAGGAGCACTACGACGGCACGGTGGCGTTTCTCGCAAGCGGCTCGCTGTCGCACCGCTTCGCCCAAAACGGCCTGGCCCCGGAGTACGCGTTCCGGGTCTGGAGCCCCTTTCTCGAGGCGCTGGACCGCGAGGTCGTGCAGATCTGGCAGCGCGGAGACTGGAACACCTTCTGCGGCATGCTGCCCGAGTACGCATCCAAGGGACACGGCGAGGGCTTCATGCACGACACGGCAATGCTGCTCGGGGCGCTGGGCTGGAGTGCCTACGACGCAGCGGCCGAGGTGGTGACGCCCTATTTCGGCGCCTCGGGCACGGGACAGATCAACGCCATCTTTCCCGTCACGGCGCAGGACGGCCGTGCGGTGCCACAGCCCGTGGCCTCGCGCGCCACGGGCTACACGCCCGTGTCCGCCCGGCTCTGAGCCCCGCAGGAGGATCCGCGATGCCCCATCTCGTCGTGCTCTACACGGCCGACCTCGAGCGCGAAGGCCAGATCGCGCAGCTGTGCCGGCGCCTGGCCGACACGATGGTGGCGCAGCGCGACGAGTCGGGCCGGGCCGTCTTTCCGGTGGGCGGCGTGCGCGTGCTGGCCTACCCGGCCGCGCATCACGCGGTGGGCGATGGGCAGGGCGAGCTCGGCTTTGCCTACCTCAACCTGCGGATGGCGCGCGGCCGCAGCCCGGCCGTGCGTCAGGCCGTGGGCGAGGCGCTCGCACAGGCCACGCGTGCGCACTTCGCGCCGCTGCTGGCCACGCGGCACTTCGGCATCACGCTGCAGGTCGACGAGGGGCACGAGGTGTTCGATGCCAAGCTCGGCAACCTGCACGCGCTCTTTGGCGCACGCTGAGCCGCCTGCTCAGGAGCCTTCCGAGTAGCGCCTGCCGGCCTCGAGCACGCCGGGCGTGCCGATGAGCGCGTTGAGGCCGTCGAAGTCGAGCATGCGCTCGCGCCACGGCGTGGTGCTGCCGTGCGCCTTCAGGCTCGCGTAGTAGCCCTGCAGCGTGTGCGCCACCGCGCGCGCCGTGCCGCCGGGGAAGATCACGATCCGAAAGCCGCGCTGCCCCAGCGCCTGCGCCGACTCCACCGGGGTCTGCCCGCCCTCGACCATGTTGGCCAGCAGCGGCACGCGCGCGGCCAGCCGCGCGCAGGCAGCGTCCATCTGCGCGGGCGTGCGCAGCGCCTCCACGAAAAGGGCATCCACCCCGCACGCAAGATAAGCCTCGGCGCGCTCGAGCGCAGCCTCGAGCCCCTCCACGGCCAGCGCATCGGTGCGCGCCAGGATGAGCGTGTCCGGGCTCGTGCGCGCATCGAGCGCGGCGCGCAGCTTGCCGCACATCTCGGCCACCGGCACCACGCTCTTGCCCTGCAGGTGCCCGCAGCGCTTGGGGAAGGTCTGGTCCTCGAGCTGGATCATCGCGGCGCCCGCGCGCTCCAGGCCGCGCACCGTGCGCTGCACGTTCAGCGCGTTGCCAAAGCCCGTGTCGGCGTCCACGATCACCGGTACGCGCACGCGCTCGGTGATGTGGGCGAGCGTGTCGGTCACCTCGCTGAAGGTGGTCAAGCCGATGTCCGGGCTGCCCAGGCGCGTGTAGGCAATCGACGCGCCCGACAGGTACAGCGCCTCGAAGCCGGCCTGCTCGGCCACCAGGGCCGACAGGGCGTCGTAGACGCCCGGGGCGAGCAGCACGCGCGGCTCGGCCAGGCGCGCGCGCAAGGTGTGGGGGGGCGTCATCGGGTCTCCTCCTGTGGCGTGAGGGCCACCTGCGTCGCGTGCGCGGTGGGTACCACGGTCGCGCCAAGCTGCGCTGCGGCCGTGCGGGCAGCGATCCAGCCACCCGCCACCGCGCTGAGCAGCCCGTTGCCCGAGAGGTAGCCCCACACGGCGTTGCCCGACACGCCGCGCGCTGCACCGCCGGCAGCCAGCAGGTTGGGAAACACCGCGCCCTCT
>JBIIED010000374.1:0-2917 GCA_044237995.1 Rubrivivax sp. | reverse complement strand
CGGGGCGCCGGCCAACCCGATCCTGGCGGGCCAGCACCCTGAGTACCTGGCCAAGCAGCTGCAGGAGTTCAAGTCCGGCAAGCGCAAGAACGCGGTCATGGCAGGCTTTGCCGCCACGCTCAGCGAAGACGACATGCGCCACGTCGCGGCCTTCTACGCAAGCAAGCAGGCCAAGCCCGGCACCGCGAAGAACAAGGACACCATCCGCCTGGGCGAGCGCATCTGGCGCGGCGGGCTGGCCGACAAGGGCGTTCCCGCCTGCGCCGCCTGCCACGGCCCCACCGGCGCCGGCATCCCGGCGCAGTACCCGCGCCTGGGCGGGCAGCACGCCGAGTACACCGAGTCGCAGATGTTGGGCTTTCGCTCGGGCAGCCGCGCCAACAACGCCCAGATGATGACCATCGCCTCCAAGTTGAACGACCTGGAGATCAAGGCGGTGTCGGATTACATCGCCGGCTTGCGCTGAGGGCCCTGCGGCCCTGCGCCTGGGCGCTGGGCAGAGACACCGCAGCCAAGCTGCGCGGCAGGCTGGAGCGAGCCCGACACCCCGGCTCCAGCGGCACCCGCCGCTTTGGCGTATGGTGAGGGGATCCGATCCGCATCCCCTGAGCCCATGCATCCACACCGCGACCGGGGCTTCACGCACCCCACTGCCTCCGAGATCACGCCCCAGGCTGCCTACGAGCAGCGCCGCCAGTGGCTCAAGCTCCTGGCCGCCGGTGCCGCCGGGTCGGCGCTCGCCACCTGGGCTGCGCGTGACGCACGGGCCAGCACCGCCGGCCCCGGCAAGCTTGCGCCGCTGCCCGGTGCGCGCAGCGCGGTAGCCGGCGCGGTGACGATGGAGCGGGTCACTCCCTACTCGGACGTGACCACCTACAACAACTTCTACGAGTTCGGCACCGACAAGTCCGACCCGGCGCGGTATGCGAAGTCGCTCCGTACGCGGCCCTGGACGGTGCAGGTCGAGGGCGAGGTGCGCAAGCCAGGCCCATACGACATCGAGACCCTCCTGAAGCTCGCCCCGATGGAGGAGCGCATCTACCGGATGCGCTGCGTCGAGGGCTGGTCGATGGTGATCCCGTGGGTGGGCTGGTCGATCGCAGAGCTGATCAAGCGCGTGGAGCCCACGGGCAACGCGAAGTTCGTGCAGTTCGTGACGCTGGCCGACCGCGCGCAAATGCCGGGGCTGCGCTCCTCGGTGCTGCAGTGGCCCTATGTGGAGGCGCTGCGGATGGACGAAGCGATGCATCCGCTGGCGATGCTGGCCTTCGGCCTGTACGGCGAGGTGCTGCCCAACCAGAACGGGGCGCCGGTGCGCCTAGTCGTGCCGTGGAAGTACGGCTTCAAGTCTGGCAAGTCGATCGTGGCCATCCGCTTCCTCGAAAAGCAGCCCAAGACGAGCTGGGAGCTCTCCGCGCCGCAGGAGTACGGCTTCTACTCGAACGTGAATCCGAACGTGGACCACCCGCGCTGGAGCCAGGCCACCGAGCGCCGCATTGGCGAGGACGGCCTGCTGACGAAGAAGCGCCCGACGCTGATGTTCAACGGCTACGAGGCACAGGTGGGGCAGCTCTACGCGGGCATGGATCTGCGGAAGCTCTACTGACAGCGTGTCGGATCGGCCGCAAGGTCAGGCTGCGTCCACCGATCCGCCATCCCGTCTTGCTGCCGCCATGGTGCGCGCCCTCAAGCCCCTGGTCTTCCTCGCCTGCCTGCTGCCGCTGGCGTGGCTCGTGTTCGGGGTTGCCTCCAACAACCTGGGCGCGAACCCGGCCGAGGCGCTGATCCGCTCCACGGGCGACTGGGCGCTGCGCCTGCTGTGCGCCACGCTCGCGGTCACGCCCGTGCGCAGGTGGACGGGCTGGCACCCGCTGGCACGGCTGCGGCGCATGCTCGGGCTGTACACCTTCTTCTACGCCGTGCTGCACGCGCTTGCGTACGCCTGGCTCGACATGGGGCTGGTCGTGGGCGACATCGTGCGCGACATCCCCAAGCGCCCCTTCATCCTGGTGGGCACGTCGGCGCTGCTGCTGCTGGTGCCGCTGGCGGCCACCTCCTTTGACCGCGCGATTCGCGCGCTCGGGGCAGCATGCTGGCGTGCGCTGCACCGGGCGGTGTACGCGGTGGCAGGCCTGGCGCTGCTGCACTTCTTCTGGATGCGCGCGGGCAAGAACGACTTTGCCGAAGTGGCGGTGTACGCGGCGATCCTGGGCGTGCTGCTCGGCTGGCGGTTGTGGGAGCGGGCGCGTCGCTGAAGGCTCCAGGGCAGGCCCAGTGCCGCTCCCGGCCTTGCGGGAAAGCGACGACGCCCGGGCCCTCGGCAAGCCGCTACGATCTGCCCTCCCCGAGCCGGCCAGTCGCCGGCCCCCTCCCTACCGAGACGAGGATGCCATGT
The DNA here is from genome assembly GCA_044237995.1 of Rubrivivax sp. Taxonomy (GTDB): domain Bacteria; phylum Pseudomonadota; class Gammaproteobacteria; order Burkholderiales; family Burkholderiaceae_C; genus Rubrivivax. The sequence goes on along the minus strand of JBIIED010000374.1, from coordinate 522 downwards.
TCAAGCTGAAGACCTTCGCCGCCGTCGCCGCGCTGGGCGTGTCGGCCACCGCCTCCGCCCAGGTGGTGCTCGCCGCGTCGTCCTGGCTGCCGCCTACCCACCTGCTGTCACGTGCCCAGGCCAGCTGGTGCGAGGACGTGGCCAAGGCCACCCAGGATCGGGTGAAATGCAACATCCTGCCCAAGCCGGTGTCGCCGCCACCGGCCACCTTCGACGCCATCCGTGACGGCCAGGCGGACCTGTCCTTCAGCGTGCACGGCTACACGCCGGGTCGCTACACGATGACCGGGCTGGCGGAGTTCCCCTTCCTCGGTGACGACTCGGTGGCCACCAGCGTGGCCTACCAGCGCGTCTACGAGCGCCACCTGGCCCGCTTCAACGAGCACCGTGGCCTCAAGGTCATCACCGTGTTCACCCACGGCCCCGGCATGATCTTCAACAACAAGAAGCCGGTGAAGTCCCTCGCCGACTTCGACGGCCTGAAGTTCCGGGTGGGCGGCGGCTTCGTGAACGACATCGGCA
>JBIIED010000118.1:0-9894 GCA_044237995.1 Rubrivivax sp. | reverse complement strand
GTGTTCTTGTGATCGGTCTGCCGTGGCCGCTCAATCGTGCTCGGCCAGGCCGTGCTCGGGGCTCGCGGGCCAACCCGAGTGGCGCGCGAACTCGTCCTCGCGCTTGCGCTCACGGCGCGCCTCCTCTCGCTGGCGCTCGGCCAGCCGGCGCTCGATGAGCTTGCGCACGGCGGCCGCCCGCTGCTCGGCGGCCACGAGCGCACCGCGTGCGCGTTCGACGGCGGCCTGGCGCTGCCCGAGGGTGAGCTGCTGCTGCGCGATGGCCTGCTCCAGGCGGGCCTTGAAGTCGCGGTAGCACTGGTGGACCTGCGGCGAGGTCGCGCGCCCGAACTCGGCGCTCCAGCGGGCCACGTACGCGCGGCGGTGCTCCTGCAGCAGCTCGAGCTGGGCCTCGGCATGGGTGAACCTGTCCTGCGCCTGCTTCAGGGCCAGGGCAGCATCGTCACGCAGGCTTTCTTCGCGCTGCAGCAGAGTGGCCAGGGCGCCCGGGTCGGAAGCTGTGCTCATGAATCAGGTGGCCAGAGGCGAGCGGGGTCGGTCGGCAGGGCTCAGCTCGACAGCGTCTGCGCCAGGTGCGACAGGCTCGAATCGAGCACGGATTGCTCGAACATGTCCTGCTGCAGGAGCTGCTCGATGGCCGGATGCAGCCGCACCGCGGCGTCGAGCTCGGGATCGTGGCCCGGGGCGTAGGCGCCGAGCTGGATGAGGTCGCGCGCCTTGTTGTAGCGGGCCAGCAGCTGGCGCAGCCGCCGCGCCGCTGCCACGTGCTCGCGCGAGGTGACGGCCGTCATCACGCGCGAGATGCTGCGCTCCACGTCGATGGCCGGAAAGTGCCCGGCCTCGGCCAGCTCGCGCGAGAGCACGATGTGGCCGTCCAGGATACCGCGCGCGGCGTCGGCGATCGGGTCTTGCTGGTCGTCGCCCTCACTGAGCACGGTGTAGAAGGCGGTGATCGAGCCCACCCCGCGCAGTCCGTTACCCGAGCGCTCCACGAGCTGCGGCAGCTTGGCAAAGCAGCTCGGCGGGTAGCCGCGCGTGGCAGGCGGCTCGCCGATGGCCAGCGCCACCTCGCGCTGCGCCATCGCGTAGCGTGTCAGGCTGTCCATGAGCAGCAGCACGTGCCGGCCCTCGTCGCGAAAGTGCTCGGCCACCGCTGTGGCGTAGCTCGCACCCTGCAGCCGCACCAGCGGCGGCGCGTCGGCCGGTGCGGCCACGACCACGCTGCGGTGGCGCCCTTCCTCTCCGAGGATGTCTTCGATGAATTCCTTGACCTCGCGTCCGCGCTCGCCGATCAGCCCGACGACGATCACGTCGGCGGCCGTGTAGCGGGCCATCATCCCGAGCAGCACCGACTTGCCCACGCCGGTGCCGGCGAACAGGCCGATGCGCTGGCCGCGCCCGACGGTGAGCAATGCGTTGATGGCGCGCACGCCCGTGTCCAGGGGCTGGCGGATCGGGTCGCGGTCCATCGCGTTGATCGGGCGACGGCTCATCGGCTCGTCGTGCACCGCTGCCAGCGGCCCCTGGCCGTCGATGGGCACGCCGTGCGAGTCGACGACGCGGCCCAGCAGCCCGTCTCCCATCGGCAGGTGCAGCCCGCGGTCTTCGGTGCGCCGCCAGGGGTGCTGCGGCTGGCCGAAGCGCGGCGGCTGGCAGGGCAGGGCGCGGGGCACCACGCGCGCGCCGCTGCTCAGGCCGTGCACCACGCCGGTGGGCATCAGGAAGGCGCGGTTGCCGTTGAAGCCCACCACCTCCGCTGTCACGGGCGGGTGACCGTCACCCATCACCTCGCACACCGAGCCCACGGGCGCACGCACCCCGGCGGCCTCGAGCACGAGGCCGGTCACGCGCACGAGCGTGCCGCTCACGGCCATCTCCTGCTGTGTGCCGGCGAATTCCTCGAGTTCGGCCAGGAAGCGTTCCCACCGCCTGGCGCGCTCGGCCGTGCGCGGCTGCGCCGCGAGCGTCATGCCGCGGCCTCCGGTGCCGGCTGGGCAAGCGGGCCGGACCAGGCCACGGCAATGCCCATCGCCGCACAGGCGTTGGCCCAGCGCGTCTCCAGCGTCGCGTCGACGGTGTCGGCGTCCGAGCGCACCGAGCAGCCCCCGCGCGAGATGGAAGGATCGGCCTGCACGCGCGCGCCGCGCGCCTGCAGGATCTCGGCTGCACCCGCGGCAACGAAGTGCAGGTCCTCCGGGTTCACATGCACCACGACGTGCCGCGCGCTCGTCTGCACCGCCTGGATCGCCTGCTCGGCGAGCTTGCCGACGAGCTCGGGACGCGTGGCCAGCTCGATGCGCAGCACCTGGCGCGCCAGCAGCACGGCCGACCGTGCCACGGCCTGCGCCATCGACGCCTCGAGCTCCTCGAACTGCCCGTCGAAGGACGCCACGAGCGCGCCGATCTCCGAGCTCGTCTGGGTGACGAAGCTCTGGCGCAGGCTCTCGAGCGCCGACAACCCGTCCCGGTAGCCTTCCTGGTAGCCCTCCTGGCGCGCCTCGCCCACCATGCTGCGCCACTCGTCCTCGGTGGGCGGCACGCCCTCTCGCGTGCGGCCGCGGGAGCGGCGCTCGGTGCCGTCGAGGTCGCCGGGCTTCCAGCGCTCGAAGTCCCCGAGCTCCTCGCGCGGGATGAATCGGGTGTAGGGCGACGCCGGCTTGCCCCCCTGGGGCGGCGGCACGTTCGGAAAGGGCTTGCTGCTAGATGAATTGGTCATCGCCACCGCCCGGAAGCTGGATCTGGCCCTCTTCGACGAGGCGCCGCACCGTCTTCAGGATCTCCTTCTGCTCGGCTTCCACTTCTGAGACGCGCACGGGACCGCGCGACTCCAGGTCTTCGCGCAGCGTCTCGGCAGCGCGCGTGGACATGTTCTTGAACACAAGTTCACGCAAATCCGGGCTCGCGCCCTTGAGCGCCACCACCAGCGATTCCGACTGGATCTCGCGCAGGAGCGCCTGGATGCTCTTGTCGTCGAGCTTGACGACGTCGTCGAAGCCGAACATGTTGTCCATGATCTTCTGCGCGAGGTCGCCGTCGCTGTCGCGGATGTAGTCGAGCACGGTGGTCTCGATGGTGCTGCCCAACAGGTTGAGCACCTCCGCAGCCGCCTTCACTCCGCCAAACTTGTTCTTCTTGGAGCGGTCGCCGCCGGAGAGCATCCGGTTGAGCACCTCGTTGAGGTCCTTGAGCGCCGAGGGCTGGATGCTGTCGAGGGTGGCAATGCGGATCAGCACCTCGTTGCGCTGGCGCTCGGTGAACTGGCGCAGGATTTCGCTGGAGTGCGCGTGCTCCAGGTGCACGAGGATCGCCGCCACGATCTGCGGGTGCTCGTTGCGCAGCAGCTCCGCCACCGACTGCGGATCCATCCACTTCAGGCTCTCGATGCCGGTGACATCGTTGCCCTGCAGGATCCGGTCGATGAGGAGGTTGGCCTTGTCCTCGCCCAGCGCCTTCATCAGCACGGTGCGCACGTAGGCGTCGCTGTCGGGCAGCAGCAGCCCGGCCTCGGCCGTGAGCTCGTGCACCTTGTCGAGCACCGACTCGAAGCGCTCCTTGGGCACGGCCTGCATGCGCGCGATCATCTCGCCCAGGCGCTGCACCTCCTTGGGCACGAGGAACTTGAAGACCTCGGCGGCCTCCTCTTCCCCCAGGGCCATGAGGAGGATGGCCGCATCCTCCACGCCCTGGTTGGCGCTGTCCTTGCCGGGTGTCGGTCCAGCCATGTGCGGGCGTCCTCAGTCTGCGGCCGGGGCGGCGCCCTGCGCCATGAGGGTGCGCACCACGTGCGCCACCGCTGCCGGGTTCTGGCGGGCGAGCTGGCGGGCAGCGGTGATCTTGGCGTTCTGCTTGGGGCCCTCGACGGCCAGCACGTTGTCCTGTCCCGTGCCGTCGGGCAGCGGGTCGTCGACCACGGCCTGCAGCTGCGAGCCGCCTGCGGGCAGCATGGGCTGGGCGGGGGCGAGCATGCGCATCGATGGCTTGATCATCGTGAAGACGATGAGCAGCGCCAGCAGCGCGAGTGCAACCGGGGCGCCCAGGCTGCGCACGTTGTCCATCACCCAGGGCTGCTGCCACACCGGGGTTTCAACCGCCTTGGGCACAGGCTCGGTGCGGAAGGACGTGTTGACGACCTGCACGGTGTCGCCGCGATCCTTGCTGAAGCCGATGCCCTGCTGCACGAGCGCGGTGAGCTTGTCGAGCTCTTCCTGCGTCCAGGGCGTGCTCGTGGTCTTGCCGCGCGCATCGGTGGCGGTCTTGTGGTTGAGCACCACCGCCGCCGACAGCCGCTTGACGGTGCCGGTTGCCGCACGGGTGGTGCGCTGGGTCTTGTCGATCTCGTAGCTGGTGTTCAGCTCGCGCCGGCCCGAGGTGTTGGCGCCCGCCTGGGCACCTTGCAGCGGTGCGGCCGCGCCGGTGGCCGGTGCGGTGGCCGGCGTGGGGGCCTGGTTGCTCTGCGCGCCGGGCACGCCGGAGGGGGGCGAGGCCCCGCCCTGGTTGCTCTCCAGCGTCTGCTGGTTGCGCACCGCCGCGGGCGCTTCACCCTGGTTGGGCTTGTATTCCTCGGTCACGGACATCGTCTCGCTGAAGTCGATGTCGGCCGTCACGGTGGCGCGCAGGTTCTCGCGGCCCACCACCGGCTCGATGAGCTCCATGAGCCGGCGCTGCAGGCTGCTTTCTAGCTGGTGCACGTACTGCAGCTGCTGCGGATCGAGCCCCCCGGAGCCTTCGGTTTCGGGCGTGGTGAGCAGGGCGCCGGTGCCGTCGGTCACCTTGACGGCGCGCGGGTTCATGTCGGGCACGCTCGCCGACACCAGGTGCACGATGCCAGAGAGTTGCGCCCGATCGAGCGAGCGGCCGGGCCGCAGGTGCACCACCACGGAGGCCGAGGGCTTCTGCTGCTCGCGGAAGAAGCCGCTTTGCGCCGGCAGGGCCAGCATCACCTTGGCCGACTCCACCACGCCGAGGCTGCCGATCGTGCGCATGAGCTCGCCCTCGAGGGCACGCTTGATCGACACGTTCTCGCCGGCCTGGGTCTGACCGAAGCGCTGCTTGTCCAGCAGTTCGTAGCCCTCCACCGAACCCTTGGGCAGGCCGGCCGCGCTGAGCTTCATGCGAACCTCGTGCACGCGGTCGGCCGGAACCATCACGGTGCCGCTGCCTTCGCCGAGCCGGTAGGGCACGTTCATGGCCGTGAGCTGGGCCAGCACGGCTCCGCTGTCGCGGTCGCTCACGCCGGCGTAGAGCACCCGGAAATCGGGCTTGCTCGCGTGCATCACGAGGGCGATGCCGATGGCGGCCAGCGCGGCCACGCCCGCCCCGAGGGACAGCAGCGGCCGCAGCGGGACCCGCGAAAGCCGTTCGGAGAACGACGGGCGCTCGGGCACCAAGGTGGCGGTGGGGGTGGTGGCGACGGCGTTGTCCATGCTCGGGCGGGGCGGAGGGCCTGTCCGGGAGGGGCAGGCACTGCTCAACGGGAGGCATTGTTGGTGAGCAGCCCGGCCGCCAAGCCTGGAGAAGGCGGCAAAACCGGCAGCAGTTCACGCCATGCACGGACGCCCCGCCGCTCTAAAGTGCCAGCCCTGCCACCCCATCGGGAGGGATGACCATGGACGTCAAGCTCAAGCCTTTCGACTTCTCGCAGGCCGTGGCCCGCGCCGGCTTGCGCCTGGACGGGCAGCCGCTGCGCGCCCCTTCCAAGGTCGAGGGCGGAGAAAACTTCGCCAGCGCCATGTCGCAGGCGCTCAAGTCGACCAGCTCCGCCCAGCTCGAGGCCTCGCGCCTGCAGCGCGAGTTCCAGCACGGCAACACCACCGTCAGCCTGGAGCAGACGATGGTGGCCATGGAGAAGGCCTCGCTGGGCTTCCAGGCGGTGGTGCAGGTGCGCAACCGCCTCGTCTCGGCCTACACCGAGATCATGAACATGCAGGTCTGAGGCAGCTCAGCTCAGCGACAGCAGCCTGCGGCGCCGCTGCATCATCTCGATGTAGCGGTTGAGCGTGCGCAGCGCAGTGGGATCGAGCTCCTCCCACTCGCAGCCCAGCCGGACCCCGCCGCCACCGCGGATCTCGGACTGGTGGCGCACCACGACGGTGGCCCCAAAGCGTGCCTCCGTGTCGAGCTCGATGCGCATTTGCCGCAGCACGCTGCCCAGGCGGATCGGGGGCGTCTCCGGCGGCACGTGCAGCCCGCATCCGCCCTCGCTGACGTCGAGCACGCGCAGCGCCACGCTCATCGCGGGCAGGCTGGGATGGCGGCCGAGCGCGCGCGGCGACTGGCGCGGATCGGTGCGCACACGGAAGCTGCCGCGGCGCTGGAAGCGGTACAGGTGCGCCGGGATCGCGCCGACCAGCGCGCTGGCGCGCGCGCCCTTGAGCATCGTCAGGCCCGTCACCGGGAACTGCAGCTTCACGCTCTCCTGGTAGCACACCGCCACCGCGCTGCCGGCCTTGGCCAGGGTCTGAAGCGCCTCGGCGCCGTCGGCCACGGAAAAGCTCAGCCGGCTGGCCGCCGTGTCGATCGCCCACAGCGTCGCGCCGATGTGGGTGCTCTCGCCGGCGGGCGTGAGGTTCAGCGGCACGCTGCTGTCGCGCAGCTGGCGCAGCGCGGCCAGCACCTCCGCGGCCGAGTCCACCCGGAACTCGAACCAGGGGTCGGCCTGGGTGCTCTTGTCCACCAGTGCCGGCACCGTGTCCAGGAACGCCTGCGCACTCATTTCAGTGCACCGTCTTGGACTTCCCGGCCACGAGCTGGTCGATGTCGGCCAGCCAGGGCTCGGCCAGGTGCCGGATCTCCGCGTCATTGACGAGGATGCGCTGCATGATGCGCGACTTCGCCTTGGCCGTCTCGCCGTCGATCGGCTGGGCCTTGGCAGCGCGCTTGAGCTGGCTGATCAAGAGCACGCAGGCGCCTTCGAGCTTGACAACCTGATCCCAGTTGCCTGTTCGTGCGGCAGTGAGCATGTCGGCGCTCGCCCGCTCGATCGCCTCGTAGTAGGTCATGAGTTCGGTTTGCATGTTTGCCTTTCCCTGGGAGCGGGTGACTTTCTGGGAGGAGGTATCTCGTGATCTCAGGCGTCGGCCCGCGGCTGGATGGCCGTCCAGGCCTCGCGAAGCGGCTGCAGCAGCCCCGCGCACTCCTCCAGCGCCTTCTCGTCGTTTCGCAGGTTGGCGCGCGTCAGCCGCAGCGCGACGTAGCCATAGAGCTCGTGCAGGTCGCGGGCGAGCTTGCCGCCGGCGTTGAGGTCCAGCGAGGCGCGCAGGCCCTCCTCGACGATGCGCACGGCCTTGCCCAGGGCGCGGTTCTTGGTTGCGATGTCGCCACTGCGCATCGCACCCTTGCCCTGGGCGATGCAGTCGAACACCCCGTCGAAGAGCATGGCGATCAGCCGGTGAGGCGTGGCGCCCCCGGCAATCTGCGTCTCCAGGTGGAAGCTCTCGTACGCACGGGCGTGCTGCATGCGCGCGCCGCTGGAAGGAATCTGCTGCTGGAACATCGTGGGCCTGGTGGATGTGATTTCCGGATCGATGCATGCATATCGGCGGGGCAGGGCGGTCCTTGAGGATGCCCACCCGGGACGATTGCGTGTCAATTCGTAACTGTTTCCACGACGCGCAGGCGCGCCGGCCAAACAGGGGTGCAGGTGCGGTGGGGGCGTGGATGCCCGCGGGCCGGCAGACGGCCGAAGGGGGCCCTGGTTGGTCAGGCGGCTGCGAAAGCGCCTGCGCGCCGGCGCGCAGGCGCCGGCGTGTCACCGCATCAGCATGTCAGCGCGTGAGCGCGTTGATGTACTGGCCCAGGCCGTTGATGCCGGCCATGCGCTTGTCCAGCGCCGAGTACTGGGCGCGCAGCCGCGACTCGACCTGAGCGAGCCGCTCGGTGATGCGGGTCTGGTCGGCCTGGTTGCGCGTGAGCGTGGCGCTCAGGCCGCTCTGGCGGCTCGTGACCGAGCCGTCGGAGCCGTTGACCGTGCGAACCAGGTTGGCCAGGTTCTGGGCCACGCCCTGCTTCGTGGTGTCGGTGGTATTGACCTGGGTGAAGAGCTTGGTGAGCTCCGGCAGGTCGGTCATGGCCTTGTCCAGCTTGCTGGTGTCGGCCTTCAGGGTGCCGTCGCGCTGCAGCGTGATGCCGATGTCGGCCAGGCGGCTGGCCTGGCCAGCTGTGCCGCTGAATGCGGTGGAGGCGGACGTGGCGTTCGTCGCCACCTGCCGCAACTGCGACAGCAGGGCCAGCGCCGTCCGGTCGCCCTGCAGCGGCCCGCCCTGTTTGGTGGTCGCGTTGTAGGCCGTCTGCTGCGTGACGTAGGTCACGATGTCGTTGTACGCCGTGACGAATTCGTTGACGTTCTTCTTCAAGGCCTCGGTGTCACGCGACACCTTGAGCTTCTGCTCAGTGGTGGTGACGGCCTTGGCCTCGATCGTGAGGCCCTGCACCACGTCGGTCAAAGTGTTGCTCGCCAGCGAAACTGGCACGCCATTGACGGTCGCGTCGAGGTTGGCAGCCGCCCGGGCAATCTGGCCGGTGGCCGGGGGCGGGGGGGTGGAAGGGGCGAACAGGAGCTTGCTGAAGTCTCCTGTCATCGCCGGCGTTCCAGAGCCCTGGGTGACCTGAAAGCCGTTGGTCTCGCCCGTCTGGCTGGATTGCAGCACCAGGCGCGACCCCGAGATGTCGGTGACGATGCTCGCGGTGACATCCGGGACATCAGGCAGGGAAGGGGTGGCGAGCTTGGCGGCTTTCGCCTCCGCCACCTTCGCGTTGATGGCATCGCGGATCTTGTCGAGCGTGCTGTTGGCAGCCGTCTCGACCTTCACTTCGATGCTCGCGTTCCCGGCTCGCGGCGTGAAGCCTGCGAATCCGGCGCTCCAGCTTCCGAGCTCGATCTTGAGCGTACCGAGCCCCACGGTGGCCGTGGCCGAGGCGAAGGGGCTGGAGGCCACCGACTGCGACTGCGCCAGCCGGCTCACGGAGACGTTGACGTCTCCGGTGGAAGGGGTGCCGGACACCGAGGCAGAGACGGTGGTGCTGCCAGCGGTGTCCACCGTGGTGGGCGCCCAGTTGCTGGCGAGCTTGACCTTGTCCAGCGACGTCTGCAGCGTGTCCAGGCGCGACTTGACGTTGCCGTAGACGCTGATCTGGGTCTGGACGCTCGAGGCGTTCCTCTGCAGCTGCGAAAGCGGCCGCCTTTCGACGGCCATGAGCTGCGTGACGATGCTGTTGGCATCGAGCCCGCTGCCCACGCCGAGAGACTGGATGGCAGGCATGGCTCAGCGGCTGGGCAGGGGAAGGGGCATGGAAGACGGTCTGCTCAGCTTCGCAGCAGCTGCATCACCTGCTGGGGCAGGGCGTTGGCCTGGGCGACCATGGCCTGGGCGGCCTGCTGCAGGATCTGCGCGCGCGAGAGGTTGGACGTCTCAGCGGCGAAGTCGGCATCCATGATGCGCCCGCGGGCAGCGGAGGTGTTCTCCGAGTTCACCTGCAGCACCTGGATCATCGACTCGAAGCGGTTCTGCACCGCGCCGTAGACGGCGCGCTGGGTGTTGACCAGCGTGAGCGCGGAATCGATGTTGGCCATGGCCGTGCTGGCCGTACCGACGGTGGAGATGCTGCCGCCCGTGACGTTGGTGATGTCCGCGGCGCTGTTGAGCTGCGTGGTCACGACGTCGACCTGATCGACCGAGTTGGCGCCCACCTGATAGGAGCTCGTGCCCGCGTCGCCGGCGAGGATGGCCTTGCCGTTGAAGCGCGTGTTGGCGATGGTGCGGGTGACTTCCTGCGACAGCTGCTGGAACTCGGCGTCGAGGTTGGCGCGGTCGCCGGTGTTGTTGGTGGCGTTGGCGGCCTGCACGGAGAGCTCGCGCATGCGCTGGAGGATGTCGCTGACCTTGCCGATGGCGCCTT
>JBIIED010000117.1:0-9913 GCA_044237995.1 Rubrivivax sp. | reverse complement strand
GAGGTAGGGCAGCGGCTGCGGATCTTCTGCCGGGCGGCTGAACGGCACCCGGAAGGGGGCAAGCGCCTCCAGCGTCACCACCCAGGGGGAGACGCTGGTGGCGAAGTTCTTGGCCAGGAACGGCCCCAGAGGCTGGTACTCCCAGGCCTGGATGTCGCGGGCAGACCAGTCGTTGAGCAGGCACAGCCCGAAGACGTGTTCCTCTGCCTGCGTGATGGGAATCGCTTCTCCCAGGCTGTTGCCCGTGCCCACGAAGATGCCCAGTTCGAGCTCGATGTCCAGCCGCCTGGATGCGCCGAAGGTCGGCTGCGCGGCGCCGGGCGGCAGGGTCTGCCCCACCGGCCGATGGAACGCCTGCCCGGAGACAACGATGCTCGACGAGCGCCCGTGGTACCCGATGGGCACCCACTTGTAGTTGGGCAGGAGCGGGTTGTCCGGCCGGAAGAGCCGCCCGATGTTCGTGGCGTGGTGCACGGAGGTGTAGAAGTCCGTGTAGTCGCCGATGCGGGCCGCAACTTCGTACTCCGCCTGGGCCTGTGGCACCAGAAGCGGCTCGATGGCCGGCCGAAGCGCCGAGCCCGCGCGCAAGGCGCGCGACAGCGCCAGGCGCAGCGCGCTCCAAGGCACCGGCCCGAGGGCCATCAGCGCATTGAGCTTGCTTTGTGCGCCTGCCACGGCGGCGCGCTGCGCTTCGCCTTGCAGCACACCTGCTGCGGCAAGCGCTGCCAGGTCGATGATCTGGTCACCCAGGGCTACCCCGCCGCGAAACGGCTCGGCGCTGCCGCGTCGACGGAAGACGGCAAAGGGCAGGTTCTGGATCGGGAAGTCGCAGCCGGGGGCCTGTGCAGCCTCCAGCCAGCTGCGCAGGCCAGGGTCGTGGGTCTCGTTGAGCATGGGCGCCCTCGGCAGTTACCAGGTGCCCACGTTCGGCATCGAGGTCCAGGGCTCCGCAGGCGGCTGTGCGCCGCCCTTGTTCAGCAACTCGATCGAAATGCCGTCGGGCGAGCGCACGAAGGCCATGCGCCCGTCTCGCGGGGGGCGGCTGATCGTCACGCCGTGGTCCACCAGACGCTGGCAGGTGGCGTAGATGTCGTCCACCGCGTAGGCCACGTGGCCGAAATTGCGTCCGCCCGTGTAGGCCTCGGCTGTGCCGTCTGCCGCGGGCCAGTTGTAGGTGAGCTCGATCTGCGCCTCGTGGTTGCCGGGTGCGGCCAGGAAGACGAGTGTGTAGCGTCCGGCTTCACTGTCGCGCCGCGACAGCACCTCCAGGCCGAGAGCGTCACGGTAAAAGCGCAAAGAGGCTTCGATGTCGGTCACTCGGACCATGGTGTGGAGGTATTTCATGCCCAACATTGTCGCGCGAGCCCTGCGCATTGGGCCAGCGGTGCATTCGAAGCGTTCGAATGCGGTCGCCAATCTCGCCGCTGCGTCGTGCCGGCGTAGGATGGCCCAATCCTGGTTTCGCTTAATGGAGCTTCACATGGCCAAGATTCTCGTTCTCTATCACAGCATGTACGGCCACATCGAGGCCATGGCCCAGGCCGTGGCCGAGGGTGCGCGCGAAGTCGCCGGCGCGCAGGTCGATCTCAAGCGCGTGCCCGAGACCATGGCGCCCGATGCCTTCGCTGCCGCCGGCGGAAAGGCTGATCAGGCTGCGCCCGTGGCACAGCCTGGCGACCTCGCGCACTACGACGCCATCATCTTCGGTGCGCCCACGCGCTTCGGCAACGTCAGTTCCCAGCTGCGCGCCTTCATGGACCAGACGGGCGGGCTGTGGTTCAGCGGCGCGCTGGTGGGCAAGGTCGGATCGGTCTTCACCTCGTCGGCCACCCAGCATGGAGGCCAGGAGAGCACGATCCTCACCTTCATTCCCACGCTGCTGCACCATGGCATGGTGGTGGTGGGCCTGCCCTACTCCGAGAGCCGCCAGATGGGCATCGACGAGATCAAGGGCGGCAGCCCCTACGGCGCGTCGACCATCGCCGGCGGCCAGGGCGAGCGCATGCCCAGCGGCCAGGAGTTGGGCATGGCCCGCTTCCAGGGGCGGCACGTCGCGACCCTCGCCACCCGGCTGGCGGGCTGAAGACGCGCGCACCCCAGCCGGCTTCATCGCTCCGAGACCCCGTGCCAGCCGCCACCCAGCTGCCTGCCCGCGCGCTTTGGCTGCTGGCCGTTCTGACCCTGGTGTGGGGCACCAACTGGCCGCTGTTTGCCTACGCGGTCCAGGAGGTGTCGGTCTGGACCTTCCGAGCCTTTGCACTGCTCGCGGCCGGCGCCACGCTGCTGGCGGTGGCCCGCTGGCGTGGGCAGCCACTGGCCGTTCCACGGGGCGACCGGCCGACGCTGATCTGGGCAAGCCTGGCGTACCTGGTGATCTGGAATATCGCCAGTGCCTACGCAGCGGTGATGCTGCCTTCCGGCCAGGCTGCGATCCTCGGTTTCACGATGCCGTTGTGGGTCGCGTTGATCGCTTGGGCGGCCTGGGGCCAGCGCCCCTCGCGCCTGGTTGCGATGGCGCTGCTCCTGGGCTGCGTCGCCGTGGGCCTGCTCCTGTGGCGAACGCTCCCGACGGGCGCCCAGGTGCCCGCCGGCTTCGGCCTGGGGCTGCTTGCGGCCATCGGCTGGGCCGCAGGCACGCTGATCCTGCAGCGCCGGCCCCTGTCGATGCCGTTGCTGGCCGCCACCGGGTGGCAGCTGCTGCTGGCCGGGATTCCGATCGCGCTCGTGGCCCTGGCCACGGGGGACGGACTGCGCGAGGGTCGCTGGTTCGTGCCTTCCTGGTCGAGCCTGGCCGCGATCGCCTACATCACCTGGGTGCCCATGACGATCGGTAACCTGGCCTGGTTCTCCATCGTCGGGCTGCTGCCAGCGCAGATCGCCGGCCTGTCCTCGGTGCTCGTCCCGGTCGTGGCGATGATCTCGGGAGCCCTGTTGCGCGGCGAGCCGCTCGGGCCCGTGGAGGCTGCTGCCATGGCATGCAGTGCGGGTGCGCTGTGGCTGGCGCTGAGCGAGCGGACGGCACCCCGACGCTCCGCCGGCGACGATGGGGTCTGAAGGCCGCGCCCCGCATCCATGGGGCAGCCCTCGACCGACCTCGCGGGCGGCCCGCCCGGCTCAGTGCAGGACGTTCAAGGGATCCTGCAGGCTCAGCGCCACTGCCGCGCCGGGCTGCGCCGCATGGCTGCTGAGCAGTTTCTCGACCGCTGGCGCGTCCAGCGGGTGTGCAAGGTGGCGGCCTTGGCCGGCCTCGCAGCCGGCCTCGACCAGCCATTGGAGCTGGGCCTCTGTCTCGATGCCCTCGGCCACCACCTGCATGCCGAGCGAGCGCCCCAGGCCGAGGATGGTGCGCACGATGGTGCCCGCGCCGTCGCGAACGAAGAGATCGGCCACGAAGGTGCGGTCGACCTTCAGGCTGTCGATGGGCAGCGCCGAAAGGTGTGCCAGCGAGGAGTAGCCCATGCCGAAGTCGTCGATGCTCAGCCTCAGGCCGAAGCGTCGCAACTCCTCCAGTGCGCCGCGCTCGGTGGCCAGGCGCCGCATGATGATGCCTTCGGTGAGCTCCAGTGTGAGGTAGCTGGCCTGCAGGCCGCTGGCCTGTAGCGCAGCTTTCACCCGCGGCAAGAGGTTTCGCTGCGCGATGTCCCGGTCGGCGATGTTCACCCGCATCTCCAGGTCCGCCCAGGCCGCAGACATGCCCTGCCACCGGCGCAGCTGGCTGCAGGCACGCGCGAGCACGAAGTCGGTGATCTCCAGCACGAGCGAAGACTCCTCGGCCACGCTGATGAACTCCTGCGGCTCTACCTCGCCGAACTCGGGATGGTGCCAGCGCGCCAGCGCCTCGAACCCCGTCAGCCGCCGCCCGGAGAGGCTGTAGATCGGCTGGTAGGCCACCTGCAGCGTGCCATGGGCCACGGCCTGCGTCAGGTCTGCCTCCAGGCGCATCTTTCGCGCCACCTCGGCGTGCATCGTCGAGTCGAAGATCACGTGCCGCGCCTTGCCGGCGGATTTGGCGCGGTACATGGCGATGTCGGCGTCGCGCAGCATGTCATCGGGGTTGTCGTAACCGTGCTCGCTGCTGGTGATGCCGATGCTCGCACTGCTGGTGAGTTCGTTGCCTGCCACCAGGTAGGGCTTGCGCACGGCATCCTGGATGCGCCGCGCCACATCCTCCACCACCTCACGCGCCGCACTGTGGCGCAGCAGCACCGCGAACTCGTCGCCGCCCAGGCGGGCCACCAGGTCTTGTGGCCGCACCTGCGCGACAAGCCGTTGCGCCACCTGGACGAGGAATCGGTCGCCTGCCGCATGGCCAAGCGTGTCGTTGATGAGCTTGAAGCGGTCGAAGTCCAGGAACATGAGCGCGCAGCCGTCGTGCCCGGGGTCGGCTCGCGCCTGGGACACCGACGCCGCCAGCTCGTCGAGCAGCATGCGCCTGTTGGGCAGGCCTGTCAGGGCATCGTGGAAGGCGATGTGGTGCGTCTCCTTCAGGTGCTGGGCCGTGATCTCTGCCTCGCGACGCGCCGCCTGAGCTTCGGATTCGCTCAACGCCCGGTGGGCCTCCTGCTGCCCGATGTAGCCCCGCACCACGGTCAGCAGCATCACGAGGGCTGGCGTCACGGTCAGGAAGAGGATCAGCGCGTGGTCTCGGAAGCTCGCGCTGAGCACCGCCGATACGCAGGCGCACAGGGCACTGATGATCAGCGTGAGCCCGAAGCTTCCGGTCACGTCGCTCCAGCGCAG
Organism: Rubrivivax sp.; assembly: GCA_044237995.1. Classification (GTDB taxonomy): domain Bacteria; phylum Pseudomonadota; class Gammaproteobacteria; order Burkholderiales; family Burkholderiaceae_C; genus Rubrivivax. Next base: position 5,173 of record JBIIED010000117.1, on the reverse strand, counting down.
CCACTCGCCGCGCTTGAGCCGGGGCAGCGCCGCAATGAGTACCGTGTTGAGCAGGAAGTGAACGATCGACACCCACAGGGCGATGCCTGCGAGTACGGGCAAGGGAATGCCCCCTGGGTTGTGGGCCGCGGCGAGCATCCACTGCAGCATCAGGCCTGTGGCGGTCATCGACAGCGCAGCCAGCGCCGGGCCACCGATGCGCGAGGTCCAGCGCTTGGATGTGCGAAACGATACCGCCGCTGCCTCTGCGGCTGCCGCCAGCACGGCAGGCTCCACCCCGTGGAGAAACAGCAGGAGAAACGTGAACACCTCCCCGAGTGCGAAAGAGGTCTTCGTTCGGGGGATGGTGATCGGAAAGCTGCCCGCCACCGCGGCCATCACGATGCCCGCGCAGGCCTGGAGGGCGAACTCCCAGGGAGCGCTTGCCACGGCGACGGCAGACCACGCAACGGCCAGCAAGCCCAGGGGCACCACGCCCCACCAGTAGATCGTGGCCTGGCGGTTGTAGTCCGGCATCAGGGCCTGATGCAGACGCGCGAAAACGGAAGGGGTCGACAAGGTGGTTCCTTGGACGGGCCTCCCGTTTTCGGCAGCTGGGCAGGAGTCTTGAGCCCGCTACCCCTGAGGCGGGATCACTCCCCTCTCAGCGCCTCGCTCAGCGACAGCCCTTCACTCAGGGACAAACCTTCGCTCAAGGAAAGCCCTTCGCTCAGAGACAAGCCCTCGCTCAGTGACAGCCCTTCGCTGAGCGACAGCCCTTCGCTCAGCGAGAGACCTTCGCTGAGCGACAACCCCTCGCTCAGGGAGAGGCCGTTGCCGATGAGCGAGGTGCCGGCACCGTTGGCGATCAGGCCGCGCAGCATGGCCACCTGGAAGAACGGCCCGGTTCCAGGCCCGGTGTGCCGACCGACCACCCCGCTGGCAAAGCGCACGCCAGCCGTGAGCAACCGGGCATTGCGCGCGACGCTGATGCGAACCTTGAAGCCCGGAGAGGATCCTCCCGCCTCGGTGCCGGATGCCCCGGTGCCGGTGGGCCCGACGGGACTCATCTCGGAGCCCCGGTCACGGCCGGACTGGGAGTCGAACGTGACGCGCGTGCGCAGCGTGAAGTTCGGCCCCCACGACAGGCTCGGGTCCCACAGGGGCTGCATGGTGGTGAGCAGCGCCCCCCCGGTGAAGATCCGGTTGCCGCCGGCGTAGACCATCTGGCTCCAGTTCAGGATCTCGCCATTGACCACTGACTGCGGCGTGCCCAGCGTACGGCCGGGCTTGAGCAGCGACTGGCCAGCAGCGAGCGTGGGTGGCCCGAAGGGCGCAGCGATGTCCGTACGAAGTGCCTCGGCCACCCGCACGGCGCCCACGAGGTTGACCATGCCCAGCCCCTGCTGCAGCAGATTGCCCGTCGCCAGCGGGGCCGCCGAGTACTGCAGCATCGCCTTCACCAGGGGCGGTGTGAGGCCGGGGTTGGCCTGCAGCAGCACGGCCGCCGACCCGGCAATGACCGGGGCGGCCATCGACGTACCGCTGAGTTCGGCCAGCTTGGAGCCGGCGGGCAGAGACTTGTAGATGGCAGGCTCCAGCCAGGGAGCGGCCTTCACCATGTTCGTGATGGCCCCCGGGGCATCGGTGGCGAGCGCCGACAGGATCCGGTTGCCGGGCGCCACGATGTCGGGCTTGAGGAGGTTGTCCCGCACGATCACGTTCGGCCCGGAGTACCAGGCGCCGCGCGTGGGGCCGCGCGAGCTGAACCGGGTGACGGAGTCGTCGCTCCGCGACGGCGTGTTGAGGTAGTTGACGGCGCCCACTGTGATCACGGACGGATCGTGCCCGGGTGAGCCGATCCGGCCGTAGGCCTCGCGCAGCTGTCCACTGGCGTCCCGGATCTGGCCGTAGTTGCCGGCAGAGGCCACGACCACGATCCCGGCAGCCGATGCTGCCCGCGCAGCACGGCTGAGCGGGTCGGTCACGTAGGTCTCGGTGGAGTCGGACGCCAGGCTGAGGTTCATCACCCGGATGTTGAAACCCGAGGCTGCGCTTTCCCGGGCGCGGCGAATGACGCATTCGATGCCGGCGATGACATCGCTGGTCTGGCCCACGCCGTTGTTGTCCAGCACGCGCACATCAAAGATGTGAGCCCCGGGCGCAATACCGCTGGCGTCCACGGTTGTTCCGCGCGCATCGCCCGCAGCGATGGCGGCCACGTGCGTGCCGTGCCCGTGCCCGTCCACGTAGCCGGCCGTCAGCCGCTTGGCCATGGGGATGGCGTTGCCGCAGGCGTCCACCTGCTGGCCCAGTGTCGACAAGAGGCTCGCGAGGTAGCGCGACCACATGACCGTGGCCGGAGTGGCGGGCGAGGTGCTGGCCTGAACCGCATCCACGTCGTCGCGAACGAAGTTTGCGGCAGCCCGCACGCGCGAAGGCGCCGACCCGGCCGTCAGGAAGTAGCGGTGTGACGACATCACCCCGGAGTCGAGGATGGCGATGCCCACTCCCCTGCCGTCGTAGCGGTTGACGCCCCGGCTCACCGCCACGTTTGCAACGGGCAGGCCCACCATGTGCTGGACCATGCTCTGCGAGCGCGTGGCCACGCGGTTGGCTGAGATGCTCACAACCTCGGGCCGAAGGGCCAGGGTGGACACCATGCGGCCCGGCATGAGCACGGCAAGCTGCTGCGTCGTGGCGAACTCCCGCACCACCACGCCGCCCAAGGCCTGGACGGAGGCCCGCAGGGCCGCCAGCGAGCCGTTGGAGTCCGGCAGCCCGGCGACGATCAACTGAAGCTGCAGGGTGGAGCCCGTGACGCGCGCCCAGTAGGCTGCGGGAGAGTTGGCCGTCAACGGCGTGACACCGTTGATGACATCACGGACGTCCTTGGAGATCGCCAGATCGCCGCGGCCACCCGGCTGGGGTATCTCGTCCCCCAGGCTCGCGCTGGCACTGCCCCCCGGCGAACCCGGCAGGGCACCCAGGCTCCAGCTGGCAGGCCCCCCCGGCGAACCCGGCAGGCTTGCACTGGCGCTGCCCCCCGGCGGGATGCCTGCGCCGCCAGCAGCTTGCGCGGCCGTGCCCGCCAGGGCGAGTGCCACGAGCCAGGACAACCGATGCAGCCGGTGCAGACCCATCGAACCACGTGTTTCCATCGAATGCTCCCTTGATACCCGAGACACCAGACCCAGACATCGCAAGCACCCACAACCCGGTATGGGTCAACCCCCGGAATGAAGGTGGATTCGACCCGAGTTCCCCCGATACCGGGCGTGCAGAAGTCACGCAGGACGGCGTTCCGTCAAGCCTTGCGTTCGGTGGGGTGCGCTTTCGACGCAGGCTGGCGCCTGTCGCCGTGCGCGGCCTTCACCGGGAACTCGAATGCGGCTGCCGGTGCGCATCCGGGATGCATGCACCTGGAGACCACTGCAGTGCTCGCGACCAGGGGGCTCGCGCGACAGGTGCTCTGCGGCGAACGGCCCGTTCTCTGCAGGGCCTGGACTGCGTTCAACCCCGGCGGCGCGGGTTCGAAGGGCTTGATGTGGCGGAGTCGGAGGGATTCGAACCCTCGATGCAGGTTTTGCCCGCATACTCCCTTAGCAGGGGAGCACCTTCGGCCTCTCGGTCACGACTCCACAACCCGAGATTCTACCGGAGGCCCCGGCAGCGCGGACTGTGCCGCTCAAGCAGCCGGAGCACCTTCGAGCTCGAAGGCGCGATGCAATGTTCGCACCGCGAGCTCCATGTACTTCTCGTCGATCACGACGCTCGTCTTGATCTCGCTGGTGGAGATCATCTGGATGTTGATGCGCTCCTCGCTGAGCGTGCGGAACATCCTGGCGGCCACGCCTGCGTGGCTCTTCATGCCGATGCCCACGATCGAGACCTTGCAGATCTTCGGGTCGCCCAGCATCTGCGTGCCGTCCATCCCGGGCAGCACCTGTGTCTTGAGCACCTCTGCCACGCGCGCGTAGTCGCCGCGCGGCACGGTGAAGGAGAAGTCCGTGCGGCCGTCGTGCGAGACGTTCTGGATGATCACGTCCACGTCGATGTTGGCCTCGGCGACGGGCCCAAGGATCTGGAAGGCCACGCCCGGGCGGTCGGGCACGCCCACGAGGGTGATCTTGGCCTCGTCGCGGCTGAAGGCAATCCCGGAAACGACGGCTTGCTCCATCTTCTCGTCCTCTTCGAAAGTGATCAGCGTGCCCGAGCGGGCCTCCTCGTCGAGCGGGATGTCCCACGGCGTGAAGCTCGACAGCACCCGCAGCGGCACACGGTACTTGCCCGCGAACTCCACCGAGCGGATCTGCAGCACCTTGGAGCCTAGGCTGGCCATCTCCAGCATCTCCTCGAAGGAGATGGTCGACAGCCGTCTGGCCTCGGGCACGATGCGCGGGTCGGTGGTGTAGACACCGTCCACGTCGGTGTAGATCAGACACTCGTCGGCACCCATGGCCGCGGCCACGGCCACCGCGCTCGTGTCGCTCCCGCCGCGCCCGAGTGTCGTGATGTGACCGTCCCCGTCGATGCCCTGGAAGCCCGTGACGATGACGACGCGGCCGGCCGCGAGGTCGCCGCGGATACGCGCGTCGTCGATGGCCGTGATGCGGGCCTTGGTGTAGGCCGAGTCGGTGCGGACAGGCACCTGCCAGCCGGAGTAGCTCACTGCGGGCATGCCCTCGGCCTGCAGCGCAAGGGCGAGCAATCCCACGGACACCTGCTCGCCGGTGCTTGCAATCATGTCGAGCTCGCGCCGGGCCTCGGCGCTCATCGCCTCGGGCATGAGCTCCTTGGCCAATCCCAGCAGGCGGTTCGTCTCGCCGCTCATGGCCGAGGGCACGACCACCAGCTGGTGGCCGGCTCGCACCCACTTGGCCACGCGCCGGGCGACGTTGCGAATGCGATCGGTCGACCCCATCGAGGTGCCGCCGTACTTGTGGACGATCAGGGCCATCGCAGCAGGTCCTGCGGGGACTCTCCCCGCACATACGAAAAACCCCTGATTCTATCGTGGGATGCTGCGCCGCAGCATCCCCGCGGGCTCACGCGCCAGATGCGTCGTCCCAGCCCGGCAGGCCTGCATCGGGCACCCAGTGCAGCACGCCCTTGCTCATGCACAGCGAACCGCCCGGGGCCGGCCAGCGTGCTCGCCCCCGCACCGCGGGCAGCTCCGACACCAGTCGCTCCA
>JBIIED010000116.1:0-9916 GCA_044237995.1 Rubrivivax sp. | reverse complement strand
CTCCAGGTGCACGCGGGCGCGGTCGACGATGCTGCGCACCATCGATTCGAAGCCCACGTGCTGCGCGTCCTGCAGGCACACCACGTCGGCGGTCTCCTCGCCCGCGGCCAGCGCGATGCTGCCCGGTGGCAGCAGCCGCTCGGGCTGCAGCTTCTCGCAGCCCAGGCTCACCACCAGCACCTCGCCGCCGAAGTTGGGGTTGCGCGCGAGGTTGCGCAGCGTGCGGATCGGGATCTCGGCGCCGGGCGCATCGATGGCCACGCCGCAGCCGTAGCCGTGCTCCAGGGCCACCACGCCGTCGACGTTCGGAAACTGCGGCAGCAACTCGCGCCGGATGCGCTCGGCCGCCACCTCGACGACGCCGGCCACGCACTGCACGGTCTGGGTGATGGCCAGCAGGTTGCGCGTGCCCACGCTGCCGTCGGCGTTGCGGAAGCCCTCGAAGGTGTAGCCCTCCAGCGGGGGCAGCGCAGGCGGCTGCACGGTGGCCATCGGCAGATCGGCCAGCTCGCGCGCATCGGGCATCTCGAGCAGCCGCTCGTGCACCCAGCTGCCCGCGCCGATGGCTGCCCGCGCGCGGCCGATCACGACGCCGTAGCGGACGACCGGCTCGCCTGCGGCGATGTCCTCGAGGGCCACCTTGTGCGCCTGCGGCACGGCCTGTCTCAGGATAGGCCCGCCCGGCAGCGCGGTGCCCGCGGGCAGGCCGCCTTCGTTGCCGACGATGGCCACGTTGTCCGCGGCGTGCATGCGCACGGTGACGGGGGCCGTGGCCTGAACCTCCCCGGGCGCTGTCGTCGGGGCCGTCATGTGAGCGCCAGGCGAGCTGTCATGTGAGCCGTCATGTGAACCCTCATGTGAGCCGTCGCAGGATCAGGCGCCCGCCCCGCGTCACGGGGGTCGGCGGGCCGCGCGGCGGATCAGTCGGCCTTGATGTTGCGGCTCGTGATGAGCTGCTGCCAGCGCGCGAACTCGGTGGCCTGGAACGCGGCGAACTGCTCGGGCGTGTTGGCCACGATCTCGAAGCCCAGGTCGAGCAGGCGCTGGCGCACGGCCGGATCGCCCAGGCCGGCGACGACCGCAGCGTGGAGGCGGCCCTTCACGTCGGCCGGCAGGCCGCGGGGCCCGGCGATGGCCTGCCAGGACTGCACGTTGGCCTCGCGAACGCCCGACTCCTCGAGCGTGGGCACCTGCGGCAGCAGCGGCGAGCGGCGCGCGCTCGTGATGACCAGTGCGCGCAGCTTGCCGGCCTGGATCTGCGGCATGGCGGTGTTGATGTTCATGAAGGAGCTGTCGACCTGGTTGCCCAGCAGGTCCTGCATCACGGGGCCGCCACCCTTGTAGGGCACGTGCACGCCGCTGGTGCCCGTCTGCTGCCAGAAGATCTCGGCCGTGAGGTGGTCGCTGCTGCCATTGCCCGATGAGCCGAAGCTCATCTTGCTGGGGTTGGCCTTGAGAAAGGCCAGAACGTCGGCCAGCGAGCGGTGCGGCGAGGCCGCGGGCACCACGAGCACGTTGGGGGCCTGCACGGCAATGCTGATCGGCTCGAGCTCCTTGAGCGCGTCGTAGTTCACCTTGATCAGGTGCGGCGCGATCACGAAGGGGCCGAGCGACGAGACGAGCAGCGTGTGGCCGTCGGCCGGCGCGCGCGCCACCTGGCCCGCGCCGATCGTGCCAGTGGCGCCGGCGCGGTTTTCCACCACCACCGTGCCCCCGAGCCGCTCCTGCAGCTTGGGCTGCAACACGCGCGCGATCAGGTCGGTGGAGCCTCCGGGCGGGAAGGGCACGACGAGCGTGATCGGCTTGGAGGGGAAGCTGCCCTGAGCGGCGGCGAGGCCGGCGGTGGCGGCCAGCGCAAGGGCGACGAGGGTGGTGCGCATGGGTCGGTCTCCTGTGTGTCTTTTCGTCTGGTTGTTGGGCCGCAGCGTACACCAGCAGGCCCATCGCCCGACGCAGGCCCGGGGGCGGTGCAACCCTAGGTTTGTGGTGCCGGCGGGCGGGGCGCCAGCGCCTGCCAGCTCAGCCGCGCCTGCCACGCCAGCAGGCCGGCTGCCAGGACCGGCACGACCACGTAGGCCAGACCTGCGGCTGGGAAGGCGTGGCGTGCGTGCATGGCCAGCAGCAGCGGCGCCAGCCACAGACCGATGCGGCCCAGGCGCGTGCCGAGCGTGGCACCCCCTGCGGCGAGGAACACGGCCGAGGCCACGAAGACGAGCGTGAAGAGGGTCTCGAGGACCGGTGCCGCGGCGCCGGTCGTCCACAGCCCCACCCGGTAGGGCACCCAGGCCAGGCAGCCGAAGGCCAGAATCGCCGCAACCCAGCGCGCCCGCACGGGCGCGCCGCCGTCTCCCTCGGGCCGCAGCGAGGGCCGGATGAAGGGCAGGAAGAGCAGGCATGCCAGCCCGAAGACGGCATCGATGACGAGCGTCACCGGGTAGCCCAGCGCCTCCACCGCGATGCCCTGCCACGTGGCCGAGTAGGCGATGGCCAGGTTCATCATGGCCATGTAGGCGGTGAACTGCGTGGCCGCCACCTTCGGGTTCGTCACGTCCATGAAGATGGCCGAGCGGGTGCCATACATCAGGCCCTGCGCCACGGCGTAGGCGAGGGTGGCCACCCACAGCGCCGTCACAAGCACGGCCGGCACGGCGCGGCCTGCGCGCTCGGCCGCAGACACCGGGTGGATCCAGCCCTGCTGCCACAGCATCCAGGCCAGCCACAGCACCGGCGGGCTCATCAGCAGCAGGTACACCGCGAGCGTGCGGCGGCGGCCGAGCCGGTCCGAGAGCCACCCGCCGGCCACCATGAAGGCGGCAGACAGCACCTGCGACCACAGGCTCAGCCAGGCCACGCTGTCGTCGCTCAGGCCGAGTTCCACTGCGAGGTTGGACTGCAGCGCCAGCCCCAGCCCCATCGCCCCGGCGGGCAGCAGCGCGAAGGCCAGCCCGGCGAAGGCCCCGCGCGTGCCCAGGAAGCTCCTGAAGGCCTCGGTGCCGAAGCGTGCCACCTCGCGCCGGGCCGAGGCCAGGCCCGGTGCGCGCGCCTGGTGCGAGGGATCGGCCGGCTCGCGCAGCGGCAGCACGACGAACACCGTCACGCAGGCGATGCAGGCGGCCACGAAGACGAAGCCCCCCGCCACCCCCAGCCACGGGATCATGAAGAGCACGCCGCTGCCGCCCAGCGCTGCGCCGACCGAGGCACCGGCGAACATGATGCCGTTGGCCAGGCCCCGCTCGTCCTGGCGCAGCGTGTTGACGGCCAGCGCATCGATGGCCACGTCCTGCATCGCGCCGAAGCTGTTGTGCACGAGCAGGATGGCCGTGAGCAGCCCGAGCTGGGCCGGCAGCTCCAGGCCCGTGCAGGCCAGGAGGGTCACGACCATCATCGCCTGCGTGAGCAGGATCCAGCCGCGCCGGCGCCCGAGCCGGTCGCTCGCGAAGACATCGATCAGCGGCCCGAAGGCCCACTTGAAGGCCCAGGGCAGGTAGAAGGAGCCGACGAAGGCGCCGATCTCCGCGGGCCCCACGTCCTGGCGGCGCAGCTGCGTGGCCACCGCGGTGGCCGCAAAGCCCAGCGGAATGCCTTCGGTGACGTAGAGGAAGAAGAAGGCCGCGAGCCGCCCGCGCCGCGTGGCGAGCCAGTTGGGCAGGCGCATCAGGCAGCGGCCTGGCCAATGCCCCAGGGGGCGAGCCAGCCCAGACCCGCCTCGGTGGTGGTGGCCGGCCGGTACTCGCAGCCGATCCAGCCGGCATAGCCGATGCGGTCGAGGTGGGCGAAGAGGAAGGGGTAGTGGATCTCGCCCGTGCCGGGTTCATGGCGCCCGGGGTTGTCGGCCAGCTGCATGTGGGCAATGCGCGGCAGGTGCCGCTCGATGGTGGCGGCGAGCTCGCCTTCCATGCGCTGGGCGTGATAGATGTCGTACTGCACGAAGGCGTTGTCGGAGCCGGCCAGATCCAGGATCTCGATGGCCTGCTCGGTGCGGTTGAGGAAGAAGCCCGGGATGTCGTGGAAGTTGATGGGCTCGATCACGAGCTTCAGCCCGGCGCGCTTGAACTCCGCAGCCGCCCACGCGATGTTGGCCGCGTAGGTGTCGCGCAGCTGCTCGCGCGGCACGCCCGGCGGGGCCTTGCCGGCCAGGCAGTTGAGCTGCGGCGCACCCAGCACGGTGGCGTACTCCAGGCCGCGCTGCACCCCGGTGCGGAACTCGGCCACGCGATCGGGGTGGCAGCCGATGCCGCGCTCACCGCCTTCCCAGTTGCCCGGGGGCAGGTTGTGCAGCACGAGCTTCAGGCCGTTGTCGTCCAGGCGCCGGCGCAGCTCGCGCGGATCGTGCTCGTAGGGGAAGAGGAACTCCACGGCGCGAAAGCCCGCGCGCGCGGCCCGCTCGAAGCGATCGAGCAAGGGCACCTCGTTGAAGAGCATCGTGAGGTTGGCGGCGAAGTTCGGCATGGCGGCTCAGGAGGACGGGTGCAGCCCCTATCGTCGCACGGCACAATCCTCGGCGCAGCATGAGCAAGGCCTTCACACGCGAGAACGACGCACCCGGCGCCGGCGAAGACGACGAGGACGCCTCGCTGCCGCCGCTGCCTGCCGGTGCTCGCAACTACATGACCCCTGCGGGCTGGACCCGGCTGCGCGACGAGCTGCACGCGCTGCTGGACGTGGAGCGCCCGAAGGTGGTGGAGACGGTGTCGTGGGCGGCCAAGAACGGCGACCGCTCTGAAAACGGCGACTACCTCTACGGCAAGAAGCGGCTGCGCGAGATCGACCGGCGCATCCGCTTCCTCACGCGGCGGCTGGACATCGCCGAAGTGGTCGACCCGGCCGTGCACCACGGCAGCGACCAGGTCTACTTCGGCGCCACCGTCACCTACGCGAACGCGCGCGGGGACGAACGCACCGTCACCATCAAGGGCATCGACGAGGCAGACAGCCTGGCTGGCGAGGTGAGCTGGGTGTCGCCCGTGGCGCGCGCGCTGCTCAAGGCACGCGAAGGCGACGAGGTGCGCCTGGTGACGCCGGCGGGCGTGGAGACGATCGAGATCGTCGAGGTGCGCTACCCGGCCCCGCTCAAGGCTTGACGCGCGATGCGCGCAGCACGGTGGGCGAGCGGTGCAGCGCGCGCAGCACCTCGGCGAACTGCAGCCGGTCGCGCACGTTGATGAGCAGCCGCATGCGCGCGTGGTCGGTGGCGCGCTCCTCGCCCATGTCGATGTGCGTGATGTCGGCCTCGGCGTTGGCGATGGCCTGAGCCACCTGGGCGAGCACGCCCTTGCCGTTGCGCACCTCCAGGTCGATCGCGGCCTCGAAGGGGCGGCCCACGTCCTCGGACCACTCGACGTGGATCCAGCGTTCGCGGTCGCGCTCGAAGAGCCGCCTGCCCACGTGGCATTCCGCGGTGTGCACGAGCAGGCCCTCGCCGCGGCCGAGGTAGCCTGTGATGTCGTCGCCCGGGATCGGGCGGCAGCAGGTGGCGAACTGAACCGTGGCGCCCTGGCGGCCGTCGACGAACACCACCGTCTGGCGCAGCCCGGCGCCATCGTCGGCCCCGAAGTGGCCCAGGCTCAGCGAGACCGTGTCCGGGCGCGTGCCGCGCTCGGCCATCAGCTGGGCCAGGCGCTTGGCCACGATGACGGCGATCTTGCGGCCCATGCCGATGTCGGTCAGCAGCTCGACGCGGTGGCGGTTGCCGCCCCAGCGCGCGAGCTGCTGCCACAGCGCGGCCACCTTCTCGTCCTGGGGCTCGCCTGCGGGCAGCGAGAGACCTTCGGCGCGCAGCGCCTGCGCCAGCATCTGCTCGCCCAGCGCCTGCGCCTCCTCCTGCTCGAGGGTCTTGAGGTAGTGGCGGATCTTGGAGCGTGCGCGGCCGGTGCGCACGTGGTTGAGCCAGGAGGGGTTGGGCCGAGCGCCGGGGGCGGTGATGATCTCCACCACGTCGCCGTTGCGCAGCTCCGTGCGCAGCGGCACCGACTCGCCGTTGACCTTGGCCGCCACGCAGCGGTCGCCCACGCCGGAGTGGATCGCGTAGGCGAAGTCCACCGGGGTGGCCCCGCGCGGCAGCGCCAGTATCTTGCTGCGCGGCGTGAAGACGTAGACCGCGTCGGGGAAGAGGTCTACCTTCACGTGCTCGAGGAACTCGGCCGAGTCGCGCGTCTCGTCCTGGATGTCCAGCAGCGACTGCATCCAGATGGCGCCCAGCCGCTGCGCCTCGGCGCCGCCCGGCTCGGAGCTCTCCTTCGGGTCGAGCTTGTACATCCAGTGCGCCGCAATGCCCTTCTCGGCTACCGCGTGCATGGCCTCGGTGCGGATCTGGAACTCCACCGGCGTGCCCAGCGGGCTCACGAGCGTGGTGTGCAGACTCTGGTAGCCGTTGGCCTTGGGGATCGCGATGTAGTCCTTGAAGCGGCCGGGCAGGGGCTTGTAGAGCTGATGCAGCGCGCCCAGGGCCAGGTAGCAGTCGGGCAGCGTCTCCACCAGGATGCGAAAGCCGAACAGGTCGTTGACCTGCGTGAAACCCATGCGCTTGTCGCGCATCTTGCGGTAGATCGAGTAGACCTGCTTCTCGCGCCCGCTGATCGTTGCACCCAGGTGCGCCTGGCCGAAGGCGCGCTGCACGTCGCGCCGCACGCGCTCGACGATGTCGCGGCGGTGACCACCGGCGCGCTGCAGCGCGCGCTCCAGCGTGGCGTGGCGCCAGGGATGCAGGCTCGCGAAGGCGAGGTCCTGCAGCTCGCGGAAGGTCTGGTCCAGGCCCAGGCGGTGCGCAATGGGGGCGTAGATCTCCAGCGTCTCGCTGGCGATGCGATGGCGCCGCGCCGGCGCCATCGCATCGAGCGTGCGCATGTTGTGCAGCCGGTCGGCGAGCTTGACCAGGATCACGCGCACGTCGCGTGCCATCGCCAGCAGCATCTTGCGGAAGGACTCGGCCTGGCTCTCCTCGCGCGTGTTGAACTGCAGCCGGTCGAGCTTGGTCAGGCCGTCGACGAGGTCGGCCGTGGGCGCGCCGAAGCGCTGGATCAGCTCCGGCTTGGTGACGCCGCAGTCCTCCATCGCGTCGTGCATCAGCGCGGCCATGATGGCCTGCACGTCCAGCCGCCAGTCGGCGCACAGCCCGGCCACGGCGATGGGGTGCGTGATGTAGGGCTCGCCGCTGGCGCGGTACTGGCCCAGGTGCGCCTCGTCGGCGAAGCGGTAGGCCTCGCGCACGTGGGCGATGTCGGCCGGGGAGAGATAGTCCAGGCGCTGCGTGAGGGCGGCGAAGGAAGTGGGCGCCGATGCGTCGCTGGCCGGCGCCGGAGCGGCTGGCCGCGTGCCCGGTCGGGTGCGCCGTGCCGTGCCCCGCGCGGGCGGGTGCCCGGGCGAGGAGTCGGCGGCAAGCGAGCGCAGGGTCATGCCGGGAATCTACCGCGGATTGGGCTGCCCATTGGCGGCCGCGCCTGGCGCGGCCTGCACTTCAGGGCACGAGCGTGAGGAACAGGAACGCCGCGAAGATCACCAGGTGCACGGCGCCTTGCATCATGTTCGTGCGCCCGGAGCCCAGCGTGATCGTCCCCACGAGGAAGGTCAGCGCCAGCAGCGCCACGTCCTTGTCGTCCACCCCCAGCACCAGCGGCAGGTCCAGCATCACGGCTGCGACGACCACCACCGGGATGGTCAGCCCGATGCTCGCCAGCGCCGAGCCGATGGCCAGGTTCATGCTCGTCTGGAGCCGGTCGGCACGCGCAGCCCGGATGGCGGCCCAGGTCTCGGGCAGCAGCACGATCATCGCAATCAGGATGCCCACCACCGTCTTGGGCAGTTCCCAGTGCACGACCAGCCTCTCCAGGGACGGCGACAGCACCTTGGCCAGCCCCACCACCGCCACGAGCGCCACCAGCAGCAGCACGAAGCTCGCCCAGGCCGCGCCCGTGCTCGGCGGCGGGGCGTGGACCGACTCGTCGGCCGGCGTGGCTGAGGGCAGGAAGTAGTCGCGGTGGCGCACGGTCTGGATGAAGACGAAGACCACCCACAACGCAAGCGAGGACAGTGCCACGAAGACGAGCTGCGAGTTCGTGTAGGTGGCCCCCGGCGAGCTCGTCGTGAGCGAGGGCATCACGAGCACGAGCACCGACAAGGCAGCCAGTGCCGCCAGGCCCGAGTTCGTGCCCTCGATGCGAAAGCTCTGCTCGCGGTGGCGCAGCCCGCCCAGCAGGATGCACACGCCCACGACTCCGGTGCAGATGATCATCACCGCCGAGTAGACGGTGTCGCGCGGCACTGCGGCGGCGTTGGCGCCACCGGCCAGCATGATCGACAGCACGAGTGCCGCCTCGATGACAGTCACGGCCAGCGCCAGCACGATCGTGCCGTAGGGCTCGCCCACCTTGTGGGCGATCACCTCCGCGTGGTGCACGGAGGCGGCCACGGCCGCCAGCAGGGCAGGCACGCAGGCGATCAGCACCGCCGGCAGCCCGGGTAGCGACAGGCCCGAGGCAAGTACGCCGATGGCCAGCAGCGGCAGGACGGTGAAGATCTTCATGGGGCCCATTATTGGCGGGCGCGAAGGCGTTGGCGTGCCTGCGGTTTCCCTGGGGGCGCGCATCGATACTGTATATGTGTACAGTATCCGGCTCCATGCTTCCCGCCTACGCCGAGCTGCACTGCCGCAGCAACTTCAGCTTCCTCGTCGGAGCCTCCCACCCCGAGGAGCTGGTGGCGCGGGCGCGCGAGCTCGGCTACGCGGCGCTGGCGATCACCGACGAGTGCTCGCTGGCTGGCGTGGTGCGGGCCCACGGCGAGGCGCGGCGCCAGGGGCTGCACCTGATCATCGGCTCGGAGATGCGCCTGGGCGGCGGTGGAGCGCACCTGGTGCTGCTGGCGCAGTCGCGCCGCGGCTACGCCAACCTCTCGCACTGGATCACGCTGGCGCGCCGCCGTGCGCCCAAGGGAAGCTACGAGGCCCATGCGGCCGACCTCGAGGGCAAGGCGCCGGGCGCGCCGATGCTGGCCGGGCTGCCGGGTTGCCTGGCGCTGCTCGTGCCCGGCGAGCAGGAACCCTTCGAGACTGTGTTTGCCCACGCGATGTGGCTGCGCACCTGGTTCGGTGTGGAGCGCGCCGCGCTGGCCGTCGAGCTGCTGCACGGCCCGCACGACACGCAGCGGGTGGAGACGGTGGAGGCGGTGGCGCAGGCCACCGGGCTCGCGGTCGTGGCCGCCGGCGGCGTGCTCATGCACGCACGCTCGCGCAAGCCGCTGCACGACGTGCTCACCGCCACGCGGCTGAACCGCCCGGTGGCCGAGTGCGGCCTGGCGCTGCCCCCCAACGCCGAGGCGCACCTGCGCCCGCGCGCGCGGCTGGCCAAGCTCTACCGGCCGGCCTGGCTGCAGGCCACGGTGCAGCTGGCCGGGCAGTGCGCCTTCTCGCTCGAGGAGCTGCGCTACGAGTACCCGCAGGAGATCGTGCCGGATGGCCACACGCCCACGAGCTGGCTGCGCGCGCTCACCGAGCAGGGGGCGCGATTGCGCTTCCCGGCAGGCGTGCCGGGCCCGGTGCGCGCCACGATCGAGCACGAGCTCGCGCTCATCGCGCAGCTGGCCTACGAGCCCTACTTCCTGACCGTGGCCGACATCGTGGCCTGGGCACGCGCGCAGGGCATCGCCTGCCAGGGCCGCGGCAGCGCCGCCAACTCGGCCGTGTGCTATTGCCTGCACATCACGGAAGTGGATCCGGCGCGCATGAGCGTGCTCTTCGAGCGCTTCGTCAGCGCCGAGCGGCGCGAGCCGCCGGACATCGACGTCGACTTCGAGCATCAGCGCCGCGAGGAGGTGGTGCAGTACCTGTACCGCAAGTACGGCCGCCACCGCGCGGCGCTGGCCGGCGTGGTGGTGTGCTACCGGCCGCGCTCGGCGCTGCGCGACGTGGGGCGGGCCCTGGGCC
>JBIIED010000373.1:0-2925 GCA_044237995.1 Rubrivivax sp. | reverse complement strand
GGACAGCAGCACATCGGGCACGCCGCGCCCGTCGGGCAACCGCTCCGGGCGGCTGAAGGCCGGCCCCTCCAGCAGCCCGTCGGAGAAGCTGTCCTGCTCGTGCGAGGGCGCGGGCAGCACTCCCTCCCGCAGCCGCGCGACCGCGTCGAGCAGCACCAGGGCAGGAAGTTCGCCGCCGGACAGCACGTAGTCGCCCAGGCTGATCTCGTGCGTGACATGGCGGTCGATCACGCGCTGGTCCATGCCCTCGTAGCGGCCACACAGCAGGATCGCGCCCGGACCCTGCGCGAACACACGCACCGTGGCCTGGTCGAGCCTGCGCCCGGCAGGCGTGAAGTGCACGACCGGTGCCTCAGCGCCGCGCGCGGCCCGCACTGCTGCGAGCGCACGCTCCAGCGGCTCGGCCAGCAGCACCATGCCCGGCCCGCCACCGAAGGGGCGGTCGTCCACGCGCCGGTAGGCGTCGCTGGCATGCTCGCGCAGCGGCCACAGACGAACCTGCACCGCGCCGCCTTCGAAGGCCCGGCGCGTCACCCCATGCTCGAGGTGCGGGGCAAACAGCTCCGGAAAGAGCGTGACGATGTCGAAGCGCACGCCGGCCGCGCTAGTAGTCCAGGCCCCAGTCGACGAGGATCGTGCGTGCGGCCAGGTCCACGCGGTCGACGTAGGCGCCCACGAAGGGGATGAGGTGCTCGCTCTCGCCGCGGCGCACGCGCAGCACGTCGTGGACGCCCGTCTCGAGCAGGCCCTCGACCGTGCCGAGCGCCTCGCCCTGCCGGTTCACGACCTCCAGGCCGATCAGGTCGACCCAGTAGTACTCGTCGCTCGCCGGGGTGGGAAAGCTCGAGCGCGAGACGAAGACACGAACGCCCCGAAGCGCCTGCGCCGCGTCGCGATCCTGAACCCCGTCGATTTCCGCCACCACGCTGGAGCCTTGCTCGCGCGCGTGGACCACGCGCAGCAGCGTCGGCCAGGCGCGAGCCGGCCCGGCCGGCAGCGGCACCGGCGGACGCACGTGCCAGCGCTTGGAGGAGAAGAGGGCCTGCGGGTCGGAGGCGTGCGGATCCACACGGATCCAGCCCTTGACCCCCCAAGCCCCGACAATGCGGCCGACCTCGACCGCGTCGTCCGGCAAATCGGCTTCCACGGCAGCGCGCCGCGGCCCGCCTGCCGCGATCAGGCGGCGGCGCCGCCCGCCACCGCCTTGCGCGCCTGGTCGAGCAGCCGCTCGACGGTCGGGGAGGCCTTGGCGCCCAGACCGGCCCAGTGCGTCACGCGGTCGAGCGCGACACGCAGGCCCTGCTCGCCGCCGGCGGCCACGGGGTTGTAGAAGCCCAGGCGCTCGATGAAGCGCCCGTCGCGGCGCTCGCGCGAGTCGGCCACGACGATGTTGAAGAACGGACGCCCCTTGGCGCCACCACGAGCCAGACGGATCACGACCATGTTGGAATAGCCTTGTCGAAACAGTCGGTGACCGCCGGACCCTGGAGACACACAGGGCCGACAATCGGAAGGCCGGTGCGATCCGCCAGATTGCGCACCGCACCGAAGACCGGCGCCGTAGATACGCCCCAGTGGCCTGCGTGAGCAGGCCGAGGCCGTCGCCGAAAACCCGCCATTATAGTGCGGCCGATGGAAGTCGCGCACCACCGCTCCAAGACGCTCGCCACCTGGCTCGCCGTGATCGGCGGCACCCTCGGGCTGCACCGCCTGTACCTGCGGGGCCTGGGTGACGTGCTCGCCTGGCTGCACCTGCTGCCCACGGGCATCGGGCTGATGGGCGTGCTGCGCATGCGCGAACTGGGCCAGGACGATGCACTGTCCTGGCTGCTCGTCCCCGTGCTCGGGCTGATGATCGCGCAGTCGATGCTGTGCGCGATCGTCTACGGCCTCACCCCCGACGAGAAGTGGGAGGCGCGGCACAACCCGGGCCGGCCGGCGCGGTCCACCGGATGGGGGCCGGTGCTGGGCGTGATCGTTGCGCTGCTGCTGGGCGCGGGCGTGCTGATGGGCACGATCGCCTTTGGCGGGCAGAAGTTCTTCGAGTGGCAGCTCGCACGACCGGCCGCCGCGGGCTGATTCACAGCACGCGGGTTCACAGCAGGCGGGTTCACGGCAGAGCGGTGCATCGCAGCAGCGGCAGCAGCCGCCGCGAGGCCCGAGCTCAACGGTTCTTCAGGACGATCCCCTCGACGAGGTTGGCCACGTCCTCGCAGCGGTCGGTGATCGACTCGAGCAGTTCGTAGACGGCCTTGAGCTTGATCACCTCGAGCACGTCGGGCTCCTCCCGGAAGAGCTGGCTCATCGCCGCGCGCATCACGCGGTCGGCATCCGACTCCAGGCGGTCGATCTCGTCGCAGGTCTTGATGGCCGCCTGCGCCACCGCGGCCTCGCCCAGCCGAGGCAGCAGCGTCACCGCGTGCTGGACGCGCTCGCAGCACCGCACGCTGATGTTGGCGAGCTGCACCACCTCGGGGCGGATCGTGCGCACGTTGTACAGCGACAGCGTCTCCGTGGCGTCCTGCAGCAGGTCGAGCACGTCGTCCATGGCATTGATGAGGCCCAGGATCTGCCCGCGGTCGATGGGCGTGATCAGTGTCTGGTGCAGCAGGCGCACGACCTCGGCTGTCACGCGGTCGGCCGAGCGCTCGGCCGCATCGACCTCGGCGGCGTGCTTCTCGCGCAACGCCGGGTCGGCGTAGTTCTCCACCAGCGCGAGGAAGGCGTGCGCGCCTGCGCCGATGCGCGCGCCGTGCTCGTCGAAGAGCCCGTAGAACCTGCGCGTGCGGGGCAGCAGCCTGGCGATGATCATGCGCCTCTCCCGGTCGGCGCGAGGCGTCGCCACACGGACGCCTCGCCACGGGATGATGTCACGAACCCGTCATTTCTCGCGCTGGCCGGGATCCCAGCCCCCCCCCCCCCCCA
>JBIIED010000372.1:0-2930 GCA_044237995.1 Rubrivivax sp. | reverse complement strand
GCGCTCCTGCAGGCGGCCCATCTCCTCGGCCAGCGTGGGCTGGTAGCCCACCGCAGAGGGCATGCGGCCCAGCAGCGCGGACACTTCCGTGCCGGCCAGGGTGTAGCGGTAGATGTTGTCCACGAAGAAGAGGACGTCGCGGCCCTCGTCGCGGAAGGACTCGGCAATCGTCAGGCCCGTGAGCGCCACGCGCAGGCGGTTGCCCGGCGGCTCGTTCATCTGGCCGTAGACCATCGCCACCTTGGACTGGCTCAGGTCCTCCTGGACGACGACCTTGGAGTCGCTCATCTCGTGATAGAAGTCGTTGCCCTCGCGGGTGCGCTCGCCCACGCCGGCGAACACCGACAGGCCCGAGTGCGCCTTGGCGATGTTGTTGATGAGCTCCATCATGTTCACGGTCTTGCCCACGCCGGCGCCGCCGAACAGACCCACCTTGCCGCCCTTGGCAAACGGGCAGATGAGGTCGATCACCTTGATGCCCGTCTCGAGCAGTTCCTGCGAGGGGCTCAGCTCGTCATAGGCCGGGGCCTTGCGGTGGATGGAGGCGGTGAGTTCGTGCGAGACCGGGCCGCGCTCGTCGATGGGCTGGCCCAGAACGTCCATGATGCGGCCGAGCGTGGCCTTGCCCACCGGCACCGTGATCGGCGAGCCGGTGTTGACGACCATCAGGCCGCGACGCAGACCTTCGGAGGAGCCCAGCGCGATGGTGCGCACGATGCCGTCGCCGAGCTGCTGCTGCACCTCGAGCGTGAGAGCCGAGCCCTCCATCTTCAGCGCGTCGTACACGCGGGGCATCTGGTCGCGCGGGAACTCGACGTCCACGACCGCGCCGATGCACTGGACGATCTTGCCTTGAGCTTGTGCTGACATTTGGATTTCCTTGCCTAACTCGGTATGCAGGGCCTCAGACGGCCGCGGCGCCGCCGACGATCTCGGACAGCTCCTTGGTGATGGCGGCCTGGCGGGTCTTGTTGTAGATGAGCTTGAGCTCGCCGATGAGGTTGCCGGCGTTGTCGGTGGCGGCCTTCATGGCCACCATGCGGGCGCTTTGCTCGCTGGCCATGTTCTCCGACACCGCCTGGTAGACCAGCGCCTCGATGTAGCGCGTGAGCAGGTCGTCGATGACGGCGGGCGCGTCGGGCTCGTAGAGGTAGTCCCAGCCGTAGGCGCTTCGCTCGGCTTCGGTCTGCTGCAGCCGCGCGCTGGTCAGCGGCAGCAACTGCTCGACCAGGGGCTCTTGCTTCATCGTGTTGATGAACTTCGTGTAGCACAGGTACACGGCATCGAGCTTGCCCTCGACGAAGGCGTCGAGCATGACCTTGACCGGGCCGATGAGCCTGTCGAGCTGCGGGGCATCGCCCAGCTGCACGGCCTGGCTCAGCACGGTCGCACCGATGCGGTTGAGGAAGCCCAGGCCCTTGTTGCCGATGGCCACCGTGTGGACCTTGCCGCCGGCGGTCTGCACTTCGCGCATCTTGGTGGAGACGGCACGCAGGATGTTGGTGTTCAGGCCCCCGCACAGGCCCTTGTCGGTGGTCACCACGATGAAGCCCACGGCCTTGGGGGCCGCGCCGGCCTTGACGGCCTCGCGCATGTACGGGCTCTTGTACTCGGGGTTGGCCTCCGACAGGTGGGCCGTGATGTTGCGGATCTTGTCCGCGTAGGGGCGCGCGGCGCGCATGCGCTCCTGCGCCTTGCGCATCTTGCTGGCGGCGACCATCTCCATGGCCTTGGTGATCTTCTTGGTGTTCTCCACCGATTTGATCTTGCCGCGAATTTCCTTGCCGACCGCCATGGCCGTGCTCCTTGGGCTAGGGCTTGCTCAGGCGAAGGACTTCTTGAAGGCGGCAATCGCGCCGGACAGGGCTTCCTCAGCCGCCTTGTCCATCGCCTTGTCCTTCTCGAGCTTGGCCAGCAGCTCCGCGTGGCTGCTCTTGAGGTACTGGTGCAGGCCGCTTTCGAAGGCGAGCACCTTCTTCACGTCCACGTCGTCCAGGTAGCCCTTGTTGACCGCGTACAGCGACGCGGCCATCAGGCTGATGGGCAGCGGCAGGTACTGCGCCTGCTTGAGCAACTCCGTGACGCGCGCGCCGCGGTCGAGCTGCTTGCGCGTGGCTGCATCGAGGTCACTTGCGAACTGCGCGAAGGCGGCGAGTTCGCGGTACTGCGCGAGGTCGGTACGGATGCCGCCCGACAGGCTCTTGATGAGCTTGGTCTGCGCAGCACCGCCCACCCGCGACACCGAGATGCCGGCGTTGATGGCCGGGCGGATGCCGGAGTTGAAGAGGTTGGTCTCCAGGAAGATCTGGCCGTCGGTGATCGAGATCACGTTGGTGGGCACGAAGGCCGACACGTCACCGGCTTGCGTCTCGATCACGGGCAGCGCCGTGAGCGAGCCCGTCTTGCCCTTGACCTCGCCCTTGGTGAAGGCCTCCACGTAGTCGGCGTTCACGCGCGCGGCACGCTCGAGCAGGCGGCTGTGCAGGTAGAAGACGTCGCCCGGGAAGGCTTCGCGGCCCGGCGGGCGGCGCAGCAGCAGCGACACCTGGCGGTAGGCCACGGCCTGCTTGGACAGGTCGTCGTAGACGATCAGGGCATCCTGGCCGCGGTCGCGGAAGTACTCACCCATCGTGCAGCCGGAGTAGGCGCTGACGTACTGCATCGCGGCCGACTCGGAGGCCGAGGCCGCCACGACGATCGTGTACTCCATCGCGCCGGCCTGCTCGAGCGAGCGCACCACGTTCTTGATCGACGACGCCTTCTGGCCGATGGCGACGTAGATGCAGGTCATGTTCTGACCCTTCTGATTGATGATCGCGTCGATCGCCACGGCCGTCTTGCCGGTCTGGCGGTCGCCGATGATCAGCTCGCGCTGGCCGCGGCCCACGGGCACCATCGAGTCCAGGCACTTCAGGCCCGTCTGCACCGGC
>JBIIED010000371.1:0-2931 GCA_044237995.1 Rubrivivax sp. | reverse complement strand
GTCTTCTCGTAGCCGGCCGCGGCGTGCAGCACATCGGCCATCTTGTCGGAGTCGTACTCGTTCATCTGGCACCCGAAGGTGCGGATGTAGACCTTGCGGGTCGTGGCTTCGGTGCTCATGGTCGGGTCCAGGTCTGGGCGGAGGGGTCGAAGCGCCAGGCGCGCGCCTGCTCGGGCGTGGCCGGCCAGGGCTGGCGTGCCCGCTCGGTGGGATTGAGGATCCATACGTCGAGCACCAGCCCCGTGGTGGGCTCGAGCGTGTAGTGCACCAGCAGCCGCTGCCCGGCCACCGAAACGGGCACTTGCAGCAGGTTGTCCGCGCCCCGGATGCGCGCCCCGGGTGCGAGCCGCGCGGGTGCGCCGTTGAGGCTTGCCTCGGGCAGCGTGCCCAGCACCAGTTCACCGCGCAGCGCAGTGGCCGGAAAGACCCGGTGCGTGGGCGCCTGCGCAGCGGATGCGGCCGGCAGCGCTGCCAGGCACGCCGCGAGGAGCGCCAGGCACACGGAGGGCAGGCCCAGGGATGGGGGCGGCGCGGGTGCGCGCCGGGGTGCGGCCGCGCGCTCGCGCACGGCTCGAGTCGGCTCGAGGAGCCGGGGCACACAGCAGGTCATGGTGTAGAGCCAGGGGCTGTGGAAGGAAACCAGCGTGGGAGTGTAGCGGCCGGGCCCTGTTCCGGCGTGGCGTGGCGCGGCAGCGCGCGTCAGCTTGCGGGCCACTCCTGCCAGGGCACGCCAAGGGGCAGGCCGGCAGCCAGCGCCAGCCCTGCCGTGGCGTCGATCGCGGGCCAGGCAGAGCCGGCCCAGGGCGTCTGGGGCACAGGCTGCGGCGGCGCAGCCGGCTGGGGAGAGCTGCCGGGGAGGAGGTCCGCCAGGGTCAGCACACCGGGGCTGCCTGGCGCGCGCGGGGCAGCTCCGGCCGCGCCCTGAAGCTGCCACGCGGCCTCAGCGTGAGCCGCCGCAGGCGCATCCAGCACGTCGGTCCAGCTGATCGCCGGCTCGCCGGCGGCGGGCGCGGGCTCGACCGGGCCGGGCGTTCCGGGCCCGCCCATGCCCAGGCGCCGGCTGACCTCGTCTTGGGCCGAGGCGAGCGGGGTGGCGTTGGGCGCGACCGTGAGCCCGGCCTGTGTCCGCACCCGCGTGCCGTCGTTTTCGTAGACGGAATACACGATCCCTGATTCGGTGACCTCCTCCTTGAGAGACCAGCCGCTGCCCAGGAGCCGCACCGCACCGCCCGCCTCGCCACTGACGGTGATTTCCGTGCTCCCAAGCGCCCGCACGTCCGCCACGGTCAGCACGAGGGTGTTGCGGCCGACCGCGAAGCGCTCGATGCCCGACAGGGCGGTGTCGGTCACGCGCGTGAGGTCCAGCGTCACGCCCGAAGCGCCGAGGGCGATCGTGTCGACGCCTGCATCGCCCTGGACGGTCTGCGTGCCGGCCACGAGGCGCACGAGGTCATCGGCCAGCAGGGTCAGCAGGTCGTCGCGGTCGGTGCCGCGCACGGCCACGGCAAGGTTGCCGGAAGGATCAAGCGCCTCGGCGCGCACGATGAATGGCGCCTCGGCCAGGTTCAGCGAGCCGCTGCGGGGCTTGGCGGTGCTCAGGTCGACGGCCCAGGCGCCGGTGGCGGTCGCCACATCGTAGACGGCGCCGCCCACGCGCAGGGACAGGCTCTCCCCGGCAGCCAGCGCGACCGTGCCGCTGACCTCCGTCGGTCCGTTGGAGACGATGACCGGTGGGATGGGCGGCGCGGTGTCCACGATCACCCGGAACACGGTCGAGGGCTGAGAGGCGTTGCCGGCCGGGTCGACGGCGCGCGCCGTGAGCGCGTGGCTGCCTTCGCCGAGGTTGACCGACGGGGTGAAGGTGAAGACGCCGGTGGAGGTCTCCTGGGCCTGCCCGAGCAGCGTCGTGCCGTCGAAGACCTGCATCGTGCTGCCCGAGGGTCCCGTGATGCGCAGCGTCGGGCGGGCGTCGTCGGTCGTGCCGCCGTCGTCGATGCGGCCCGTCACGTTCACGTCGTCGTCGACCTGTGCGATGACGGGCGTGGCCAGCGTGGCCCCAAAGACCTCAAAGGGCGTGCCCACGCTGGTGCTCACGTTGCCCGCGCCGTCGGTGGACCGCAGCGCGATCGAGTAGGCCCCGTTGGGCAGGGCGTCGGCCTCGCGCACGCTGATCTTCCAGGTTCCCGCGGTGTCGGCCAGCGTCGTCAGGAGCACGGTCCGGCCCGCGCCGATGAGCGTCACGTCCACCGTCGAGCCGGCTTCCGCCGCGCCGGAGATCGTCGGCGTGCGCACGGAGGTCCGGTTGTCCCCCACCACCCCGGAGTCGCTCTCGGGGTCGAGGTTGCCGCGGGGCAGGGCGGGTGCGGTGGTGTCGATCGTGAAGCGCGTGCCCTCGGTGACGATCCGGTTGCCCGCCGCGTCTGTGACGCTCACCTGGGTGACGTAGATCGCGTCCACGAGCGCGTCGCCGTCGGGGACGGTGAAGCTCCAGTTTCCCTGGCCGTCCATTGCGGGCTGGTAGGTCTTGCCGTTGAGCACGAGCAGCAGCGTGGCGCCCGGCTCCGTGGCGCCACGCAGCGTCGGGGTCGTGTCCCGCGTGCGGCCGTCGCCCACGCGACCGGTGTCGCTGGATGGATCCAGGACCACGATCGGCAGTCCGGGCGGGGTGGCATCGATTTCGAAGACCGTCAACGACGAGGTGGCGGCGTTGCCTGCATCGTCCACGGCCCTGGCCGTGGGGCGGTAGACCCCGTCGGGCAGCGCATCGGCTGCCGGCACCGTGATGCTCCAGCGCCCGCCAGTGGCCACCGTGGTGTAGGTGCGACCGGCCAGCGTCACCTCGACCGTGCTGCCGGAGTCGGCTGCGCCGCTGAGGGTGGGGGTCTGGTTGCGCGTCTTGCGGTCCCCTGGCACGCCGGTGTCGCTGGAGGG
>JBIIED010000370.1:0-2933 GCA_044237995.1 Rubrivivax sp. | reverse complement strand
CGGCATTGGAAAGCGTTCCAACCCCTGAGTCACGGGGTCTGCCATCACGAACTGCGTGAGGCCGTGAAGTCCTGCCGAGTCCTGCTGCGTACGGCCGTGTGCGGCCGTGTGTGGCGGCACGGGCTACGCCCGCGGCCGTTCTACTCGCCCAGCAGCGCCTTGTCGCTGATGGCGCGCGCCGAGTTCGGGCCCAGCCCGTAGGCAGCCAGCTGCGTCGAGCCGCCCGCTGCAGCAGGTGCCTTGGCGGCAGCTTCCATGGTCCGGTCCGGCGCGATGTGCAGCACGTCCGTGCGTGCCGCCACGCCGCGCACCTGCGCAGCGGGCAGCACGGCCACGACGGTGGCGATGGAGGCGTCGTGCGAGACCACGTTGCCCCCGCGCTGGGTGATGTCCTTGCGCGCCTCGGTGAGGTCGGCGCTGCGGCGCTGGCCGGTGACGACCACGCGCACCCAGCGCTGGCCGGCGGCCTCGCGCAGCCAGGGCTGGCGGGTGGGCTTGGCCGCATCGATGGCCAGGCGCAGGTCGGTGGAGACCTTGTGCGCCAGCGGGTCGGGCGCCGCAGCACGCGTCTCGGAGTGGGCGAGCCCCAGGTACAGGCAGCTCGTCAGCAGCAGCGCATACAGCGCCTTGCGGGCGATCCGGCCCTCGGGCCCGGTGCGCAGCGTGCAAGTCTTCATCTTCGTCTTCGTCATGGTTACTCTCCCGTTCCGGCCATGCTCTCGGCCATTACCAGCCCCTCGGCGAGTACGAGCCCTTCGGCCAGCACGAGCCCTTCGGCGAGTACCAGGCCTTCGGCGAGCACCAGCCCTTCGGCGAGCACCAGGCCTTCGGCCAGCACCAGGCCTTCGGCGAGCACGAGGCCCTCAGCCAGCACCAGCCCGCTGGGCAGGACCGAGCCCTGCCCCGCCGCCAGTGCCGAAGTGATCGACCCAACCGGCCCGAAGACGCCCGTGCGCTTGAGCAGCGAGCTGGTGCCCCCCAGGCTCGAGGCGAACCTCACGCCGGGCTGGAAGAGGGCGGTGCGCGTTCCCGCGATCGGAGCCTCGGTGAAGCTCTTGGCGAAGGTGGATGCCGCCACCCCTTGCGAAGCGGCCCACCAGGCCACCGTGGTGCGGCGCGGGCCGACGGTGCCGCCCCAGGTGATGCGGTGGTCCCAGGCGAGGTGGTACTGCGTGAAGAGCGAGGAGCCGCTGAGGATGCGGTTGCCGCCGGCGAAGATCATGCGGCTCCAGCGGCCGATGCCTCCGACGAGTACGTTCGTGCCGGGGGGGGCGCTGTTGAACACCGGCAGGGCCGGATCGATGACGAGGCTCCCGTTGGTCACCGCACTGCTGGTGATGTTGGCGCCGGGCTGGATCACTCCGGCCTCGATGTCCTGCATCAGGTTGGGCCGCACGGAGCGTGCCGCGAAAACTGCGCCGTCCACGTTCACCAAGCCCGTGCCCTGCTGCAGCAGGTTGGCGCCCGCGATCGGCTCGGCGGAGTACTGCAGCATCGCCTTGATCAGCGGCGGTGTCAGGCCGGGGTTGGCCTCCAGCATGAGGGCCACGGTGCCGGCCACCACGGGTGCGGCAATCGACGTGCCGCTGAGCGTCATGAGGGCAGCCGTCTTGCCCGCTCGGTTGGTGGGTGCGTTGCCGGTCGTCAGGGGCGGCACCAGGGTGGGGTTCCTGGCCGGCAGTTCAGAGTTGACGCCCGCCGTGTTGGCCGCCTTCGCACCCAGAACCTTGTTGCCTGGTGCCACCAGGTCGGGCTTCAGGGCGTTGTCCACCCGGCGTATGCCGATGGGCGAAACATAGAGCCCGCGTGTGGGGCCGCGCGAGCTGAAGGTGTTGATCCTGTCGTCGATGCGCAGGCTCGTGCCCATCGTGTTGGCTGCGCCCACCGTGATCACAGAGGGCTCGATGCCGGGCGAGCCCACGGTGCCGTAGAGTTCCTGCCCGTTGGGGCGCTTGCCGAAATTGCCGGCGGCCACCACCACCGTGATGCCCACGGCGGTGGCGCTGCGCACGGCGCGGCACAGGGGGTCGGTGACGTAGGACTCGGTGGAGTCCGCAGCCAGGCTCAGGTTCATCACGCGGATGTTGAGTTCGCGTGCGCGCATCACCACCCAGTCGATGGCGGCGAGCACGTCGCTCACGGTGCCGAAGCCCTTGGCATCGAGCACCTTGAGGTCGTAGAGGTTCGCCCCTGGTGCAAGGCCCGAGGAGTTCGGCGTGAGGCCCCAGGCCCGGCCGGCGGCCACGCTGGCCACGTGGGTGCCGTGGCCGTAGCCGTCCACCTCGGGGTTGCCGCCCATGTTGTTGATGCGCGCCTCGTAGGCCTGGCGCGCGCCCGACCCCGGGGTCAGCAGGTCGCCCGACGCATCCAAGCCGGGCTTCCAGTCCTGCTGGCCCGCCATGCTGGCGTCGCTGGAGGCCGTGAAGTCAACGGCCCGCCGCACGCGCGTGACCCCGGCGGCGTCACGGAAGTTGTCGTGGTTGCGCATGATCCCCGAGTCGAGGATGGCGATGCCCACTCCGCTTCCGGTCATGCCGACGAAGGAGCCCACAGCAATCGCAGCCCTCGCCCTTTGTCCGACGGAGGCAGCCGTGCCGACGTTGGCGGCCTGCTCGAGCACGCTGAAGCTGCGCGTGGTGAGCCGGTTGGGCGAGATGCTCTGCACCTCGGCGCGCTTGGCGATCTCGAGCACGCCCGCGGCTGGCAGCATCACCGATAGGCCGCGCACCGAGAGGTAGCGCATGTACACCGAGCCGCCGGCGCGTACCACCGCCTGGCGCAGGTCGCCCATCTCGGGGTCGGCACATTCGCAGAAGACCAGCGCCTTGACGTAGCGCACCGTGGGGAAGCTGGGCCCGGAAGGGCCCAGGAGGTCGCGCGCCCAGGTGGATTGGGAGGTGATGTTTGGCGCCACCAGCGTGCTGCTGAGGTCG
>JBIIED010000369.1:0-2939 GCA_044237995.1 Rubrivivax sp. | reverse complement strand
CGCGCGCTCGAGCGGGCCACCCGCGCGCTGCGCGAGGCCGGGCATGCCGTGCGCCTGCTGGAGCTGCCGGCGATTGCCGGCGCGGCCTTTCACGCTCACGCCGATGTGCAGGGATGGGAGGCGGCCACTGCGCTGCGCTGGGAGTGGGCTCACCAGCGCGATGCGCTGTCAGCCGAGTTGCGCGACTACCTCGTGGAGGCCCATGCCGTCACGGCCAGCGGCTACGAGCGTGCGCAAGGCGTGGCGGCGCAGGCGCGCGAGGAGCTCGCGCAGTGGCTCGGCGGCTGCGACGTGCTGCTCACGCCGAGTGCGCCAGGCCAGGCACCCGAGGGCTACGCCAGCACGGGCGCCTCCACCTTCAACCGGATGTGGACCCTGCTGGGCTGGCCGTGCGTGAGCGTGCCGGGCCTCGTGGGCGACCATGGCGCGCCGGTGGGCATGCAGCTCATTGGGCGCATGGGCGAGGATGCGCGCGTGCTCGAGGCGGCCGGGCTCCTGGAGCAATTGCTTGCTCCGGCGGACGGCAACCGGGCGGCGGGTGCGGGATGAGTGGCCGCTTCTAGCTCGCTCGCACCATCTGCACGATCTTGCCCATGTCCACCGTGCGCGCCTGCTGCTCGATCTGCGGCATGTACTGCGCCTGAAGGCCCCGGGCCTGGCCCAGGGTCGAGGTGTAGGCGTCCTTGAGCATCTGCGTGTTCATGGTGCGCCCGCCTGCGTAGTAGCGCCTGGCCACCTGGCCGAGCGCGTAGGTGGTGGCAAATGAGAAGGCCACGCCGGTGGCCCCGCGCGCGAGCGAGCCCACCAGGCCCCCGGCTGCCTTGCCGAAGAGGCCGCCGATCAGCTTGCGCCCCACGTCCTCCAGGTACTGCCCGGTGAGCCCCACGCCCATGGCGGCCAGCAGATCCTTGATGTGGCCGCGGTCGAGCTCGTAGCCGTGCGCCTTGCCGACGCGGTAGACCATCTTCATCTGCAAGGGGATGATGGCCATGGATGCCATCGACTGCGGCAGCAGTTCCAGAGCGCCGTTGAGGATCGAGTGGTTGAGGATCATCCGGTCCAGATCGACATCCGGCGCGGCGCGTGCAGGCACCTCGTCCAGCGGGGTCGTGGCCAGGGCGTCCGCGGTGGCCAGCGGCTTGGCCGTCTGCGCGGTCGTCAGCCCGAGCGCCTGCTCGAGCTCGGCCAGAAAGCGCGTCTCCTGCTCGTTGCGCAGGCCATCGGCGTCGCACACCCCGACCGCCAGCTCGTAGGCGAGCTGGCGCAGCTGTGCGCCGGGAAGGCCCGCGGCCGCCGAGGCCACGCTCACGCGCTGAAGCAGCACGTCCTGCACCAGGGCAGGCAGGTTCAGCTCCGGCGTGTTGAGCGACTGCGCCACACGCCGCACCTCGGCGCGCTCGGCTTCGCCCTTGCTGCCATCGCAAAAGGCTGCCAGCAGTGCGATCGTGAGAAGGGAGGTCTGTTCTGACGGCTGCAAGGGGAGTCTCCTGTGGAGGCCGATTCGATCCGGCGGAGCATGCCCAAGTTCCGATGGGCTCGCACGACGCCGGGCATGGCCTTCACCGGTCCTACCAGCGTGCCAGCCAAGGCATCCACAGCGAAGCCAGCAGCACCTGAAGGGCCAGCGCCAGGCCCGCGTAGGCGCCGGCATCGGGGTGCACCTGCATCGCGCGCGCCGCGCCGATGCCGTGCGAGGTGGTGCCCAGTGCGAAGCCGCGTACCGCCCAGTCGTGCACGCGCAGCAGCCCGAAGAGCGCCTTGGCACTCACCGCCCCGACCATGCCCGTGAGCACCGCGAAAACGGCCGCCATGGCCGGCACGCCGCCCAGCCGGTCGGCCAGGCCCATGGCCACGGGGGCTGTCACGGACTTGGGTATGAGCGAGCGGATCACCTCGCCCGGCAGCTCGAGCATCAGGCCCAGGCCGATGGCCGTGGCCACCGTCGCCACGCCACCGGCCAGGCCGGCCAGCACCAGGCGCAGTCCGCGCGCGCGCAGTTCCGCACGGCGCTGCCACAGCGGCCAGGCCAGCGCCACCACCGCCGGGCCCAGCAGCACGTGGATGAACTGCGCGCCGGCGAAGTAGCTGGGGTAGCTCGTGCCCGTGAGCACGAGGGCCGAGCCGATCGCCAGCACGCTCCACAGCACTGGATTGGCCCAGGGCGCCTGCCCCAGGCGCTCGTAGACGGCCTGCGCCACGACGTAGGTCACGAGCGTGGCCGTCAGGCCGAACAGGGGCGTGGAGGCGAGGTAGACCCAGAGCTCGACGAAGTCAGCCACGGCCGGCCTCCCGCGCGCCTGCAGCAGGGGATGAGCCATTGCCGCTGGCGGCATCTGGCGGCTTGTGCAGCAGGGCGCGCAGCACGATTGCCGTCACCGCCATGCCCACCCAGGTGGAGAGCACGATGACCGTGAGCAGCTGCCAGCCCACCGGCGCGAGCGCACCCAGGTGCACGATCACCCCCACGCCCACGGGCACGAAGAGCAGCGACAGGTGCTGCAGCAGCACGGCGGCCACCGCCCCGACGCGCTGCGCCACTGGCGCCCAGCCCAGCAGGGGCAGCAGCATGGCCAGGCCCAGCACCGGCCCGGGCAGCGGCAGGGCAAGTGCTCGCACCAGCAGTTCGCCGGCGGTCTGCAGCAGGAGGAGCAGGGCCAGGCCCTGCAGTGCGTTCATGGGTTCGTGTGCCGGTTGGCTTGCGAGAAGGGGCCAGACGGGCGGCGATCATGCGCTGAAGTGGATTGCGTGCGCGGCGGGGCACCTTCACCGTGCTCGAACGCAATGGAGGCCTTCGAAAGGCGCTACAATGCAAGGCTCAGTCGCGGGGTGGAGCAGTCTGGTAGCTCGTTGGGCTCATAACCCAAAGGTCGCAAGTTCAAATCTTGCCCCCGCAACCAAGAAAACAGCAGCTAGATCAACGAGTTAGCTGCGAAGCGAAA
>JBIIED010000368.1:0-2940 GCA_044237995.1 Rubrivivax sp. | reverse complement strand
CCGCTGCCGCCTCGCTGCCTGCCACCTCGCAGGCCCAGTCCCCCTCCTGCACGCACACGGTGGGCATGGTGGTCTCGCTCACCGGTGCGGCTGGCCGCTTCGGCCAGGCGGCGAGCAAGTCCGTTGAGCTCGCCTTCAACGAGCTCAACCGCGCGGCGGGCACGTCGGGCGTCGCCGGCTGCCGCCTGGCCTTCGATCTGCGTGACGCGCAGAGCCAGGGTTCGGTGGCCGTGGACCAGGCCCGCCAGCTCGTGGATCTGCGCAAGGTGCCGGCCATCATCGGCGGCATCATCAGCTCGGTGTCGATCCCGATCGTCACGAGCGTGACGGCCCCGGCCGGCGTCGTGCAGATCTCGCCGGCCTCGACCTCGCCCACCCTCACGCGCCTGGGTAACGAGGGCAAGACCAACGGGTGGTTCTTCCGCACCATCACGAGCGACGCGCTGCAGGGCACGGCGGCGGCCAAGTTCGCCGTCGACCAAGGCCTGCGCAACCTCGCGGTGATTCACGTCAACAACGACTTCGGCGTGAACATGCTGGCCGAGTTCCGCCGCGCCTACGAGGCGCTGGGCGGCAAGATCGAGTCGGTGACGCCCTACAACCCGCAGCAGCCGAGCTACGCGGCAGAGGTCACGAACGCGCTCAAGGCCAACGCACCGGCGCTCTACTTCATCGGCTACCCCGGTGACGGCACCACCATCATCCGCACCTGGGTCCAGCAGGGCGGACCGCAGCGCTTCCTCTTTAACGACGGCATGAACGCCGCGGACTTCATCAAGGGTGTGGGCCCGCAGTTCCTGAACAACGCGCTGGGCACCTCCTCGGGCACGACGCGTACGCCCTCCACCGAGTTCTTCGCCCAGGCCTACCCGGCGATGAGCGGCGGCTTCGATGCCGGCGCCCCGGCGGCCGACCGCGCCTTCGACGCCGCGGCCATCCTCGGCCTGGCCATCGCGCACGCGGGCAAGTTCGAGGCCGCGGCCATCCGCGACTCGATCCGCAAGGTGACCGAGCCCGGCGGCGAGGTGGTGCACGCCGGCCCGCAGGGCTTTGCGCGCGCGCTGCAGCTCATCCGCGAGAAGAAGCCCGTGCGCTATGTCGGCGTGATCGGGCCCGTGGCCTTCGACAAGAACGGCGACATCGTCGGCCCCTTCCGCACCTGGCGTATCGCCAACGGAGAGGTCACCACCATGGGCCAGATGAGCATGGAAGACGTGCAGGCCGTGCAGCAGCGCCTGCGCTGAGCGCCCCGATGAGCCTGCCCTCGCGCCCCGCGCGCACCGAACTCGCGCCCGGGCTCGAGATCTCACGCGTGGTCACCGGCCTGTGGCAGGTGGCCGACATGGAGCGCGGCGGCCAGCTGCTGGACCCGCAGGCGGGAGCCCAGGCGATGGCGGAGTACGCCGCCGCCGGCTTCGACACCTTCGACATGGCCGACCACTACGGCTCGGCCGAGGTCATCACGGGGCACCTGCTCTCGCGCCCCGAGGGCCGCGGCGTGCGCGCCTTCACGAAGTGGTGCCCGCCGCCCGGC
Organism: Rubrivivax sp.; assembly: GCA_044237995.1. GTDB lineage: Bacteria > Pseudomonadota > Gammaproteobacteria > Burkholderiales > Burkholderiaceae_C > Rubrivivax. The sequence goes on along the minus strand of JBIIED010000368.1, from coordinate 1,406 downwards.
CCGATGACGCCGCAGGGAGTGCGCGAGGGCGTGCAGCGCTCGCTGGACCGGATGCGCACCGCGCGCATCGACCTGTTGCAGTTCCACTGGTGGACCTTCGAGCACCCGGGCTGGATCGACGCGATGACCGAGCTCGCGCGGCTGCGCGAGGAAGGTCTGATCGGGCACATCGGCCTGACCAACTTCGACACCGTGCACCTGCAGGTGCTGCTGGCCGAGGGCATCCCGGTGGCCAGCAACCAGGTGTGCCTGTCGCTGCTGGACAGGCGCGCCGCTGGCGCGATGAGCCAGCTGTGCCTGCGCCACGGCGTGAAGCTGCTGGCCTACGGCACGCTCGGGGGCGGCTTCCTGAGCGAGCGCTGGCTGGGCGCCGGCGAGCCTGGCGAAGTCTCCGACTGGAGCAAGATGAAGTACAGCCGCTTCATCCGCGAGGTGGGGGGCTGGTCTGCCTTGCAGGGCGTGCTGCAGGCGGCCGATCGCGTGGCCCGGCGCCATGGCGTGTCGATCGCCAACGTGGCCACGCGCTGGGTGCTCGAACAACCGGCGGTGGCCGCGGTGATCGTGGGGGCGCGCCTGGGCGAGCGCGAGCACCGTGCAGACAACCTGCGCCTTTTTGGCTTCGCACTGGACGAGGCCGACCGCGCGGAACTCGAGGCGGCTTTCGCGGCCACCCGACCGATTCCCGGCGACTGCGGGGACGAATACCGCAGGCCCCCGTTCCTCACGGCCTCAGGCGACCTGAGCCATCACCTGGACGCGCTGCCACCGGTGTGGGAGCCGCGCACGGTCACGCCCTACGAGGGCGCCAAGCCTCGCCAGCGTGTGGACACAGGCAGCGTCTGGGAGCCGATGGCCGGCTACTCGCGCGCGGTGCGTGTGGGAGACCGGATCCTCGTGAGCGGCACCACCGCCACCCATGGCTCGGGTCGGCTCATCGGAGCGGGCGATGCGGCGGCGCAGGCGACCTACATCCTGGACAAGATCGCGGCCAGCCTGAGCGCGGTCGGCGGCCGGCTGGAGGACGTGGTGCGCACCCGCGTCTACCTCACCGACCTCGACGACTGGCGCGCAGTGTGCGAGGTGCACGGGCGCTACTTCGGCGACATCCGCCCGGCCAACACGCTGCTGCAGGTGGCCGGCCTCATCGGCGCGGGCTACAAGGTGGAGATCGAGGCGGAGGCGCAGCTCTAGGTTCAGCCACGCTTGCCCTGAGTGGCTCGATCTCGTCGATCACGCTGTCCACTGCCAGGCGCTTGATCGGTGCGCTTGTGCGCACCGTGGTGGGGCTGGTCGTGCTGGTTGGCCAGGTCAGCCATGCCCTGCAGTTGACGTGAAGGCGCCGGACGCTCAGCGTCCGACGACGAGCCGCATCGCCGGGATCAGCCGCTCGGCCTCGCTGCGGCGCT
>JBIIED010000006.1:0-34951 GCA_044237995.1 Rubrivivax sp. | reverse complement strand
CCTCGTGCTCAAGCCTTGACCGTGTCCAGGAAGAGCTTGGTGTCGAAGTAGGTCGACGCAGGCACCGGGTTCTGGATGTTGCCGAACTTGACGAAGAAGTCCGTGACCTGCTGCAGCCAGCGCGTGACGGAGCCGTCCGTGTACAACCTGCGCCATTCGGCCGAGGTGTAGTAGCGGGAGGCCTTGAACTGTTCGCGGAACTCCTCCACCGGCACCTGCGCGTACTGCGCGGCCTGGAGGGCTGCCACGGCCTCGGCCGACTTCGGCCCGATGAGGTGATCGTTGGCTTCCTGCCAGCCACGCACGAGGCGCTGGCAGGCGTCACGGTTCCTGTCGAACCAATCATTGCGCGCCGCCCAGCCGCCCACGATGGCGGCCTGGGGGAAGTAGGCCGAGGCGTCCACCAGCTTGACGGCGCCGGGCACCCGCTGCTTGACGGTGATGTCGAACGGAACCCACAGCGCCACAGCCGGCACGGCGCCGGAGATGAAGGCTGTCACCGCCTCGGCCATGCGCTGGTTGACGATCTCGACGTCCTTGGCAGGGTCCAGGTTGTTGGCGCGCAGGGCGTTGTCCAGGAACACGTGGGCCGTGGTGCCCGTGGTGGTGGAGATCTTCTTGCCCTTGAGATCGGCGAAGGTCCTGATGCCCTGGTCGGCGCGCACCCACAGGTGGGCGGTGGCGAACTCGACGTTGTTGATCAGGAAGACCTTGCCCTGCCCGCGGGCCGGGAAGTTGGACACCACCGCACCCGTGGAGAGCATGTCCAGGCTGCCACCGATCATGGCCTGGAAGAGCTCCAGCCCCGTCGTGAACTTGACGAGCTCCAGCTCCAGCCCGTTGCGGGCGAAGCTGCCCGTCTGCATGCCGGTCCAGATCTGTCCGTCCACCGCCGGGGTGTTCAGGTAGCCCACCTTGACCTTGGTGCGGGCCTGCGCCAGCGCCGGCCACCCCGTGGCAGCGGCCGACAGCCCGACAGCGGCCTGGGCGATGAAGGTCCTGCGGCCGGCGCGCGGGCCTGTGCCGGACGGGCCGGCGGCTTGTCTGCGGTGGTCTGGCATGGTCGTCTCCTCTTGGGTTCCTCTGGGGGGCGTCAACGAACGCTCTGCCGCTGCTGCGCGGCGTACTCCTGCATCACCAGGCCGCGGATGTGCGACCTCAGCTGCGCAAACTCCGGCCGCTCCATCAGCCCCGGCTCGCGCGGGTGTCCGAAGGGCACGTCGATGACCTCGCGGATACGCGAGGGCCGGGCCGTCACGACGACGATGCGCGAGGAGAGGTAGATGGCCTCCTCCACCGAGTGCGTGATCAGCATCACCGTCTTGCCCTCGGTGGCCAGTACCTGCAGCAGCAGGTCCTGCATGGCCAGGCGGGTCTGCGCGTCCAGCGCACCGAAGGGCTCGTCCATGAGGAGGAACTGGGGCTTGACCGCATAGGCGCGCGCGATGGCCAGGCGCTGCCGCATGCCGCCCGACAGGGTCTTGGGGTAGGCGTGCCGGAAGTCGGCCAGGCCCATGAGGCCCAGGTAGCGCTCCACCGTCTCGCGCCGCTCGGCCTCGGGGACGCGGTTGGCTTTGAGGTTCAGGCCGAAGGCGATGTTCTGCTCCACCGTCAGCCAGGGGAAGACGCCGTACTCCTGGAAGATCACCCCGCGCTCGGGGCCGGGGCCGGCCACCGGGCGGCCGTCCAGCAGCACCTGCCCGGTGGTGGGCTGCACGAAGCCCGCCACCATGTTCATCATCGTGGTCTTGCCGCAGCCCGAGGGCCCGATGATGGAGACGAACTCGCGGTCCCGCACCTCGTAGCTCACCTGCTCCACCACCGTCAGGTCACCGAAGCGCACGCTGACGTCGCGAAAGGCGATGCGCACCGGGTTGCTCATGCGATGCGGTCCTGCCAGGCCACCAGGCGCCGGGTGGCGGCGCGCAGCAGCAGGTCCATGGCCAGGGCGATGAAGCCAATGCTGATGATGCCGACGTAGATGATGTCGAGCTGGAAGAACGACGAGGCGTTCTGGATCAGCGCGCCCAGGCCCTGCTGCGCGGCGATCAGCTCCGAGGCCACCAGCGTGGCCCAGGCCACGCCCAGCGCCACGCGCAACGCCGTCAGGGTGTGCGGCACCGCAAGGGGCACCACCACCTTGCGAAAGATTTCTGCATCGGTGGCGCCCAGGGTGCGCGACACGCGCACGTAGATGGGGCTGATCTGCGCGATGCCCTCGTACATCACGATCACGCCGGCGAAGAACGAGGCGTACAGCAGGATGATCACCTTGGCTGGCTCGCCGATGCCGAAGTAGACGATCACCAGCGGGATCAGCGCGATGGGCGGCAGCGCCCGAAAGAAGTTGATCAGCGGATCGATGAAGCGCCGCACGCCCGGGTACCAGCCCAGCATGAAGCCCACCGGAACGGCCAGCGCGATGCCGCAGGCCACGCCGATGAAGACGCGCTGCGTGGACATCCAGATGTCGCGCGGCAGCCGGCCCTGGCTGAGCAGCTCCCACGCCCGCAGCGCCACCGCCTGGGGCGTGGGCACCAGGGCCGGGTTGATGAGGCCGGAGTAGGCGATGGCATACCACAGCAGCAGCAGCGCCACCCAGGGCGCCAGGGTCCACAGGACACGCCTCACGGCGCGTGCCTCCGGCACGCGGGAACCCAGGCGCGTGCGGCCGCGCGAACGTGGCCACCTTCGCGGCCGCGCCGGCCAGGGCGTTGGCGGAACTCCCGTGTTTGCAGTCTCACGACCTAAAGGTACTATAGATAGAACTTTAGGCACTACCGAGCAAACCCGCCCGGCCCCCCGCTTCGAAGGCCCCCTTGCGCGACACCTTCAGCCACAGCCCCGTTCCGCGGTACGCGCAGCTGGCCGACCTGCTGCGCCAGCGCATCGCCCGTGGCGTCTGGAAGGAAGGCGAGATGCTGCCGTCGCTCGATGCGCTGGTGGCCGAGTTCGGCGTGGCGCGCGTCACGGTGCGCCAGGCGATCGAGCGCCTGACGCGCGAGAACCTCGTGTCGCCCCAGCGCGGGCGGGGCACCTTCGTCACCGCCCGGGCCGGTGCCACCGGCTCGCTGCGCCTGGAGACGACCCTGCGCGACCTGGCCGCCGTCTACCGCCAGGACAAGCCCAAGCTCACGCTGATCGAGGACACCGCCGCCATGCCCGCCCTGCGCGAGCGAGACGGCCACCCCGCCCCCGCCTACCGCTTCCTGCGCCGCGTGCACTCGCGCCAGGAGGTGGCCTACAGCGTGATCTCGATCCACCTGGACGAGCGGGTGTTCAAGCTCGCGCCGCGGCGGTTTCGCAGCGAGACCGTGATCCCGGTGCTGCTGGACCTGCCGAAGGTGAGGATCGAGCGTGCGTGGCAGACGCTGTCCATCGGAACGGCCGACCTGGAGGTGGCCCAGCTGCTGGAGCTGCCGCTGAACGCGCCGGTGGCCGAGGTGCGGCGCGTCTTCACCGCGCCCGACGGCACGGTGCTGTACCTCGGCGAGATCACCTACCGGGGCGACTACATCCACTTCGAAATGGACCTGGTGCCCTGATGCTGACCATCGACCGCCTGGATGCCTTCGTGCTGCGCAGCCCGATTGCTACGCCGGTGCAGACCTCCTTCGGGATCATGCGCGACCGCCCCGCGCTGTTCGTGCGCCTCACCGACCGCGACGGCGCACAGGGCTGGGGCGAGGTCTGGTGCAACTTCCCGTCGGTGGGCGCCGAGCACCGCGCGCGGCTGCTGGACACCGTCTTCGCGCCCCTGCTGCAGGGCGCGGCCTACGCCTCGCCCGCCGCAGCCTTCGAGGCGCTGACCGCGCGCACCGAAGTGCTGGCCATCCAATCCGCCGAGCCCGGGCCCATCGCGCAGTGCATCGCCGGGCTGGACATCGCGATGTGGGACCTGCACGCGCGCCGCCTGGGCCAGCCACTTTGGCGGCTGTTGGGAGGGCTCGGGCCGGAGGTGCCGGTCTACGCCAGCGGCTTGAATCCCACGCAGCCCGAGCGGCTGGCAGCCGAGCAGTATGCGCAGGGCTACCGCGCCTTCAAGCTCAAGGTGGGCTTCGGCACGGACCGCGACATGGGCAACCTGCGCGCGCTGCGCGAGGCGGTGGGCAATTGCGCCCTGATGGCCGACGCCAACCAGGCCTGGGACCTGCAAGCCGCCACCGAGCACGCCGCGGCCTTTGCGCCCCTGGGGCTGCGCTGGCTCGAGGAGCCGCTGCGCGCCACGCGGCCCTGGGACGAATGGCGCACGCTGGCTGCGCGTGCACCGATGCCCCTGGCAGCCGGCGAGAACCTGGCCAGTCACGAGGCCTTCGCCCAGGCGTTGGAGGCCCGCTGTCTGGGCGTGGTGCAGCCCGACCTGGCCAAGTGGGGCGGCTTCAGCGCCTGCCTGCCGGTGGCGCGCGAGGTGCTGGCGCGCGGGCTGCGCTACTGCCCGCACTTCCTCGGCGCAGGCGTCGGGCTGCTCGCCTCGGCGCACCTGCTCGCGGCCGCAGGCGGCGACGGCATGCTCGAGGTGGACGCCAACCCCAACCCCTTGCGCACGGCCACCTGCGGCCCCGTGGCGCAGGTGGTCGATGGTTGCGTGCGCCTGAGCGAGCGCCCCGGCCTGGGCGACGAGCCGGACCTGGCCGGTCTGCGCGACCTCCTCGTGGCCCACTGAAGGCGCCCAGCCCATGCGGACCATCTTCGTCCTCTTCGACTCGCTCGTGCGCAACGCGCTCGAGTGCTACGGCGGCACGGCGGTGGCCACGCCCCACTTCAAGCGCTTTGCCCAGCGCTGCGTCACCTTCGACAACCACTACACGGGCAGCCTGCCCTGCATGCCGGCCCGGCGCGACCTGCACACCGGCCGGCTGAATTTCCTGCACCGCAGCTGGGGACCGCTGGAGCCCTTCGACCAGTCCTTCGCCCAGGCCCTCCAGGCTGCGGGCGTGTACACGCACCTCGTGTCCGACCATTACCACTACTGGGAAGACGGCGGCTCGACGTACCACAACCGCTATTCGTCCTGGGAGTTCATCCGCGGCCAGGAGTGGGACAAGTGGAAGGCCCTGGTGCAGCCGCCGGTGGAGCGCTGGCGCGTCATGTACCACCCCATGCAGCATCCCGCAGGGGGCTTTGCCGATCGCTCCGACGGTCGCCTGCAGGCCATGGTCAACCGCGCCTTCATGCAGGCCGAGGAGGACTACTGCTGCCCGCGCACCTTCGCCGCGGGCTTCGAGTTCCTGGACCACAACCGCGACACCGACCACTGGCTGCTGCACCTGGAGTGCTTCGACCCACACGAGCCCTTCCACGCGCCGGCGCGCTTTCGCGAGCCCTACCCCACGGGCTACACCGGGCCCCTGCTCGACTGGCCGCGCTACCAGCGCAACCAGGAGAGCTCGCAGGAAGTGGCCGAACTGCGCGCGAACTACGCGGCGCTGCTGGCCATGTGCGACCACTACTTCGGCCGGCTGCTCGACTACCTGGACCGGCACGACATGTGGCGCGACACCGCGGTGGTGCTGAGCACGGACCACGGCTTCCTGCTGGCCGAGCACGACTGGTGGGGCAAGAACCGCATGCCCTTCTTCAACGAGATCGCGCACATCCCGCTGCTCATCCACCACCCGGCCTTCGGGCACTGCGCCGGCCAGCGGCGCCAGGCACTCACGCAGACCACCGACCTCATGCCCACGCTGCTGGCGATGCACGGGGTGGCTGCCCCCGCGAGCGTGGAAGGCCACGACCTGCTGCCGCTGCTGGAGCAGGATGCCCCCGTGCGCGAGGCCGCCCTCTACGGCATGTTCGGCGCAGGCACCAACATCACCGACGGGCGCTACACCTACTTCCGCTACCCCGAGGACATGACGCGGCAGATGCTCTACGAGTACACGCTCATGCCCATGCACCTGAAGAACCTGTTTCACGTCGACGAGCTGCGCGGGGCGCAGTTGAGCAGTGCCCTGGGCTTCACGCAGGGCGTGCCGCTGCTGAAGGTGCCTGCCCGGCGCAACGCCAAGGGCCAGCCCACGGGCCACCAGGGCCAGGGCGGCGGCTACGAGGACACCACCACCGTGCTCTTCGACCTGCACCGCGATCCCGAGCAGCTCGAGCCCTTTCGCGACGAGCACATCGAGGCCCGGCTGCTGCAGCAGATGGCCGCGCTGATGCGTGCCAACGAAGCCCCGCCCGAGGCCTTCACGCGGCTGGGCCTGGCCCCTTGAGCTGCTTCACTTCCCACGGAACCCAGGAGACCCCATGACAAGTCCTCGCCCGCCGAAGCAACCGGCCTCCACCCCCCGCCGCTCGGCGCTGCGCCGGCTCGTGGCCCTGGCCGGGGGCGGTGCGGCCGCGGTGCTGGGCCTGCCTGCTCGCACCCAGGCCTACCCCGCCCGGCCGCTGCGCATCGTGGTGCCGTGGCCAGCCGGTGGCCTGGTGGACGTGGCCGCCCGGCAGCTCGCCACGCGGCTGCAGGCCGCGCTCGGGCAGCCCGTGGTCGTCGAGAACCGCGTGGGTGCCGGCGGCTCCATCGGCGCGGATGTGGTGGCCAAGGCGCCGGCCGACGGCCACACGCTGCTCTTCAGCACCAGCGCGCTGACGATCAACGTGGCCATGCAGACCCGGCTGCCCTTCGAGCTGCAGCGCGATCTCGAGCCCGTGTGCCTGCTCGCCCACGCGCCCTCGGTGCTGGTGGTGGGGCCCTCCATCAACCCTGCATCGGTGCAGGAGCTGGTGGCACTGGCCCGCAGCCGCCCCGGCCGCCTGAGCTACGGCTCCGCCGGCGTGGGCTCGCCCGCGCACCTGGCGGGCGAGCTCCTGAAGTCGCTGCAGAAGCTCTTCATCGTGCACATCCCCTACACCGGCGCCCCGGCGGCGATGAACGACCAGCTCGCCGGCCGGCTGGACTTCCAGTTCGCCAACATAGGCGTGGCGCTGCCCCAGGTGCGCGCGGGCAAGGTGCGCGCGCTGGCGGTGACGGGCGCGCAGCGCTTTGCCGGGCTGCCCCAGGTGCCCACGATGGTGGAGGCCGGCGTGCCCAACTTCGAGGCCGACCAGTGGCTGGGCCTGCTCGCGCCGCGCGGTCTGCCTGCGGCCGTGCAGGCGCGCCTGGCCGCCGAGTGCCAGAAGGCGCTGGCCCAGGAGGAGCTGCGCGCGGCCCTGCTGCAGTCGGGCATGACGGCCGCGCCTGCGGGCACGCCTGCCGGTTTCGATGCGGCCATCAAGGCCGAGCTCGCCAAGTGGTCGGCCGTTGTCAAGGCCGCCAACATCCAGCCAGAGTGAGGCCGTGGCCGTGAACCAGGACACCCCCTCTCGAGCCAGCCGGCCCCCCAACATCCTGCTGGTCATGGCCGACCAGCTGGCCGCGCCCGCACTGCCCGCCTACGGCCACCGCCAGGTGCTGGCGCCCCACCTCGATGCGCTCGCGCGCCAGGCCGTCGTCTTCGACAGCGCCTACTGCAACTTTCCCATCTGCGCACCCTCGCGCTTTTCCATGCTCAGCGGCCGGCTGCCGCACGCCATCGAGGCCTGGGACAACGCGAGCGAATTCCCGGCGGCCACGCCCACGATGGCGCACTACCTGCGCCATGCCGGTTACCGCACCATCCTGTGCGGCAAGATGCATTTCATCGGGCCGGACCAGCTGCACGGCTTCGAGGAGCGGCTGACTACCGACATCTACCCCGCCGACTTCGCCTGGACGCCCGACTGGACCCGAGGCCCCTCGCACCGTCCCACCGGCGTGAGCATGCGTCCGGTGGTCGAGTCGGGCCCGTGCATCCGCAGCATGCAGATCGACTACGACGACGAGGTGGAATACCGCGCCGTGCAGCGCCTGCACGACCTCGCCCGTGCGCCCGAGCAGCAGCCCTTCTTCCTCACGGTGTCCTTCACGCACCCGCACCCGCCCTTCGTGGCACCGCAGCGCCACTGGGACCTCTACCGGCACGAGGCCATCGAGCCGCCCCGGGTGGGTGAGATCCCCTACGAGGCGCTCGACGAGCACAGCCGCTGGCTCTACGTCGCCCACGCGCAGGACCAGTACACCGTGACGGCCGAGCACGTGCGCAACGCGCGGCACGCCTACTTCGCGATGATCAGCTACGTCGACGAGAAGATCGGCAGCGTCCTGCGCACGCTGCAGGAGACCGGGCTGGCCGACGACACGGTGGTCGTGTTCGCGGGCGACCACGGCGAGATGCTCGGCGAGCGCGGCATGTGGTTCAAGCAGTGCTTCTTCGAGTGGTCGGCGCGCGTGCCGCTGATGGTGTCGATGCCGCGGCGCTTCGAGCCGGCGCGCGTGGCGGCGCATGTGTCGCTCGTGGACCTGCTGCCCACCTTCCTGGATCTCGCGGCCGAGGGCCGCCGGGTCGAGCCGGTGGACTTCCTGGACGGGCGCAGCCTGCTGCCGCTGCTCACGGGCCAGGAGGCTGCAGCAGGCGACGACACCGCGCGCATCGTGATCTCGGAGTACAGCTCGGAGGGCGTGTGCGCCGCCTCGCGCATGGTGCGCCAGGGCCGCCTCAAGTACATTTACACTCGCGGGCTGCCGCCCCTGCTGTTCGACCTGCAGAGCGACCCCGACGAGCTCGATAACCTCGCGGGCCGGCCCGAGTGGGCTGAGGTCGAGGCCGCGCTGCATGCTCGCCTCGTGCAGGACTGGGAACCCGAGGCGGTGCACCGGCGCATCCTCGCCAGCCAGCGCCGCCGGCTCTTCCTGGCCGAGGTGGCGGGCAGCTCGAGCCTGTACCCCAACTGGGCCTACCAACCCTTCGTCGACGAGTCCAGGCGCTTCATCCGCGGCTCCGGCTCGGCCGGGCCCACGAGCGTCAAGGCACGCGCACGCTTTCCCTACGTGGAGCCGGTGAAGCCGGATCGGTGAGGCCAGGAGCCCCGCCGGCCGCTCGGCCCGTCACCGCGTGCGTATCGCCTGCCACGCGGCCCCCGCAGAGACCAGTGCCAGCAGGCCCGCGCCCACCACGGCGGCCGCATAGCTGCCGGTGGCGTCGAACAGCCGGCCGGCGGCCCAGGGGCCCATGAGGTTGCCCAGGGCCGCGCCGGTGTAGAGCGTGCCGATGATCGACGACACCGCGCGCGCGCCGAAGAAGTCCATGCACAGCGCCGGCATCAGCGAGACGCTTCCGCCGTAGCTCACACCCATCCACAGCGCGAAGATCGCAAAGGCAGCGTAGTCGCGCGCCAGCAGCCACAGCCCCATCGACGCGCCGAGCGAGGCCATCACCACCACGAGCGTCGGGCCGCGGCCGATGCGGTCGGCCAGGGCGCCGATGGCCAGGCGCCCAGCCAGACTGCCGATACCGATCAGGCCGACCAGCCCCACGGCCTGCGCCTCGCCGACGCCGAGGTCCCGGGCCGAGGCCGACAGGTGGGCGAAGGGCACGAACATCGCCGGGGCGCCGAGCAGGCACATCAGGTAGAGCCAGAGGAAGCGCCGGCTGCGCAGCGCCGAGCCGAGCGGCGTGCCGGGCACCTGCGCGCCGACCGGCCGCGTCGCTGCCGGCGCGCGGCGCAGTTGCATCGCGGCAGCCAGCCCGAGGGTGGCCACGCCCACGGCCAGCGCCACCATCGCACCGCGCCACTGCCACTGCGCGATGGCCGCGGCCGCCGCCACCGGCACCACCAAGGTGCCCGCGCCAATGCCCGCGCTGGCAATACCGGCGGCGAGCCCGCGCCGGCGCGTGAACCACGGCTGCACGCAGGCGATGGCCGGCGTGTAGACGAGGGCCAGGCCCACGCCCAGCCCCACGCCCCAGGCCAGCGTCACCTGCGCCATCGAGCCGGCAGCGCTGCCTCCGAGCAGCGAGGCCGCGATGCACAGCATGCCCGCGCCCGTGACACGGCGCGGGCCGAAGCGGTCGGCGAGCATCCCGGCAAAAGCCCCGAGCACGAAGTAGATCAGCCCGCACAGGCCGAACACGAGCGAGACCTGCGCGCGACTGGCCTGGAACTCCCCTGCAAAGGGCTCGAAGAAGGCTGCAAACGAGTACGAGACGCCGAAGATCACCGCCAGGGCGGTGAAGCAGGCCCAGACGACCACCCAGGCTCGGCGTGGTTCCTCTTCGTGAGGGGTCGTCGGCGCCGGTGCGGGCACGTTCATGGAAGCGAAGGCTAACAGCGGGAGGCTCGATGGGCCGTCCCGGTCGCTTCTTGCCCGCCGCGGCAGCCGCTGCAGCCGCCGCAGCCGCGGGCCTCACGCCATCAAGGGCGGGGCTTGACCTCACCACCGTGGCCGGGCCGAGAGGGGTGGTGGTAGTCGAGCAGGTACAGCGGGCGCTGCTTGGTCTCGACGAAGAGCCGCCCGAGGTATTCGCCCAGGATGCCGATGGACATCAGTTGCAGCCCGCCCAGCAGCAGGATCGTGACGATCAACGTCGGGAATCCGGCCACCGGTTCGCCAAAGACGAGGGTCTTGACGACGAACACCATCGCGTAGCCGAACGCCGTGATCGCGCTGAGCAATCCGGCGTACGTGGCGAGCTTGAGCGGCACCACTGAAAAGCCGGTGATCCCCTCGAGCGCGAAGTTCCACAGCTTGCGGTAGTGCCACTTGGTCTGGCCCGCTGCGCGCGGGTGGCGGTCGTAGTCGATCGTGGCCTGCTGAAAGCCCACCCACGCGAACAGGCCCTTCATGAAGCGGTTGCGCTCGGGCAGCAGGTTCAGTGCCTGTACGGCCCGGCGGCTGAGCAGCCGGAAATCGCCAACGTCGCGCGGGATGGGGACTTCGGACAGCCGGTTGATGACGCGGTAGAAGGCGTGGGCGGTGGCGCGCTTGAACCAGCTCTCCCCTTCACGCGTGCGGCGCCGCATGTTGACCACGTCCGCGCCATCGCGCCAGGCCTGGAGCATCTGCGGGATGAGCTCGGGCGGGTCCTGCAGGTCGGCATCGATCAGCACCACGGCCTCGCCCTGCGCGAGCCGAAGGCCGGTGGTCATCGCCGCCTCCTTGCCGAAGTTGCGGCTCAGCCGCACCACCGCCACGGCCGGCTCCTGGGCCTGAATCGCCGCCAGGGCGGCGGGCGTGGCGTCCGAACTGCCATCGTCCACGTAGACGATCTCCCAGCTCACGGCCATCGCCTGCAGCACGCTGGCCAGGCGCGCATGCAAGGCTGGCAGCGCCTCTTCCTCGTTGAAGACGGGCACGATGACCGACAGCGTGCAGCCCGGCGCAGCTGCGCTGTCGGTGCTTGTGGGGGAGAGCAGCAGCAGGGTCACACCTGAAGTGTGTCACGGCCGCAACCTGCGCGAGCGCGAGGCGGCCGACGCGACAGTCAGCCCCCGGCAGGCGCAGCCCAACCCCCGCCCAGCGCGCGGTACACCTGCACATAGGCCAGCTGGCGCGCCAGCCGCGTGTTGACGAAGTCGGCCTCGGCCGCCAGCAGCTGGCGCTGCGCGTCCAGCACCTCGAGGAAGCTCACCACCCCGGCGCCGAAGCGCAGGTCCGCCAGCCGCAGCGCCTCGCGCTGGGCCACCACGCGCGCGGCCTGGCGCTCGAGCTGGATGGCCGACTCCTCGTGCGCCTTGAGCGCATCGGCCACCTCGCGCAAGGCGTTGAGCGCAGCGCGCCGGTAGGCAATCAGCGCCTGGTCCAGGCGCGCCAGGGCGGCATCGCGGTTGGCCCCGAGCGCACCGCCGGCGTACAGCGTGTGCGACGCGTTCGGGCCGAGCGAGGCCACCGCGGCGCCGCCTGAGTTCAGGAGCAGGCTCTCCAACGCCCCGCCAATGCGGCCGAAGGTGCCCGTGAGCGACAGGCTCGGCAGCATCATCGCCTTGGCTTCGGCCACGCGCGCCTGCGCCGAGACCAGGCGCTGCTCGGCCTCGCGCAGGTCGGGCCGGCGCTCGATGAGCTCGGAAGGCAGCCCCGCCGGCAGCGTGGCCGCGCTCTCCGGGCCGGTGGAGACGAGGGACAGCTGAGGCGGCGCCAGGGGCGTGGCCACCTCGCCCGGCGTACGGCCCAGCAGGAAGGTCAGTGCCCGCTCGGTGGCTGCAACCTGGCGCCGCAACTCGGGCAGCCGGGCCTCGGTGGAGGCCAGCTGGCCCTCGGCCTGGCGCACCTCGGCAGCCGAGACGATGCCGGCCTGGTTGCGCCGGCGGATCAGCCGCAGCGAGTCGGTCTGCAGCCGCGCGCTGCTCTCGGTGCTTGCCAGCACGGCGCGCAGCGCCATCAGCTCGTGGTAGCGGCTGGCCGTCTCGGCGATGATCGAGACGCGGGCTCCATCGCGGGCCGCCTCGCGCGCGGCAAGCTCACCACGCGAAGCCTCCACCACGTAGCCCAGGCGCCCCCACAGGTCGATCTCCCAGCTGAGAAAGCCCGCAAGCAGGAAGGTCGAGCTCAGGCTGTCGCCCGGCCGCCTGGCGGTGGGCGACGTGTTCAGCCCGATGGCCGCCGAGGGCAGCACCCCGCTGCGGGCGATGGTCAAGGCTGCCTGCGCCTCGCGCATGCGCGCCTGGGCCGACTGCAGGTCGAGGTTGCCGGCCAGCGCCGCCTCGATCAGCGCCTGCTGGGCGCTGTCGGTGAAGACCGCGCGCCACTCGCGCGAACCCAGCGACGGGCCAGCCGCGCTCGCGCCCTGGAAGGCCGCGGGCATTTCCGGCGCGGCGGGCCGCTGCAACGGGCTCGTGGAGCAGCCCGCCAGCATCGCCCCCGCCAGCAGCGACATCAGCAGCCCGGCGCGGGCACGGCTCGCGCTCATGGCCCGCCCTCCGAGGAAACCGGCGCGGGCTTCGGCGGGCCCCCGCCCAGGCGCGTGACGATGCGGTCCACCACCACGAACAGCACCGGCACGAAGAAGATCGCCAGCAGCGTGGCGGCCAGCATGCCGCAGAACACCGTGATGCCCATGGACACGCGTGAGGCCGCACCCGCGCCGCCCGCGGTGATCAGCGGGATCACGCCCAGGATGAACGCAAGCGACGTCATCACGATGGGCCGCAGCCGCAGCCGGGCGGCCTCGATCGCCGCGCTGGCCGCATCCATGCCGGCATCGCGCTTCATCTTGGCGAACTCGACGATCAGGATCGCGTTCTTGGCCGCCAGCCCGATGAGCAGCACCAGGCCGATCTGCGCGTAGATGTTGTTGGTCAGCCCGGTCAGGTACAGGCCCAGCATGGCGCCGAAGATCCCCAGCGGCACCGCGAACAGCACGGCAAACGGCACCGCCCAGCTCTCGTACAGCGCCGCCAGGAACAGGAAGACGAAGAGGATGGCGAAGGCAAAGATCACGGGCGCCTGGCCGGCCGACTCCTTCTCCTGCTTGCTGATGCCCGCCCACTCGTAGCCGTAGCCCTGTGGCAGCACCTCGCGCGCCACCTCTTCCATCGCGGTGATCGCCTGCCCCGAGCTGAAGCCCGGCGCCGCGTCGCCGCCGATGTCTGCCGTGCGGTACAGGTTGTAGCGTTGCAGCGTGGTGGGCGCGGCGATCGAGGCCGGCGTGATCAACGTTGACAGCGGCACCATCTCCCCGCTGGCGGCACGCACGTGCAGGAGGTTGAGCCCCTTGATGTCGGCGCGGTACTCGGGCTCGGCCTGCATCGACACCTTGAAGCTGCGCCCGAAGCGCGAGAAGTCGTTGACGTTGACCCCACCGAGAAAGGTCTGCAGCGCCATCGACACGTCGTTGATCGCCACGCCGAGCTTCTTGGCCTTCTCGCGGTCGATGTCCAGCCGGATCGCCGGGGTGCGGGGGTCGAACTTGGAGTACACGCTGCCCAGCTCCGGGCGCTTGCGCGCCGCCTCCACGAACTCCTGCGCGACGCGGGCCAGGTCCTGAGGGCTGTTGCCGGCACGGTCCTGGAGCTTGAAGCTGAAGCCGCCGGTCGCGCCCAGCCCGGGAATGGGCGGCGGGTTGAAGGCCACCACCGTGGCCTCGCGAATCGCCTGCGCACGCTGCATGAAGCCCATGATGATCGGGCGCAGCTTCTCCTGCGGCTGCACGCGCTCCTCCCAGGGCTTGAGTGCGACCACCACCAGCGCGGCGTCCGACTGCACCGAGCCGGTGAGGATGCTGAAGCCGTTGATGACGAGCGAGCTCTGCACGCCGGGTGTCGTGTCGATGATCTTCTGCAGCTCGGCCGTGGCCGCCACCGTCCGGTTCAGCGAGGCTGCAGCCGGCATCTGCAGCGAGCCGATGAAGTAGCCCTGGTCCTCGGGCGGCACGAAGCCGCCGGGCACCTTCTGCATCAGCCCGAAGGCGCCGAACAGCAGCGCCGCGAGCAGCGCCAGCGACACCGCGCTGGCGCGGATCGCGCGAGTCACACCGGCCCCGTAGCGGTGGGTGACGGCGTCGAACACGCGGTTGAAGGCCCCGAAGAAGCGGTCCAGGAGCCCGGGCCGGGCGTGATGGTCCTTGGGCTTGAGCAGCAGCGCGCACAGCGCAGGCGTGAGAGTCAGCGCCACCACGGCCGACAACAGCGTGGACACCGCCACCGTGATGGCGAACTGCTTGTACATCACGCCGGCGATGCCGCCGAGGAAGCCCACCGGCACGAACACCGCAGCCAGGATCAGCGCAATGGCCACCACCGGGCCGGTGACCTCCTCCATCGCGCGGATGGTGGCCTCGCGCGGCCCGAGCCCGTTCGCATGCATGTGGTGCTCGACCGCCTCCACCACGACGATCGCGTCGTCGACCACGATGCCGATGGCCAGCACCATGCCAAACAGCGTGAGGGTGTTGATGGTGAACCCGAGCAGCGTGAAAGCCGCGAAGGTCGCCACCAGCGAAACCGGCACCGCCAGCATCGGGATCAGGGTGGCGCGCCAGCTCTGCAGGAACAGGAACACCACGATGAGCACGAGCAGCAGGGCCTCGAAGAAGGTGTGCACCACCTCCTCGAGCGAGGCCTTGACGAACACCGTGTTGTCGATCACGACCTCGTGCTTGAGATCGGCCGGGAAGGCGGCGGCCAGGGTGGCGAGCTCCTTGCGCAGCAGCCCGGCCGTCTCGATGGCGCTGGCGTCGGGCGTCAGGCTGATCGAGAACGCGGCGGCGGGCTTGCCGTTGTAGCGGGCGGTGAAGAAGTAGTCCTTGGCGCCGAGCTCCACGCGGGCGACGTCGCGCACGCGCACGAACGAGCCGTCGGGCAGGGCCCGGACGATGATGTTGCCGAACTCCTCGACCTGCTCGAGCTGGCCGCGCACCTGCACGCCGTACTGGAACTGCTGGGTGCGAGGGGCCGGCATCTGGCCGATCTGCCCGGCGGGCGCCTGCAGGTTCTGCTCCTGCACCGCACGGTAGACGTCGGTGGGCGACAGGCCCAGGCGCGCCATGCGGTCCGGCTTGAGCCACAGCCGCATGCCGAACTCGGCGCCGAACACCTGCACGTTGCCCACGCCCTTGACCCGCTTGAGCGACTCGACGATGTTGATGGCCAGGTAGTTGTTGAGGAAGAGTTCGTCGTAGGTGCCCCCGGGCGAGTACAGCGCCACGTACATGAGCGTGTCGGGCGAGCTCTTCTTGGTCGTGATGCCGGAGGACATCACCTCCTGAGGCATGCGGGCGTTGGCCTGGGACACCCGGTTTTGCACCTGCACGCTGGCGATATCGGCGTTGCGCGAGAGGTCGAAGGTGACATCCAGCGAGTACGCGCCGTTGCCGGCCGAGCTGGACTGCATGGAGACCATGCCTTCCACGCCGTTGACCTGCTCCTCGATCGCCTGCGCCACCGCGCGCTCCACCACCTCCGCGCCGGCGCCCGGGTACACGGCGGCAACCCGGATCGTGGGCAGCGTGATCTGCGGGAACTGCGCAATCGGCAGGCTGCTGCCGGCCACGCCCCCGCCGATGAGCATCACCAGCGCGATGACGATCGCGAACACCGGCCGGTCGATGAAGAAGCGGGCCATGGCGAGCGCCTACTTCTTCGCCGCCGGGGCCGACGCCGCGGCCGGGGCTGCGGCAGGTGGCGGCGGCGCCAGCATCACGGGCTTGACCGTGCTGCCCGGCCGCGCCCGCTGCACCCCCTCGACCACCACCGTGTCGCCGGGCTTGAGCCCGTCTGCGATCAACCACTGCTCGCCGATGCGGTCGCCCGTCTTCACCGGCCGCTGCTCGACCTTGCCCTGCGCTCCCACCACCGAGATGAACTGCTTGCCCAGCAGTTCCGTCACCGCCTTCTGGGGCACCAGGATCGCGTCTTCGGCCACGTCGTAGGTCACACGCACGCGCCCGGTCATGCCCGGGCGCAGCAGCTGCTCGGTGTTGGGGAAGACCGCGCGCAGCGTCAGCGTGCCGGTGGCAGGGTTGACGGCGCGGTCAGCGAAGTCGAACTTGCCCGGATGCGGATAGGTCGAGCCGTCGGACAGCAGCAGTTCAACCGGCCGGACGCCTGGCCGGCCGCCCCGGGCAGCCTTCTGCATGCGCCGCGCAAAGGCCAGGTACTCCGTCTCGGCGACGCTGAAATAGACGACCACCGGATCCAGCGACGAAACGGTGGCCAGCACCGTCTGCCCGGCGCTGGCCAGGCCACCGACCTCCACCTTCTGCAGCCCGATCTGCCCGCTGATCGGCGAGCGCACCTCGGCGTAGCCCCGGTCGATGCGGGCGCGGTTCACGCCTTCGCGGCGCGACTCCACCACGCTGGCCGCCTGCTTCTGGGCGGCCACCGCCTGCTCGAAGGTCTGGCGCGCGATGGCGTCTTCGGCGAGCAGGGGCTTGTAGCGCGCCACGTCCTCGCTCGCGCGCTGCAGGCCCGCTTCGGCTTCGAGCAGCCGCGCCTGTGCGTCAGCCACCGACGAGTCCAGCGCGCGCGGGTCGATGACGAACAACAGCTCGCCCTCGCGCACCATCTGCCCCGGGCGAAAGAGCTGCTTGTCGACCATCCCGCTCACGCGCGGCCTGAGCTCCACCTCCCGAAAGGCCCGGATGTCGCCCACGATGTCCACCGACAGCGGGGTGCGGCGGGCCTCGACCTTGAGGACGCCCACCTCGGGCGGCGGGGGCGCTGGCGGCGGGGTGTTGGGCTTGCCGCAGCCCGAAAGCGCCAGCAACGCGGCAAGGGCCAGCCCCGTGGGCGCGGCGAGCCGGCGCGGGCCAGCGGGGTGAGCGGAAGTCGATGCGGTCATGTCACGCCTTCGCGGAGGGGGCCCGGGCACCGCGCAGGCGGCACACCCAGAAGAATTCTTCACGGCGACGCCCCTGGCGTTCAGCAGGCACGGCCGAACGTTCGGGCATACCTCGAAGCATCGTAACGCTTCCCCGGCCGCCACCCTGTCATCGCACGCCCGCCCTGGCGCGTTGACGTTGAGACCCTCCCCAACACCGGCCCCAGGAGCCCTGCCATGACCGCTTCGACCCAACCCGCCCGAGCCAGGCTGGCCCGCGCCGTGGCCGCGGCCACCCTGCTGGCCGTGACCGCCCTGGCGGCGGCACCCGCACACGCCGATCCTTACGGGAGACACCGGGGCGGCCACCCTCACCGCGATGGAGGCCGTGGCTGGGTTCCGGTTCTTGGCGCAGTGGTGCTGGGCGTGGCGGCGGCGAATCTGATTGCAGCCCAGAACCGGCCACAGACCATCGTGCTGCCCCCTGCCCCGCCACCGCCCCCGCTGGCCGTCGTGCCAGTCGCCCCTGCGCCGGCTGTGGTGATCGCCCCGGCACCCGTGGCCGCGGCGCCAGCCGAGTGGATCGTCTACCCCCGCCACGGACAGCCTCACGCGCAGGTGGAAGCCGACCGGCTGGCCTGCCAGCAGTGGGCCGTGACGGTTCCTGGCGCGTGGGGCAACCCCGCCGTGCTGCGCCGTGCCGAGGCGGCCTGCCTGGATGGGCGGGGCTACACGGTGCGCTGAGCGCGGCCCGGCCGGACGCTCGGCCCGGCGGCAACGGCGCGGGAGCGGGCTGCGCTGGTCTCGGCGCGAACAGCCCTGATGGCGTCGACCTCTACACAGCCGTGCCAGACTTCTGGCCTCCTGTTGGCTGCTGCTGTGCTCGCGCGTCTGCGCGAACCCGACCCCCATGCTCTACTCCGTGTTGAAGACCCTCCACGTGCTGGCCATCGTCGTCTGGGTGGGCGGCATGGTGTTCGCCCACTTCTTCCTGCGACCGGCGGTGGCCAGGCTCGAGCCACCCGTGCGGCTGCGGCTCATGCACGAGGTGCTCGGCCGCTTCTTCCAAGCCGTGCTGGTGGCCGCGCTGCTCACCCTGGCCAGCGGCGTGTGGATGCTCGGCCGTGCGGCCAGGCAGGTCGTCCAATCCGGCGGCAGCTTCGACATGCCACTGGCCTGGACCGTGATGACGGCCTTGGGCCTGGCGATGGTGGCGATCTTCCTGCACATCCGATTCGCGCTGTACAGGCGGCTCGACCGCGCGGTGGAGGGCCAGCAGTGGGCCGCCGCAGGCGAGGCGCTCGCGAAGATACGCGCCTGGGTGGCCGTGAACCTCGGCCTGGGCACGGCGGTGCTGGTCGTGACGCTGATGCGCGGCGTGGGCTGAGGGGTGGCGCAGGCGGTGCAGCGGCCGGTGGCTTCTTCCGCCCACGCGGGAAGTCGTGCCAGGAGCCCGAGCCCGAGAAGGGCCCGGCAGGTGACAGGTAGCGCCATGCACGCATCTTGACGGGCCGCCCGCTCGACTCGCGGATTCCGACCAAGAGGTCAGCGCGACGGTTCACTCGCGCCTGGCCGTCTCCAGCAGCCACTCGCGAAACACCGACACCCTTTCCAGCTTTGCCTTCTCGCTGGTGCTGACCACGTAGTAGGAAGACAGGATGGGCTTGACCCAGCCCGGGAAAGGAGCCACCAGGCGTCCGGCTTGCAGGTGGTCGTGCACCAGCATGCTGCGGCCCAGCACCATGCCGCCGCCGGCCATGGCGGCGCGCAAGATCAGCAAGGGGTCCGAGAATTTCGGCCCGCTCGCAACGTCGCTGGCTGCCATGCCCACTTCCTCCAGCCACAGGTCCCATGACATCCAGGGCTCGTGCACCATGCGAACGGTGGAGTTCAGCAGCGTGAACGAGGCCAGGTCACCTGGCTCGTAGTCACCGACCCGGCGCTTCAGCAGCGCAGGGCTGCACACGGGCGTGACGGTTTCCGTGGAAAGCAGGTCGGCCCGCAGGTCCTTGCCGAAGCCGCCGCGCCCGAAACGGATGGCCACGTCCACCTCGTCGCCCGCCAGGTCCGCCATCCGGTAGTCGGTCTGGATCAGCACATCCACGTCGGGCCAGCGCGCCCGGAAGTCCACCAGCCGGGGCATCAGCCACTCCTGCGTGAACGAAGGCAGCGCGCTCACCTGCAGCACCTGCGCGGCCGCCTGTGCGGGTCGCGGTAGGAGCGTCATCGCGGATTCGAAATGCTCAAATCCCGCGGAGATCGAGGGGAATATCGCATGGCCCTGCGGCGTGAGGGCCAGGCCGTTGGCCAGGCGCTCGAACAGCAGGCACCCCAGGTGCTCCTCCAGGAGCTTGATCTGGTGGCTCACAGCGGTCTGGGTCACGAACAGTTCCTGCGCCGCCCGGGCAAAGCTGCCGAGCCGCGCCGCCGCCTCGAAGGCCTTGAGCGCCTTCAGTGGCGGCAGTCGCTTGCGGCGGGTCACTCGCGGCGCAGCGCCGGAACCCGTCGGCGCGGCCGGTGCGGTGTGGGGGGCAGCCCGAGATTTTTGAATGCCAAGACCCATTATTTGTCAGCCCGTGAAGGCTTCACGCGCAGGGGGTGTGCACCTATCCTAAGGCACAGCCGACGCGCCATGCCACCCCACTTGCTCGGGTGGCCAGGTCGTCTGGCGAAGAGGGAACCTTCGATGAACCCGGCGCCGCGCGAGATGGAGCTGACTGTCAATGGCGCGTCCTGCCGCGTGCAGGCCCGCGGCAGCGACAGCCTGGCCCAGGTGCTGCGCGAGCAGCTGCACCTGACCGGCACCAAGATCGGGTGCAACGCCGGCGAGTGCGGTGCGTGCACCGTGCTGCTGGACGGGCGCGCCGTGTGCGCCTGCCTGGTGCCGGCGCAGCGGGCAGCCGGCGCGCAAGTGCACACCATCGAATCCCAGGCAGACGGCAGCGGCCAGCTGTCTGCCATCCAGCAGGCCCTGGTGGCCCACGGCGCCTTCCAGTGCGGTTTCTGCACCCCGGGCGTGGTGATGTCGCTGTCGGCCCTCTTCGCCGAGTGCCCCTCGCCCAGCGAGCATGCGATCCGCGTGGCGCTCCAGGGCAACGTCTGCCGCTGCAGCGGCTACGTGCGAATCATCGAAGCGGCCAAGGCCTTGGCGCGGGGCCCGGCCGGATGAACATGCGCCACATCGGCAAGGCCCTGGCACCGCAGAAGGAAGCCCTGGCCAAGGTCACCGGCCGCGCCGTCTACACGCACGACTTCACGCTGCCGGGCATGCTCTGGGGGGCGATGCTGCGCAGCCCCCATCCGCACGCACGCATCGTGTCCCTCGACACCTCGCGCGCCGCTGCGATGCCGGGGGTAAGGGCCGTCCTCACCGGCGAGCAGGCCGACGTGCGTTACCTGCACATGAGCCCGCGCTACGCGGACCGCTACCCCTTCGCGCGCGAAGTGGTGCGTTTCGTGGGAGAGGAGGTGGCAGCCGTGGCCGCCGATTCGCTGGAGCAGGCCCAGGCCGCCGCTGCAGCCATCGAGGTCGCCTACGAGCCGCTCGAGCCCGTGTACGACATGCACGCGGCAATGGCTGCCGGCGCACCGGTGATCCACCAGCGCGAGGGCCTGCCACCCAACGTCGCGCAGCACACCTTCGCCACCTGGGGCGACGCGGCAACCGCCTTCGCGCAGGCGGCGTACAAGGTGGAGGGCACCTACTCCCATGGCGTGGTGGTGCCGGTGTGCATGGAGACCAACGCGGTGGTGGCCCGGTGGGACGAGGCGCAGCAGCGCATGGAGGTCTGGGCCGGCACGCAGTCCCCGTTTTTCGTGCGCAAGGAGCTGGCGCACATCCTGGGGCTGGAGCGCAATCGGGTACGCGTGCACGCAATCGAGATCGGCGGCGGCTTCGGCGGCAAGTCGCAGGCGCCCGAGCCGATCGGCATCGCCGCGCTGCTCTCGCGCGCCGCGCGCGCGCCGGTGAAGATCGTGCTGTCGCGCAAGGAAGAGTTCATCAGCGGCAAGACCGACCACGCCAAGACCATGACGCTGGCCACCGCCGTGGATGCCACGGGCAGGATCCTTGCGCGGCGCAACCATTACCTGGTAGACAACGGCGCCTTCTCCCACATGGGCCCGGCCTATGTGTCGGCCGTCCGGCAGCGCACCGCCAACCTCTATCGCGTGGGCGCAGTCGACTTCGACGGCAAGCTCGTCTACACCAACAAGGTCTCGGGCGGCTCCTACCGCGGCATGGGTGCACCGCACATCATCTGGGCGCTGGAAACGCAGGTCGACGAGCTGGCCGAAAAGCTGGGAAAGGACCCCATCGCCTACCGGATCGAGATCGCCAACGAACCGGGCGACGTCACGCCGCAGGGCTTCGAGATCTCCACCTGCGGCCTGGCCGAATGCCTGCGCGAGGTGGAGCGACGCATCGGCTGGCAGGACAAGCGCGACAGCCCCAAGCCCTGGCGCGGCGTGGGCGTGGCGGCGATGATCAACCCGAGCGTGGGCATTCTCTACGCCGAGGGGAACTTCGCCAACGTGAGCCTGGAACTGCGCCCGGACGGGCGCTTCCTGCTGGCCACGCAGAACGCCGACTGCGGCACCTGGCAGAACACCACGCTGGCGCAGTTCGTGTCGCAGTCGCTCGACCTGGACGTGAGCGCCATCGACGTGCTGCACATGGACACCGACGACGCGCCCGACGACCTGGGCAGCGCCGCGTCACGCGTGACCTTCATGGCCGGCGCGGCAGCCATCGACGCGGCGAATCTGCTCATGGCTCGGGTGCGCGAGTGCCTGCATGCGAAGCGCGGCGTGGCGGCCGAAGCCGTCCGGTTCGTGGACGACGGTGTGCAGATCGGCGACACCGAGCACCTCGGCTGGGACGAGGTCGCCGCCCTCACCGGAGCGCTCAAGGTCAACGGCCACCACAAGCTCGATCAGCCCTTCCCGGACCCTAAGACAGGCTACGGAAACTACTCGGCCACCTATGCGTTCGGCGCGCAGGCAGCCGAGGTGGAGGTGGACCCCGAGACCGGCCACGTCAAGGTGCTCAAGGTGGTGGCCGTGCAGGACGTCGGCCGCGTGATCAACGAGGCCTCGCTCGACGGGCAGATGCACGGCGGCATCGTGCAGGGCATCGGCATGGCCCTCACGGAAGACCTGGTGTTCGACCATGGCCGGCCGGTGAACACCTCGCTCATCAACTACCGGGTGCCCCGCATCTTCGAGGCCACCGAGATCGAGACCGCCTACGTCGAGACCCACGATCCGCGCGGTCCGCTGGGCGCGAAGTCCAGCGGCGAGGTGTCCATCAACCCGACCGTGGCCGCCATCGCCAACGCGGTGGCGCACGCCACCGGCATCCGCTTTCGCTCGCTGCCGATCACGCCCCACAAGATGCTGGCGGCGCTGCGGCGCAAGCAGGGGCAAGAAGCCGAGCTGCGCCCGTGGCTGCGCCCCTACAACCTGGAGGTCGCTGCCGCCCGCAGCCTCTACCCGCGGGGGCTGTTCCCCGCGATGAAGAAGCTCGGCGAGACCTTCGCCCGACCCAAGCCGCGCGTGACCACCTGGGACTACGCGCGCGCCGACGACGTGGCGCAGGCGCTGCAGCTGCTTCGCACGCCCGGCAAGCGCGTCAAGCTGATGGCGGGCGGCACCGACGTGCAGCCGGGCATCCGGCAAGGCGTGTATGCGCCGGAGGTCGTCGTCGACATCTCTCGCACCGCAGGGCTGGGCGGCATCGCCATCGGCGAGCATGTCATCCGCGTCGGTGCGGCGGTCACACTGAGCGAGCTCGCGGCGCACGAGAGGCTGCGCGAGCTCGTGCCCGGCCTGTGCGAAGCGGCCGACCTCATCGCCACGCGCCAGATCCGCAACGTGGCCACGGTGGCGGGAGATCTGTCGCAGGAGAAGCGCTGCTGGTTCTTCCGCAGCGCCTTGCCCTGCTACAAGAATGGCGGCGCGTCGTGCCCCTGCTATGCGGTGATGGGAGACAGCCGGCACCACGCCATCCTCGGCGCGAGCCGTTGCGCCGCGCCGTGCGTGGCCGATCTGGCACCGGCCCTGACCGCGCTGAACGCCACCGTGATCGTGCGCGGCCAGGGCACCGAGCGGCGCGTGCCCATGAGCGAGTTCTATCGATGGTCCGGCGAGACCACCGTGTCGGCGCAGGAAATCATCGTTGCCGTGGAGGTGCCACGCGTCTCCGGAGCCACCCAGGCCTACGAGAAGTACGCCCAGTGGCGCGGCGACTTCCCCGAGGCCTCCGCGGGCGTGCGCCTGGTCTGGCAGGGCGACTCGCTGCGTGAGGCGCGCATCTCGCTCGGTGGCGTGTCGCCGCTGCCCATGCGCGCCGTGCATGCCGAACGTGCCCTGCTCGCCACGGGCACCGCAACCTCGGCTCGCGACCTCACCGACGAGCGCATCGCCGCCGCAGCCCGCAAGGTCGTCTACGGCGCTCTGCCGCTGCGCGACAACGCCGGCAAGGTCGACATGGTCATTGCTGTCACCGCACGCGCGTTGCGCCGTGCGCGCGACGCCCGCCACACATGAAGTTCCCCGCCCTCGTCTCAACCCACCACAGGAGTCCCGCCATGCTTCGACGTTCCCTTGCACGCCTTGCCGCTGTGGCATTGCTGTCTTCACTGGGTCTGCCCGCCCTGGCCAAGGACAAGTTCATCTACGGCGTGCCCTCGGCCATCAGCTCTGCGGTCGCGAACTTCGCGTTCGCCAAGGAGCTGGGCTACTTCGACGAGGAGAAGCTCGAGGTGGAGCTCGTGCCGCTGTCGGGCTCGAGCGTGATCATCCCGCAGCTGCTCTCGGGCCAGATCCATGCCTCGGGCGCGAGCATGGAGCCGCTGGTCATCGCACGCCAGCCCGGCAAGCAGAACTTCCCGCTCAAGTTCGTCTACAACTACCTGCGCAACTCGGTCTGGGAACTCGCCGTGCCCGCCGACAGCCCGGTCAAGACGATCGCGGACCTCAAGGGCAAGACCATTGGCGTGGTGTCGCTCGGCTCGGGCAACGTGTACACCACGCGCGCCATCCTCGCGGCATCCGGGGTGGACCCCAAAGGCGTGACTCTCCAGCCCGTGGGCTTCGGCGGACAAGCCTTCCAGGCCCTCAAGACCAACCAGATCCAGGCACTCAACCTCTGGGACAGTGCCCACGCCGCGCTGGAAGTCAGCGGCACCGCCATCCGGCGGCTCGAGGTGCCCAAGGAGTTCCAGGGCATGTCCAGCCACGGCTTCGAAGTCACGGACAAGCTGCTGCGGGAGAACCCCCAGCTCATCGCCCGCTTCGGGCGTGCGGTCTCCAAGGGCTCCGTGGCCTGCGACGCCAATCCCGAAGGCTGCCTGAGGGCTTTCTGGAAGCACTACCCCGACCAGAAGCCCAAGGTGGGCACCGAAGCCGAGATCCTGCGCAAGGAGCTCACGGTGATGAAGGCGCGCCTGGACAACATCACCTACTTCCGCGCGGGCGAGTCGCGCCAGTGGGGCGCCTACTCCGACCGCGACTGGAAGCTGCTCATCGCAGCGCTGAAGGAAGGCGGCGAGGTGACGAACGAAAACGTGCCCATGGCGTCGCTCTACACCAATGAGCTGGTGCCTGAGTACAAC
This sequence comes from Rubrivivax sp., assembly GCA_044237995.1. Classification (GTDB taxonomy): domain Bacteria; phylum Pseudomonadota; class Gammaproteobacteria; order Burkholderiales; family Burkholderiaceae_C; genus Rubrivivax. The sequence goes on along the minus strand of JBIIED010000006.1, from coordinate 10,288 downwards.
AAGTTCGATCCCCAGGTCGTGGCCCGCCAGGCCCGTGCCTGGAAGCCCTGAGGCAGCCTGCGGCGCGAAGCGACCCCCTGGCCACGGACACCCCATGACCGCACCGCGACTTTCGATCGAGAACCTGACCGTCACTTACGCATCGGCACGAGGGCCTCTGACCGCATTGCGTGACCTGAGCCTAGAGGTCGCAAACGGCGAGTTCGTCGCGGTGCTCGGCCCCTCAGGATGCGGCAAGTCCACGCTGCTGAACATCGCCTCGGGGCTGCTGGCGCCCTCCAAGGGCCGCGTGGCCATCCGCGGCGAGGCTGTCAGCGCGCCGCGGCGCGACGTGGGGATCGTGTTCCAGCAGCCCACCTTGCTGCCCTGGAAGACCGTGCTGGAGAACGTGCTGGTGCCCATGCAGGCCATGGGCCAACCGGTGGCAGCACACATGGCGCGTGCGCGTGAGCTGATTCGCTTGGTGCGGCTGGAGGGATTCGAGAACCACTATCCGCACGAGCTATCGGGCGGCATGCAGCAGCGAGTGGGCATCGCGCGCGGCTTCATGCATGACCCGCAGCTGCTGCTGATGGACGAGCCCTTCGCCGCGCTTGACGCCATGACGCGCGAGCTCATGACCGACGAGCTGCAGGCGATGTGGATGCAAAGCGGCAAGTCGGTGCTGTTCATCACGCACTCCATCCCCGAGGCGGTGTACCTGGCGGATCGGGTGGTGGTGCTTTCGGCGCGGCCGGGTACGGTCGTGGAAGTGGTCGACGTGCCCATGGCTCGCCCGCGCCGGCTGGACACCCTTGGCTCGCCTGAGTTCAACGCCCTTTGCAGCCGCCTGCGCGCGTTCTTCCGCACGCCCGCCCCTGACCAGGAGAAGAAGGCATGAAGGACCGTGTTCTATCCATCGTGCTGCCGCTGGCAGCGGTGGCCGCGCTGCTGGTCGTGTGGGATCGCGCGGTCGTGTGGCTGCAGATCCCCAACTACCTGCTGCCGCGCCCCTTCGACGTCGGCGTCGCCCTGTGGAGCGGCTACGTCACCGAGCGCACCTACTGGAAGCACCTGGGTACCACCATGTACGAGGTGGTCGTGGGGTACGGCATCGGTTGCGTCGTGGCCCTGTGCGCCGGCGCCATCGTGGCCGAGTCGCGCTGGATCGAGCGCACGCTCATGCCCATCGTCGTGGCCATCCAGTCCATCCCCAAGGTGGCGCTGGCACCGCTGCTGATCGTGTGGTTCGGCTTTGGCGTGAGTTCCAAGATGGTGCTGGTCGGGCTGATCTGCTTCTTTCCGGTCTTCATCAACAGCTTCTACGGTTTTCGCTCGGCCAACCCGGATCTGCTCAAGCTCTACCGCGCCTTCGGCTCCTCGCGTCTGCAGGTCTTCCGCCAGGTCAAGCTGCCTTCTGCCGCAGGCTCCATCTTTGCCGGCCTGCAGATCGGCGTGGTGCTGGCCCTGATCGGTGCCGTGGTGGGCGAGTTCGTGTCCTCCAAGCAGGGCCTGGGCTACCTGATCCAGTCCTCCACGCTCTCGTTCGACGTGGCGACCATGTTTGCCGCTGTGGTGTCGCTGTCGGTGATCGGCATCAGCACCAGCAGCCTGGTGCGCTGGGTCCAGGCGCGGGTGGTGTTCTGGGAGCGGCGCGACGCGGCCGGTTCCACCTTGTCGGAGGCCGGCTGAGATGGTCGACCCGAGCGCGGCCGTTCAGACGGTGACTTGCGAGGCAGAAGGCTTCGAGTTCGAGGCGCCCGTGGGGTCTTCGCTCATGCTCGCGCTCAAGGGCACCGGCTTCGACATCGAGGCTTCCTGCGAGGGATGCCTCGTGTGCGGCACCTGCCACGTGCAGGTGCACGAGGACTGGGTGTCTCGCCTGCCGCCGCCGGGCGAGGACGAGCGCGCCATGCTGGCCAGCCTGCCCGGCGCCACGCCCCGCTCGCGCCTGTCCTGCCAGATCCTGGTGACGCCGGAACTGGCCGGGCTGTGCCTGGACATCGCGCACTGATCACCAGCAAGCGCGCCCGCCCGACGACCGAGGAAGACACCCCATGGAAGAACAGAGCATTCGCATGCCCGGCAACGCAACGGCCGCGCGCACGCCTCGGCCCAAGCCGCATTTCCTGCGCATGCCCGCGGAGGGTGAGGGCGGCGTGTTCACCCAATCCTGGTTTCCGGTGGCCCTCGCCAGCGAGGTGGTGGCTGGCCAGATCCTGGGCGTGAACTTCCTCGACGGAAAGATCGTGGTGTTTCGTGCCCCGGATGGCACGCCACGCGCCATGAGCGCCTATTGCCCGCATCTGGGCGCGGACCTGTCGGTGGGCAGGATCGTCGACGGCCGGGTGCAGTGCGCGTTCCACCACTGGGAGTACGACGCCGAAGGCTACTGCGTGAAGACCGGCATCGGCGATCCACCGCCCAAGTCTGCCTGCCTGTTCCTCTTTCCGGTGCAGGAGCGCTTCGGGATCATCTGGGTGTTCAACGGCGAGGAGCCCTTGTTCGACCTGCCGCAGCTGCCCCATGCGGACAGCGAGCTGGTCTGGACGGCTTACCGCTTCGGCCAGACACTGAACTGCGACCCCTGGGTCTTCGCGGCCAACACCCCTGACATGCAACACCTGAAGGTGGTGCACAAGATCAAGTTCGAGACTGAGGAGCCGCACGACCTGGTGCAGTGGCACGACTGGGGCTTCGAGTTCAGCTACCGCGGCCTGCACCAGGGGGACGTGCCCATCGCGAACACGGCAGGCATCCGCGGCACCAGCGTGTTCTACCGCTGGGGCATGTACGACGGCTTCTGGCGCTGCAACGTCACCGGATTCGGCCTGCCGCGGCCCGGTCAGCACACCGTGTTCAGCTGCAGCCTGGTGCTGGCCGGCCCGAAAGCAGCGGAGCAGCTCGAGTCCGTGCTCGCCGTCAGCCGCCGCACCGTGGGCGAGGACAAGGACATCTTGAACACCATCCATTACCGACAGGGCCTGTTGACTCGTGCCGACAAGTCGCTCGGCCGCTTCCTCAACTACCTGCGCAAGTTCCCGCGGGCCCACCCCTCGGCCAGTTTCATCAACTGAAGCATTCCTCTCACACCGCCCACACCGTTCACACCAAGGAGAAGACCATGACCAGCACCCGCATCAACCCGGCCGCCATGGGCGGCGAGCCCGCCGCCTATTCCAACGGCATCCTGACCGACGCGCCGCGCACGCTATATGTAGCCGGCCAGATCGGCATCGACGCCAAGGGCGTGGCCAGTCCGGACTTCGAGGCGCAGACACGCCAGACCTGGTCCAACATTGCAGCGATCCTCGGCGAGGCTGGCATGACGCTGCAGGACATCGTCAAGACCACCATCTACCTGGTGGACCGCGCCGACTACGCAGCCTTCGTGAAGGTGCGCGCCGAGGTGCTCAATGGCCACAAGCCGGCATCGACGCTGGTGTACGTGTCCAGCCTCGTGAAGGCCGAGTGGAAGGTCGAGATCGACGTGATCGCCGCCCGCTGAACGACACCGCGGCCAACTGCATCGGGGGGCACTCCATGGACTACGAAATCGGCACCCAGACCAGCACGGACCAGCGCATGGACCTGGCGGAACGCCCCACCCGCATCCTGCACACCATGATGCGGGTGATAGACCTGCAGCGTTCACTGGACTTCTACATCGGGGCGCTGGGCATGCAACTCCTGCGCCGGCAGGACTACCCCACCGGCCGCTTCACCCTGGCCTTCCTGGGATACGGCGCCGAAGACCAGTCGACCGTGTTGGAGCTCACGCACAACTGGGACCAGGCCGAGCCCTATGTGCACGGCACGGCCTGGGGTCACGTGGCCATCGCCGTGGGCGACATCTACTCCGTCTGCTCAGATCTGGCCGAAGCCGGCGTGAACATCATCCGCCCGCCCGGGCCGATGAAGCACAGCGCCACTGTGATCGCCTTCATCGAAGATCCGGACGGATACAAGATCGAGCTGATCCAGCGGGCGTAGGGCGAGGCTGCCCGGGCCAGTTACCAACCGCCAGGGGTAACTGCACGCAGTCAGAACCGTCTTCCAAGCAGCCGCTCTCACGCTGGCAGTTGCGCCCACCGGCACCACCGATTGGCTCAAGCGGACTCGGGCGGACATGCTCCATCGCGCCGAGCCTGCCGCGGCGGGCGCATCCGCTATCCCCGGGCTGGTGCTTTCCCTTCCCTCTTCAGGGGCGTTGACCAAGTGCGGTCGGCTCTGGAGGATAGGTGCCAGAGCAGCCTGCAAGGCGCGCCACCGAATCGGGCGAGTCGGCCCGGTACCGGGAGAGCCCAGCCGGAAGTCACTGGGCACAGGGAGAAAACCACGCGAGTGCCACGAACTGGGCATGGCCTGAGTCCGAGGGTGGCTCGCGTCGCATGAAGACTGTGCAGGACGCCATTTCTCAGCCCGGCTTGCTGTCCGCTTTGCGGCACGCGTGCTCGCGAAGCGGCAATCCAGCAGCGGCGCTGACCGTGGGGTCCGCACGGTCTCGACAGCTCGCGCGCCTCCTTCGCTGGCCGCTGGCTCTGGCAATGGCGCTGGTCATGCCCTGCCTGGCCATGGCCGCCGACTGGACGCGGGCCAACGCGTCCACCCTGGTGATGAAAGGCCATATCGAGCGGGCCGAATTCGCCAGGTTCTCCGCCAGGTTCGACGACCGCGTTCGCCGCCTGATCGTCACGAGTGAAGGCGGAGTGGAGTTCCAAGCGCTGCAGATCGCCGAGGTGTTGGCGCGGCGCGGCGTGGACGTGTACGTGCTCGGCTGCTGCCTGTCGGCCTGCGCGAACTTCATCTTCGCGGGCGGCCGGCAGCGCCTGCTGATTGGCGATGCGATCGTGGGTTATCACGGCAGCGAGATCAGCGAACTTCTGGACGAGGATCGATTTCGCACGAACCTTGCGAAACGGCTTCCGTCTGATGGAGCCGCTTGGAAGCTGGCCTGGGTGCGCAGGCTCGGCGAGCGCGCACAGGCGATGTACCAACACCAGGGCGCATCCACCAAGATCCTGGATCTTTCCGGATGTGTCGTCAGCCGCTCAGGGGAGAACTGGGAGAAGTTCAAGGGTGACGAGGACACCGGCGGCACGGAAGTGCGCTCGGGGTCGACCATCAGGATGTGGATCCCGTCGCGCGCCCAGTTTGCAGCGCACGGTATCGCAGTGCAGACCGCAGACCCCAAGGCCGTGGCCGCGCTCGGGCTGGCCACGTCGACACTGAAGGCGGGCATGGCCCGCATTGACCTGAGCGGAGCGGTCTGGGGGGAGGAGGGCGTTCCGGCAGCGTGCCGAGGTTGAGTGGTTCGAAAGCGCCGGCTTCTCGGTGCCCCCGCAAGACTTCCGATCGGCCGCCAGCGCCGCCCGGGTCTGCCCTGGCCTCAGTTCGGCGTACCGGCCGGCAGCAGTGGCTGCACGAATTCCCTGGCCACCTGGAGATTGGTTTTGGCCAGCTGCCGAAAGGCTCTCGATATGGGGGCTGCAAGCTCGACGGTCTGCACTGCCGTCCAGAACCGCTCGGCCGCGCGGGCCGCTGCGGACCACACGGCCGGATTCGCACCGACCGTACCGACCTTCGGCGTGATGGGCACCAGCGCAGGGTCCACGCCACCCCCGATGGACGCATAGCGCATCGGCAGGATGTCGTATGCCGGCGCAACGCCCTGGTACTGCCCGTCCTCGCCTATGAGCAGCGATACGTTCTCGAAGTGCCGGTCGTTGTTTCCGATGAGCTCACTGAAGGCCGCCATCACGTCGATGTGCCGGGCGTGCGCCGCGGAGATGTACCTGGCCTGCTCGCATCGCGCCGCGAACTGCGACCAGGTGTCGCGCTTGCCGAAGTACTCGTCGTCCACCGAGCCTGCCGACAGCATGCCCACCCGGCCATGAGGCCCCACGCGGTCAAAGCGCTGGACCTCCAGGAAGACGTAGTCCTGCGAGGCGAGCAGTTGCGTCGGGGCCGCGGGCACGCCAACAGCCGCCAACGCCCCGAGCGCCAGATGCTCGAGCGGGAGCAGCTCGGCCATGCGGCTGCCATGCTTGGCGAACTTCACGATGACGTGACCCGCGTCCTCCACCACCGACAGGAACTTGGGCTGCTCGCCGCCCGCACTGGAGCCGTAGGAGGCCTCGCGCAGCGTCGTGGCCATCGAGTCGTAGTGCTCGCGCTTCTGTGAGACCGGCGTCGGCCCGATCCGCATGCTGTCCAAGGCCAGCTGCACCATGAACTCGCCGAACAGCAGATTGCCTGGCGGATGGGTGCCATGCGTGAAGAGGTAGACCACGCGGTGGTCGTCGCCCCAGTCCTTGAGGTGGGGTGGCAGCGACGAGCGCCCCCTCGAGGCGAACTCGGCCGCCTGACGGCCGAGGAACCCCGAGGGGGATGCAAACACCATGTACGGCGGCAGGCCCGCGTAGAGCCGAGTCGCCCGGCCCATCCGCTCGAGCGTCGCGCCGCCGGCGAGGAATTCGACGTCGGCGAATGGCTCGATGGTGCCACTGCGCAGGACGCGGTAAATGCGCTGGCGCGCGCCCACGCCCTCCGGGAGAAAGCGCAGCAGCGCGTAGCGCGGTGTGCGCTCTCCGGTGAGCTTGAATGACGTGACCGAGCTGCCCAGCCGATGAATAGCTCGGGACAAAGTTGGCTGGCTCACGCCCAGCGCCGCAGTCAGTTGTGCAGCCGACTGTGGGCCCAGCCGGAGCTGCCGCTCCAGCGTCTGCGCGACAACGGCCCTCGTTGAGTGCAGTTCAGTGACCAAATCTATTGCAAGATGAATATTTGAATGAATAGTTCTTGGAATTGTAGGACGCCTGAGGCCTCAGCGCCAGGCGCACGTCAAGGAAACACTCCAGCGCCTGCTCCCACACCGCTTCATGCCGGGCCACCGGGTAACAATGGTCGGGCGATGATTGCCAAAGCCAAGACCCGCCAGCTCAGCGGCGCGCGCTTTCAGCAGGCCACGCTGCTCGCCGCCGAAGCCGCCGCAGCCGAGCTTGCGCCCAACCTCCTGGCCCGCCTGAGCGACCCCGCACGGCAGGCCGTCCTGGCGCTCGGCCGTCGCCGCGATTACGCGGCCGGTGACCTGCTCTTCCGCCAGGGCGATCATCACGACGGAATCTTTCTCATCAACGAAGGACTGGTGCGGTCTTGCTACCTGTCCGAAGACGGACGCGAGCTGACCCTGGGCTACTGGACGGCCGGTCACTATGTGGGCGCGCCCCAGATGTTCGGCGGCGGTCGCCATGCGTGGACGTCGGTGGCCGAGACGGCGACGCGCTGCCTGTGGCTGCCCGGCCCGCAGCTGCGCGCCTTGGCGCAGCAATGGCCCGAGCTGGCGCTGGCCCTGATCGATGCCCTGGTGCACAAGTCGCAGTGCTACTGTGCGCTGCTGCAGCTCCTGGCCACCCAATCCATGCGCGTGCGGCTCGCACGGCTGCTGACCATGCTCGCTGCGCGCGAGGTGGGCTCGTGCACCAGGCTCAGCCATGGCGACATGGCCAGCATGATCGGATCGACCCGGCAGTGGGTCTCGCAGTCCCTGGCGCGCTTTGCCGAGGAAGGCCTCATCGTCAAGGAACCCGATGGCGGGATCCGCGTGACGCAGCCGCAGCGGCTCGCACAACTGCGTTGACGGCACGCGCCTGCCTCGCGCAGCAATTAGTTGCTGGCTCGAGACCAGCTGACCCGAGATATTCCCCCGCAGCGGGCATTTTCCCGTGGCGATGATGAGGCGCTCCCATGCCCGCTCCTGGCCGATCGATCTCGAGGCGTCTTTGGTGTGTCGCAGCCCTGGTGCTGGCGTGGCCGGGCGCAGTGGCTTGGGCCCAGGACTTTCCAGTACGGCCCATCACGCTGGTGGTGCCCTACCCACCCGGAAGCGCCACGGACATCCTGGCGCGTCTGCTGGCGCCCAAGCTGTCGGAGTCCACCCGGCAGAACGTGCTCGTGGAAAACCGCGGTGGTGCATCCACCAACCTGGGCACGGAGCACGTCGCGCGCGCAGCGCCGGACGGCTACACCGTCCTGATCCAGGCGCCCAACATCGCCACCAACGATTTCGCCTTCAAGAGCCTGCGCTGGAAGCGCGATGACTTCGCACCAGTGACCCTGCTGGTGCGCTGGTCCAATGTCCTGCTGGCCGGCCCCTCGGCCCCGGTTCGAGACTTCAAGCAACTCGCCGCAGCCAGCAAGGCCAACCCGGCCGCCTACAACTACGGCTCGCCGGGCGTGGGGTCGCTGTCGCACCTGGCCATCGAGATTCTCAAGCAACGCGGCCACCTCACCATCGAGCACGTGTCCTTCACCGGCCCCGGGCCCATGATGACCAGCTTGCTCGGCGGGCACATCCAGTATGGCGCGACCAACCCGGCCAACTTCATCTCGCACCTGCGCGAAGGCAAGCACCGGCTGACACCCTTGGCCGTGCTGGGCTCGCAGCGTGAGCCTGCCCTGCCTGATGTGCCGACGCTGGCGGAACTGGGCATTACCGGTGTCGAGTCCTATGGCTGGCTCGGCGCGCTGGTGCCGGCGCGCACTCCGCCTGCGGTCGTGGCCCGCCTGAACGCCGAGTTCCTCAAGGCCTTGAGGGCGCCCGACGTGCAGGAGCGGCTGAAGGCCAGCTACCTCGAACCCCTGGGCGGCACGCCCGAGGAGTTCGGACGCTTCATCGAGTCCGAAAACAAGAAGTGGGGCGATGCCGCCCGGGCCGCCGGCGTGCAGCCGGAATGAGGCATGACTGATGCGCCGCGGCTCGCGCGGTTGAGCCTTCGCGCCAACACACTGAGCGCGGCCTACCGGCGAGGCGAGCTCGACCCTGTCGATGTCGTCGATGAGGTGCTGCGCCGCATGGCTGCGCGCGGCAACGATCATGTCTGGGTGCAGACCGTCGGTCCGGCGGCACTGCGTGCTCAAGCCCTGGCCCTGCGTGAGCGCCGGGCCGACATCGACAGCCTGCCCCTCTATGGCTTGCCCTTCGGCGTCAAGGACAACGTCGACGTGGCCGGCCTGCCCACGACCTGCGGCTGTGCAGGCTTCGGCCGGAACCCGGGTGCCTCTGCCACGGCGGTGCAACGCGCCGTGGACGCGGGCGCGCTGTTCTTGGGCAAGCAGACCCTGGACCAGTTCGCCACCGGCCTGAATGGCACTCGGACGATTGGCGGCCACTGCCTGAACGTGTTTGACCCGAACGTCATCCCGGGCGGCTCCAGTTCCGGCTCGGGCGTGGCCGTCGCGGCGGGGCTCGTCAGTTTTTCCCTGGGCTCGGACACAGGCGGCTCGGGCCGTGTACCGGCCGCCATGAACAACATCGTCGGCTTGCGGCCCACGGTGGGTCTCGTCAGCAGCCGAGGGCTCGTCTACAACAACCCCCAGTTCGATTGCATCCCGGTGTTCGCGCACGGCGTTGAAGACGCGTATCGGGTGCTGGAGGCCCTTGCCGCCTTTGATGCGCTGGACCCCACCAGCCGCCCGGACGCCGACCAGATCGTGCTCGACGCGCCGCCTGTGGTGCGCTTTCGCTTCGCCATTCCCGATCAGCTCGCCTGGTTCGGCGACACCCAGTCCCCCGCGTGCTTCGCACAAGCCGTGCAACGCCTGCAGGCCCTGGGCGGCGAGTTGTGCGAGATCGACTTTTCAACTTTCATCGAAGCCGGGGCGCTCATCTTCGACAGTGCCTTCGTTGCCGAGCGCGCGGCAAGCTACGGAGAGGTGTTGGAGCGGCTGCCCGACGCACTCGTGCCTCCCGTGGCGGGCATCTTGCGGCGGGCGCGGCAGTACACCGCGGTGGATGCATTCAGAGCGCAGTACCGCCTGCGGGAACTCCAGCATCGGTTCGCAAGCCAGCTGGCGGGAATCGATGTCGTCGTCACACCCACCGTCGCCCGCCCCTTCCGCGTAGACGAACTGCTGGCGTCGCCGATCGAGCGCAACGCCGAGGTCGGCCACTACACCTATGGCGTCGGGCCCCTGGACCTGTGTGCCCTGGCCCTGCCCGCGGGCCTGCGACCGGATGGCCTGCCCTTTGGCATCTCCATGGTGGCTCGCGCCGGCGCCGATGGATGGTTACGCTCGCTGGGCCGCCGATTCGAAGCGGTCACCGCTCTCCCGCCGGGTGCACTTGGTGCGCCCGGTGCGCCCGGTGCGCCCACAGCAAACGCCTGACCCCCACCGCATGACGAACGATCACACAACCCCCCCGAGTCCGAGAAAAGTCGTCCTCGTCAAGGAGACCGTGCTGGCCGAAGCCGGTTCGCCGGCCGCACGCACCGTGACCCGTGCAGCCATGCTGCTGGTGATCGCCAAC